>NZ_JHBX01000141.1:0-248155 GCF_001273855.1 Leucobacter japonicus | reverse complement strand
GGGATATGTGTAAAAGCGGGGAGCGGGCGGGCGCACCAAAAAAAGAGGGCAGGATCACCCTCAGGTGATCCTGCCCTCCCGACAATGCAGCTCAGCGAGTGAGCCTCATCGAAAAAACTTAGACGAGCTTGACGCCCGCGCCTGCCTCTTCGAGCTTTGCCTTCGCCTCTTCAGCGGCTTCCTTCTTCGCGCCCTCGAGCACGTTCTTGGGAGCCTCCTCGACGAGAGCCTTCGCCTCGCCCAGGCCCAGGCCGGTCAGCTCGCGCACAACCTTGATGACCTGGATCTTCTTGTCGCCAGCCGACTCGAGGACGACGTCGAACTCGTCCTTCTCCTCGACAGCCTCAGCAGCGCCGGCAGCCGGAGCAGCAGCAACTGCGACGGGAGCAGCAGCGGAAACGTCGAAGGTCTCCTCGAACGCCTTGACGAACTCCGAGAGCTCGATGAGGGTGAGCTCCTTGAACTGTGCGAGCAGCTCTTCGGTGGAAAGCTTAGCCATGATGTATCTCCTTGATGTGTGCCCGCACGCGGTGCGTACGAGCGGGTTTTTTCAACCGATCCGGCGTGAGCCGAGTCTTAAGCGTCCTGCTTCTCCTGCAGCGCGCCGAAGCCGCGAGCGGCCTTAGCGGGCAGGGCGGCGAACAGCTGTGCAGCACCGACCAGAGCAGCCTGCATAGCGCCGGCGGCCTTAGCCAACAGCACCTCGCGGCTCTCGAGATCGGCAAGCTTGCCTACCTCAGCGGCGGTCAGGGCGTTGCCATCGAAGTAGCCCGCCTTCACCACCAAAAGAGGGTGTGCCTTGGCGAAGTCACGCAGCGACTTTGCGACCGCGACGGTGTCACCGTGCACGAAGGCGAGAGCCGAAGGACCGGCCAGCTCGTCATCGAATGCGGTGATCCCGGCGTTGTTGGCCGCAATCTTCGTCAGCGTGTTCTTCGCCACAGCGTACGTCGCGTGCTCACGGATGCTGTTGCGGAGTTCCCGCAATTCAGCAACCGAAAGACCGCGGTACTCAGTCAGCAGAACGGCGCTCGACTCTTCAAACTTCTGCTGAAGATCGGCGACCGTAGCGTCCTTCGTAGCCATGGCGCTCCCTAGCTTGTCGTACCCAAGCGACGGACGCCGCTCGGGGGCCGCGCCGCACAGAGCTTTCAGTCGGGGCTTCCACATGAGAAGCCACAGAAACCAAAAAAGCTCCGGCGCGCACGCACGGAGCTTCAGAAGTTCGGGATCGGGATCCGTCACTCAAGGAGATCTGCACCTGCGCTGGTCTCCGCTTTCGCGGACGTTCTGGATTCCTTGCGGAATCTACCGGCGGTCTTGGGCCGTGGGAAACTCTACCATTCGTCGTGTGGGAACGCAAAGGCGGGATGTCCGCAGCAGCGTGCCTCCGGCGATTGCGGCCCAGCCGCAATCGCTGCCAGGCCCGACCAGCACGCTGCTGCGGACATCCCGCCTTCGCGGGCACTCATGTCAGAGCATTTCCCTCAACGCTGCGCGAGCGCTGCTCGCGCGATGCTCAAGCCGCAGGCTTGAGCATGTAGCCCGCGCCACGCACCGTGTGCAGCATCGGCTCGCGACCCGAATCGATCTTCTTGCGCAGGTACGAGATGTAGAGCTCGACGACAGTCGACTTCCCGGTGAAGTCGTACGCCCAGACTCGATCCAGAATCTGCGCCTTCGACAACACGCGGTTCGGATTGCGCATGAGGTAGCGGAGCAGCTCGAACTCGGTGTTCGTCACCGTGATGCTCGCTCCGGCACGCTCAACCTCGTAGCTGTCTTCGTTGAGCGTGAGATCGCCGACCCGAAGCACCGGATCGGGGTTCTGAGACAGAGTGAGCTGCGAGCGGCGCACGAGCCCACGAAGCCGGGCGATGAGTTCTTCCAAGCTGAACGGCTTGACGACGTAATCGTCACCGCCGGCGGTCAGTCCGTTGACCCGATCCTCAACCGAATCGAGCGCGGTCAAGAAGAGCACCGGGAACATCTCCCCCGAGGTGCGAATGCGCGAGAGCAGCTGCATACCGTCAAAATCGGGCAGCATGATGTCGAGTACGGCGACATCGGGATTGAACGTGCGAATCTTCTCGAACGCGTCTTGCCCAGTGCCGGCTGTCTCGACTTCCCAGCCTTCGTAGCGCAGCGCCATCGCGACCAGTTGCGTGATCGACTCTTCATCGTCGACCACGAGCGCGCGGATTTTTCCCCCATCAGCGCGCGTCAGTTGTTGTGCGTCCATTCCTTCGGAATGCTCCTTTCGATCGATAACCCCGCGCACCCGGCGGAACAGGTGACTTTCACGACGCTTCGATTTCGTTTCCCCAGAATCTGCCCCAACTTTTCCGCAGATCACAGCAGATATCTCTCTGAGGAGGGTACTCCCATCGCCTGGGTGTTCGCAGTCTCCAAACCTCTGCGAACAATGCTTTTCTTTTCAGTTTTCTGTGATTCTGCACACCGTCCGATGAACGTGAACGTCACTCGAACACCGCTCGACGGGCGCGATCGGCGCGCTGCACGCGCACCTCCGAGACGCGTGCGACACTGGAGTGGTGTCCACCCTCGCTCCGGCTTATCTGCAACGCATCGTGACCGATGGCACGGATCGCACGGCCTGGATGCGCGCACGCGCACGCGGCATCACCGCAACCGATGTCGCCAAGCTGTCAACGCCGCGCTCCATCGAGGCAGCCGCGCATGAGAAGCTGCACGGCAGCCGATTCTCAGGCAATGCGTTCACCGACCACGGCAAGCGTCGCGAGCCCGAGATCGCGGCTTGGGTGCTGCGCGAGCACGAGATCTCTCCAAGCCAGGCACTCTTCCACGCCGAGCGCGATCTCAGACACCTCGCCACCCCCGACGGCCTTGCGTTCCGCGCGTCGGGCGCGGTCGAGCTGGCCGAGATCAAGACGACGAATAAGGAATGGCGCAGCATTCCCCGCAACTACCTGCGGCAGGTGTGGTGGCAGCAGTACGTGCTCGGCGCCGAGCGCACCCTCATGGTGTGGGAGCGGCACGAGAACTTCGTGCCGGTCGGCGACCCGGAGTGCCGTTGGATCGATCGCGACGACAGCGAAATCGAGCAGCTCGTCACCCTCGCGAGCCGGCTGATCGACGTGCTTATCACGCGCACGACCTGAACTCGACGAATCGCCCGCTACAGATCGGCGAAGCGGGTCGTTGCGTTGGGCGGAACACCCAGCACGGCCGGTGGAACCGTCGCCGCAGGTGGTGCCGTGCGGCTCGCGTGCGCGTAGTTGCGCTCGACCAGCTCCTGGATCGCATCAGCAGTTGCGGCGACCGCAGGGACATCGTGCAGCACCGTGCGCTCCGCGCCGATGGAGAGGTCGATTTCGCCGGCACCGCACATGCGTTGCAACAGACCGCGCCGAGTGCGCACCTCGCGCACGCGCAGCAGTGCCACCTCAGAGCGCTGACGCGAAAAGATGCCGCGGCGCAGGATCACCCGGCGCGAAGTCACGGTCACGCGCTGGGTCAGCCACCCGAGCACCGGCAGCAGCCCGAGCACCATGCCGAGCACGACTGCCGCAATGGCCGCCGTCACGTTCTGCCAGCCCTCGGCGAACGCGCCCACCCAGTACCCGGCGAGGCCGGCGAGCACGACCATGCAGATCACCGGGAGCAGCAACCGACGACCGTGCCGACGGAAGCGCAGCACGATGACCTCGGGCTGCGCGTAGTCGGTCGGCGCCGGGCCGAGCACCGACTCGACCTCCGAGGTCAACGACTGAGAGCGGCGAGCGGACATGCTCCTATTCTGCACCGCGCCTCATGCGAATCGGGCGGGGAGGCTCCCCGCACATCGGGACGCACCGAAAACGCCGCAGCCCCGGTCTCCCGAAGGAGCCCGGGGCTGCGGCGTGTCGCACCCGGCGTGCTACTGCGAGCCGGCCCCGAACCCGTTGATCTGGTCGGTGACGTTGGTTCCGGTGCGCTGAGCCGCGGCTCCTGCGTCCCGTGCAGCCTCGGTCGCCGCATCGGCAGCGGCGCTGGCGGCGTCAGCCGCCGCCGTTGCCGTGCCCGCTGCCGAACCGGCAAGATCACGAGCGCTGTCGGTCACACCACCGACTGGCGAACGATCGGCGGCACCCGAAGCCGCGTGAGGAATTCCGTGGTCACCGGTCTCGGCAGTCGCAACGTCCGCGCGCCCCTCGGTGATGCCACGACGCTCAGAGCGCTCGCCGCGCACCGCGTCACGGTCTGAGCGGCGCCCGCGATCGGACTCCTCGCGCGACGCGCGCCCGGCGGCCGCACCCGCGGCGCCGCCCGACACGGCGCCATTCAGCATGCCCGCGAGGTCGATGCCCACCGTGTCTTTCGCCATTTCGAGCAGGCCCTTGATGTTGCCCATCGCTTCGCCGGCCACCTTCGAGGTGCCGTCTGCCGAGACGACGGTCATGTGCTCGATCGCACCGATGGCGCGAGCGTATTCGGCCGCGATCTCGGGGAGCAGATGGATGAGCTCCTGCGCGAGCACCGCCTGCGACTGCGTCTCGAGAGCCCGCGCACGTGCATCGATCGCAGCGGCCTCAGCCGTGCCCTTTGCCTCCAGCGCTGCGGCTTCGGCGCGACCCTCGGCCTCGACGGCTTCAGCTGCGGCGATACGGGCGATGCGGCTCGCCGCACCCTCGCGCTCAACCGCGGTGGCGCGGCCTTCGGCGGCCGAGATCGACGCCGCAGCCTCTGCCTTTGCAATCTGCTCGACGCGGTAGGCGTCTGCCTCGGCCACGGCACGCACGTCGGCGTTCAGCTTCTCGGTGCGCAGCGCGACTTCCTTCTGCGCGGTGATGCGCTGCTGCTCGACGATCGCCTGCTGCTGGATCGCGTCTTCCAGGGGTTGCGCGGCCGACGCCTGCGCGGTCGCCTTATCGGTCTCGACCTGAATCTCGGCCTGGCGCAGCTTGAGCTCGCGGTTGCGGTCGAGCAGCACGCGCTCGGCGGCGATCTTCGCTTCTTGCGATGCCTGGTAGGCGTTCGTTTCGGCGATGTCGGCCTGCTGGCGCACCTTGGCGGCTTCGGGGCGACCGATGTTCGAGATGTAATCGGCGCCGTCGCGGATCTCCTGGATCTGCAGCGTATCGACGACGAGGCCCTGCTTCGTCAGCGCCTCTTCGGCGGCTTCGAGCACGCTCTGCGCGACAACGGCGCGGTCGCGGATGATCTGGAGCACCGTCAGGCCACCGATGATCGAACGGAGCGAACCCGAGAGCACCTCCTGCGTCGACTCGTCGATCTCGTCGGAGTTCGAGAGGAAGCGCTGCGCGGCAGCGCGAATCATCTCTTGGGTGCCGCCGACCTTGACGACGGCGACGGCCTGAGCCTGCATGGTGATGCCGTCGGTCGTCTGCGCCTCGGTCGTGATCGAGAGACGGCGCGAGCGCAGCGAGATCGTGAACGATTTCTGCACGAACGGAACGACGAATACGCCGCCGCCGGTGACGACCTTCTGCCCCGACAGGTCGCGGCTCTTGTTGCCCGCAGCGTCGACCACTTCCTTGCCCTTGCCACCGGTCACGATGATCGCCTCGTCGGGCTTCGCGATGCGGTAGCGCTTGATGATGACGAGGGCGATCAGCACGAGTGCGATCACCGCGCCGAATATGCCGACGATCGCCGGGCTTGCGAGGAACATTACGTCTCCGTTCGGTCTAACGGTTGGGCGTGGTCTTCGGGGAGGACGAGCTCGACGCGCACGGACGTCGAGGTCACGGTCTGAGTGATGCGCACGGCGGAACCGCGCGGGATCGGCGCATCGGCGGTCGCGGAGAGCGAGATGCGCTCGCCGTGACGCACGACGGCGACTTCGCCGAGTCCGTTTTCGGGAATCGCGAGCACGACGGCTCCGGTCGAACCGATGAGGTCGTCGCCGCTGACCGCCGTGTTCGATTCGGCGTTTCTGATCGCGCGGGAGAGCCACCAGGCCGCGGCCGCCCCCACGAGGCCGGAGAGCGCGCCGACGATTGTCGCCATCGGGGTCGACATGCCGGCACCGACGCCGGCGAACGCCGCGAACCCGAAGATCGCGGTGAACGCGGCGATCGTCGTGAGGCTCAGTGGGCCGTCGCCGAAATCGAACGCATCGAAGATGCCGTCGAGCAGCAGCGAAATGAGCAGCAGCACGCCGCCCACGATGCCGATGATCAAGAAGATGCCACCGGCGAACAGCGAGCCGTCGAGCAACCGCTCGATCCAGTTCATGATGCCGTCCATGGGCGTCGTCCCTCCGATGAGCTGTTACTGGCAGAGTACCAAGTGCGCACGATGCGGGCGCAAGAGTGAGAGACCGAACGCGGGTTCAGTTGCCGTCGGGGTGATCCGGCATCCTCGGCACCGATGAGAGCAACTCGCGCCCGTATGCGGTGCGCGGTGCGGTGAAGAACTCGGCGCCTCCGCGCTCCACGACCTCTCCTGAGCGCATCACGAGCACGCGGTCGCAGAGCGCATGCACGACGGCCAGGTCGTGCGAGATGAACACGAGCGCCAGCCCGAGCTCGCGTCGCAGATCCTGCAGCAGATCGACGATTCCGGCCTGCACCGAGACGTCAAGGGCGGACGTGGGCTCGTCGGCGACGAGCACCCGGGGTTCTGCGGCGAGCGCACGGGCGATCGCCACTCGCTGCCGCTGCCCGCCCGAGAGCCGGTCGGGGGTTGCCGATGCGAGCGCCGGGTCGAGACGCACGAGTCTCAGCAGCTCAGCGACGCGGGAGCGCCGTTCGACCGGAGAGCGGGGGGCCGACGACTGAGCGCGATCGACGGCGCGCAACACCTCGGCGATGACGCTGCCGACCGGGCGGCGCGGGGTCAACGACGATCCGGGATCCTGCGGCACGAGTTGCACGGCGCGGAGCCCGGTGGCGGATCGCCGAGCGCCCGCGCGCACCGCTCCGTCGAGCAGAATCTCGCCGCTCGCGAGCGGCACCTGGCCAACGATGGCTCGGGCGAGCGATGTCTTGCCCGAACCGGATTCTCCGACGATGCCGATCGCGTCGCCGGCGGCGAGCGCGAGCGAAGCTCCGTGTACCGCGGTGAACGCTCCGTAGCGCACGACGGCGTCGCGGACGTCGAGCACGGGTGGCGCGGTGTCCTCGGGCGTCGCGGATGCGTTCGACGTCGGGGCATCGAGGTGCGGCAGGTGCGGCACGGCGTCGACGAGTGCGCGGGTCTCGGCGGCGCGGGGGTGCCGGATCACCGCACGCGTTGCCCCGCGCTCCACGACGGCGCCCTGGGACATGACGATGATCTCGTCGCACATCTGCGAGACCACCGCGAGGTCGTGCGACACGAACACGAGCGTCATGCCGCGGCGGGCGCGCAGTTCTCGCAGCAGCGCGAGCACTTCGCGCTGCACGGTGACGTCGAGCGCGGTGGTGGGTTCGTCGCAGAGGAGCACCGCCGGATCGCCGGCGAGCGCCAGCGCGATCACGACGCGCTGCCGCTGACCGCCCGAGAGTTCGTGCGGGTACGAGCGAGCGATGCGGGAAGCTTCGTGGAGGTGCACGTCCGCGAGCAGGGCGCGCACTCGTTCGCGCACGGCGGTTCGCGAACGGCGCGGCTGGGCCGCGGCGACGGCTTCGCGCAGCAACGCGCCGACGCGGGTGAGCGGGTCGAGCGCAGTCAGCGGATCTTGGAACACCATGCCGACCGCCCCGCCGACACGCACCGGCGATGTGGTGCTCGACCCGGAAGAACCCGCGGAGGTCGCGACGATGCCGCCCGGCAACAACCCGAGAAGGGCCCGCAGCGTCAAGCTCTTGCCGCTGCCCGATTCGCCGACGATGCCGAGCGACCCGCCCGGTTCGACGGTGAAGCCCACGCCGTCGACAAGCGCGCGCCCGCTCGTCTGCGCAATGCGGAGGTCGCGCACCTGCACCGCACCTCGCGGCACCTGCGTCTCGGGAGGCCTGCGGGGTGCCGTGTGTTCGGCGACACCACCCGAGGCGACGCGGCCACCGCGGCGCGCGGTGATCCCGCGCCGCTCGGCACTCGCGTGCCCACGACGCACGCCGAGGCCGCTGCGGCGCCCCACACTCGGCGCACCGGTGACGCGAAGGGCGTCGGCGAGCCCGTCACCGAGCAGCGACAGTGCGATGCCGGTGAGCACCACGGCGAACCCGGGGAAAGCGGCGAGCCACCAGTGCGTGGTGATGAACTGCTGCGCATCCGCGATCATCGTGCCCCAGTCGGGGGTCGGCGGGCGGATGCCGAGGCCGAGATACCCCAGGGTGACGATGGCGACCATGATGAGCGCGATTTCGGTGGCGAGCAGCACGATGGCCTGGGGCAACACGTTCGGCAGCACGTGCCGCACGAGCACGCGCGCATGTGACAGCCCGCTGCCTCGTGCACTGCGCACCCATCCTGCGTCGCGCAGCGCGGCCGTCATCGCGCGAATCACGCGCGCGTAGCCGACCCACCCGACCAGCGCGAACGCGACGACGATGCCCCCCGCCCCTGCACCGAGCGCGAACACGAGCGCGATCACGATGACGTAGAACGGGAAGGCGATGACGGTGTCGGTGATGCGTGACGCCACCCAGTCGACGGCACCTCCGAAGTATCCGGAGACGAGGCCGACGGTCACGCCGACAACAAAAGGCGCGATCGACGCCAGAACCGCGATGCCGAGATCGGTGCGCGCGGCGAAGAGCATGCGTGAGAGCACGTCGCGCCCGAGTTGATCGGTGCCGAACCAGTGCTCGGGCGACGGCGGCAGGAGGCCGGCGGTGAGTTGCTGATCTGTCGGCGAGTGCGGAGCGATCACCGGTGCCGCCAGTGCGACCAGCAGCAACAGCGCGGTGAGCGTCGCCCCCGCGACGAAGGCCGGCGACCGCAGGGCGCGACGCAGCGTCGTCATCGGATCACCTCGACCGCGGCCCGAGGCTCAGACGGAGCGCCCACCCGCAGGCGCGGATCGACGGCGCTCGCCAGCACCCCGGCCAGTGTCGTCACCAGCACGACGACGATTGCGCAGTAGAGGGCGACGCCCTGCACGACCGGGAAGTCGCGGTTGCCGATCGATTGGAAGAGCAACGAGCCGATCCCGTTGATACCGAAGACCCGCTCGACGACGAGGGTGCCGCCGATGAGATACGCCGTATTGACGCTCAGCAGCGTGAGCGTCGGCAACGACGCGCTGCGCATGACGTGCCTCCAGAGGATGCGCCGCTGCGGAATGCGTGCGGCCCGCAGGGTCGTCACGAAGTCGGCGTCGAGCGTCTCGATCAGCTGCGCCCGCAGCGAGCGGATCAGCGGCGGAGCCATGCCGAGCGCAACGGCGAGCGCCGGCAGAAACAGGCTGCGCAGCGGGTCGCCCGGGCCCGCACCGACACCGCCCACCGGAAACCAGCCCAGGTGCACCGCGAAGACGATGATCAGCAGGAGCCCGATCCAGAACAGCGGCATGCCCAATCCGACCGCGGGCAGGATGCGGATCAGGTGATCCGCCCAGCCGTCTTGACGCAGCGCCGCCACAAGGGCGAGCGGCACCGCGATGACCACGGCGAGGAGCACCGCGAGACCGACGATGCCGAGACTCACGGGCGCCTTCGCCAGCACGAGTTCACGGGTCGAGACGCCCGAGACCAGCGATGACCCCGTGTCGAGATGGAAGACCACCTGCCCGAGAAAATCGGTGAACTGACGCCACAGCGGCTGATCGAGACCGAGCTGACTGCGCAGCGCAGCGAGCGCATCGGGCGTCGCGCGCTCGCCCAGGATCATCGCGGCGGGGTCGCCCGGCACCAGTCGCAGCAGAAAGAACACGGCGATGACGACGCCGAGCATGACCGGCACGACGCGCGCGATCACGCGGCACGCGGCCCGCAGTGTTCGTCTCAGCACGTGCTCACCCTACTGCGCTCAGCGGGCGGTGGCCGGCGACGACTCCTGCGCGTCGGCCACCGCCCGATCGATCACTGCGCTGCAGCGTCGACCCACGTGTCTTGGAACCGCACGCTGCCGTTCGGCAGCACGGTGAATCCGTGCACATCGTCGCGGGTCGCCTTCAGGTTCGACGGGAAGAAGAGCGGAATGTAGGGCACGTCATCGGCCAGGATCTGCTGGATCTCGGCGTAGATCTTCGTGCGGTCAGCGCCTTCGGCAGTCGTGCGGCCCTGCTGCATCAACTGCGTCACGCGATCGTTGGTGTAGTGGGTCCAGTACGACTTGCTGAACCCGTCGGGGTCGGCTTGGAACGTGATGAACCCATTCGGGTCGGGCGCATCGGACTGACCGCTGTTGAGCATGAAATCGAAGTCGTAGGCGAAGAACCGCTCACGGAACACGGCGATGTCGAGCTGCTCGATCTCCACGGTGATGCCGATCTTCGCGAGCGACTCCTGCACGATCTGCGCGATCTGCGCACGCTGGGAATCGCCGCTCGCCAGCGACAGCGTGATCGAGAAGCCGTCGGGGTACTTCGACTTCGCGAGCTCCTTCTTGGCGGCGTCGACGTCGAACTCGAGCGGCTGCACCGTGGCGTTCGCGGAGTCGACGATGGTCGGCGGCAGCAGCGCGTTCGCGACCTCGGCCGTGCCGAAGGTGGTGGCCTGGGTGATTCCGTCGCGGTCGAGCGCCAGCGCGATCGCCCGTCGCACGTGCGTGTCGGCGAACTGCTCGCGCTGCGTGTTGAAGAACACCTGCTCGGTCGACCAGCCGGTCGTCTGCGACAGTGCCGTGCCCTCGGCCGAATCGACCTGCGCGGCATTCGCGGCTGGCACGTCGTCGATGGCGCCGAGCTGACCCGCCGTGAGCTGCTGCTGCAGCTGTGTGTCGTCGGTGACGAGCTTGTAGACGAGCTTGTCGAGGTAGGGCTTGCCCTCCTGCCAGTAGTGCTCGTTCTTCACGAACGTGAGGTCGCCATTCGGATCCCACGTATCGACGACGAACGGGCCGGTGCCGATCGGCTTCGCGAAGAAGTCTGCCTCGCTCGCGCCGCCGAAGTTGTTCGGGAAGATGCCGTTCGAGAAGCTCGCGAGTTCGGAGAGGAACGGGGTGTACGGGGAGGTCAGGGTAATGGTGACCTCGTGATCGCCCGTCGCCGTGATCGCATCGATCGGCGCTTCGAGCGGCAGCGGGCCGCCGACCTGCCGGTGACGCTCGAGCGAGAACACGACGTCGTCGGGAGTGACCGCGTCGCCGTTCGAGAACTGCAGCCCGTCGTGCAGCGTGAAGGTGTAGGTCAGACCGTCGCTTGAGGCGTCGAAGTCGGCCAGCCAGGGGATCAGTTTGCCGTTCTCATCGAAGCTCACGAGTGGTTCGAAGATCTTGTCGATCGCGAACGCGTTGTTGGCGGTGATCTGCTGGTTGAGGTCGAGATCGGTCACCGCAGCCACGCGGCCGAACTCGAGCGTGCCGCCGCTGACAGGCTCGCCGGCGGCATCGGCACCGCCGGTCGAAGTCGAGCCGCCGGCGCACGCGCTGAGCAGCAGTGCGGCGCTGAGCGCGGCCGCGGCGAGACCGAGGCGGCGAGAAGTGCGAGTGGTGGTCACAGAGGGGTCCTTTCGGAGGGGCTGAGGGGTGACGAGTGTGGGGGCTGTGCGGCCGCGGGCGCTGGCGGCGGCGCGGGAACAGGCGGCGCGGGATCGATCCAGCGCCCGGCGAGCAGCACCCCGACGATGGCGGTGGGGTCTGAGAGCGCGCCCGGCTCGCGCGGGTCGCGGCGCAGCACGACGGCGTCGGCGACCGCACCGTCGGCGATCACCCCCGGCGCGACGTGTGATTGGCCGATCGACTCGGCGTCGGGTGCCTTGGGCGCCTCGTGTGCCTGGGGCGCTGCACGCGCGAGGAGTGCGGCACCCCCGCGGGTGGCCGCGAGCAGCGCTTCATGCGGCGCCAGGCCGGCGTCGACGAGCGCGTCGAATTCGAGTCGATTGGTGCCGTGCTGATCGACCGTGCCGTAGTCGGTGCCGAGCGCAATGGCGAATCCCGCATCTCGAGCCGCGCGAACGGCGGCGGGGTGGTGGGCGATCGCCTCGTCGACGCGCGCCGCGAACTGCGCGGGCAACGTGCCGTTCGCGATCATGTCGCGCACGAGCCGGTAGATCCGCAGCGTCGGCACAAAGGTCGCCCCGACCTCGGCACCGTGGCGCGCCTGTTCCGGGGTGAGGTACATGCCGTGCTCGATGCTCGCGACACCGGCATCAAGGGCGTGGTCGATCGCCGCGCCACCCCAGGCGTGCACCATCACCGCGGCTCCCACCGCAGACGCCCGATCGGTCGCGATGCGAAACTCGTCCGCGGTGAAGTGCGCATCGAGCTTGGCGCCCGCGGGGGCCGCGACACCGGCCGTCGCGACGAGCTTCACCCAGCGCGCACCCGACTCGAGCACAGCTTCGACTGCCGCGGCGACGCCGCCCGCCGCATCGGCACGCGCTCGGTCGATCATGGCGACGGAATGCGCAATCCGCGGTCGCACGAGCGCGCCGTCGGAGGCGTGAGTGTCGCCCGGCTCGTGAGCCGCCGACGGCTCGACGGCGAGACCGCCGGCATCGCGCACGCTCGTGAATCCGGCGCGCAACGTACGATCGAGCCCCGCTGCGGTGAGGCGCCGGGTGTCAACGGAAGAGAGACGCGCGCGATCGGCGGCGTCGAATGCGTGCCACGCGGCGTGGACATGCGCGTCGACCAGCCCCGGAAGGAGCCAGGCGCCATCGAGCCGGCGATCCGCCCCCGTCACCGGCGACCCGGTGAGTTCTCGATGGGCCGCCTCGCCGAGTGAGAACCGGCCCGACTCCCACGAGACGCGCATTGGTGCGGTAAAGCCCCCGGCCTCCGTGAACACGCGCAACAGCGGAGCGGTCATGGCGGGTTCCGATCTGTGAGTGGGCGAGTATGCGGGTGTGGTCCACTGGGTAACGATAATCGGGGAAGTTCAAGTAGACCAGTTTGGGTACGCAGACGTAGACCACCGGCCGCAGGCGCACGTCGGCGGCATTCGCCAGCCCGGGTAGACTGGGTCGGTGACCAGTAGTACGCCTGACGCCGCCCCGCACGCCCCGAGCCCGATTCTGCTCCTCGTTCGTGGGCTCTTCCAGCTGGCGGCAGTCGTCACCGTCACCGTCTGGGGCTTCCTCGCCTGGCCGCTGCCCTTCCCTGGAATCTTCACCGGCCTCGGCCTGCTCGCGCTCTGCGTGCTGCTGTGGGCGCTCTTCCTGTCGCCGCGACCGGTGCTGCGCGTCGACCGCTTCGCCCAGGCCCTCTTCGAGCTCTGCCTCTTCGCTGCGGCGGTCGCCGCCCTGCTCGCAATCGGCGTCTTCTGGGTGTGGCCCGTCGCTCTGGGCGTCGTCGGTGCCGCAGTCGGGTTCATCACCTCGAGCCGCTCGGAATAGCAACGGGCTCTGCCGCGTTCTCACCGGCATGACCCCCCTTCGCGCCGTTGCCGGCGCCACCCCCGAACAGCTCATCCTCGGCCTCGACACGTTCGGCGACCTCACGCTCGATGCGTCGGGCGGCCGCTCATCGCACGCGCAGGTGCTGCGCGACGTTGTTGAGCAGGCCGTGCTCGCCGATCGGCTCGGCGTCGACGCCATCACCCTGGGCGAGCATCACCGCGACGACTTCGCGCTCACCTCCCCCGAAATCGTGCTCGCAACGATCGCGGGCCGCACCGAGCGCGTACTGCTCGGCACTGGCGTGACCGTGCTCTCGAGCGACGACCCGGTGCGCGTCTACGAGCGGTTCGCCACGCTCGACGCCGTCAGCTCAGGGCGCGCCGAAGTTGTACTCGGCCGCGGATCGTTCATCGAGTCGTTCCCGCTCTTCGGGTACGAGTTGGGCGACTACGAAGCGCTCTTCACCGAGAAGCTCGACCTCTTCACAAAACTCCGCACCGAGGGGCCGATCACCTGGTCGGGTCAGCATCGTGCCGCACTGGTCGATCAAGAAGTCTTCCCGAAAACCGAGCAGCCCGATGGCGTACGCGCCTGGGTCGGCATCGGCGGCAGCCCCGAATCGGTCGTGCGCTCAGTACAGACCGGCATCCCGATGATGCTCGCGATCATCGGCGGCGACCCCGCCCGCTTCGCACCGTTCGCAAACCTCTACCGGCAAGCGCAGCAGGAGCTCGACCGCGACCCCATGCCGCTCGGCGTGCACTCCCCCGGGCACGTCGCCGCGACCGACGCCGAGGCCCGCGATCAGCTGTGGCCCCACTTCGAAGCCAACCGCAACCGCATCGGCGCCGAGCGCGGATGGCCGGCGACGACACGTGCCGAGTTCGAGCGCGAGGCCGACGGCGGGTCACTGTACGTCGGATCGCCCGAGACCGTCGCCCGCAAGATCGCCGCGACGGTGCGCACTCTGAGCGCCGACCGCTTCGACCTCAAGTACGCGAACGGCACGATGCCGCACGCCCAGCTCATGCAGAGCATCGAGCTCTACGCCGGTGAGGTGATCCCGCGCGTGCGAGCACTGCTCGCCGAGTAGGCACTGGCGCCCACGCGCCGGCACCCACGCCCGCACCCACCCGCTGCCACCAGCTCGCGGAGATTCAGCGAATCGCGGACCGAATGCGACGATTCGGTCCGCGATATGGCGAATCTCCGCTGATTGAGGCGAGCGGGGCCGGCCACGAGCCAGCAGGCGACAGGCTCGGGCAACAGGTTCGGGCAACAGGCAGGCGACAGGCGCGGGTGGCTCGCGCAGCCGGCGCGGGCAACCAGCGGTCTGCCGAGTCAGGCGGGCAGGATCACCCGGGCGTCGTGCACCTCGTGCGTGCCGGGTGAGATCTCGCCCTCGAGCACCGCGAGCAGCAGCCGAGCGGCGGCTCGCCCGTACTCGCGCGCTCGCAGGTCGACCCCTACGACGCCGAGCGTGCCGGGCTCTGCGGCCATGGTCGCCATGATCAGCCCGCTGGCGGGGTCTGCGGCGAGCGCGCGGAGCACGAGGGTTTGCGCGACCCAGATCACGCTGTCGCACCCCGCTTCTCGTGCGGTGCGCAGCGTGCGGCGCAGGTCGTCTTCATCGGGGTCGAGACTCGAGCGCAGCACCGTCGACGTCGCACGGTGAGCGGCGCACCAGGCGGTGTATCCGCGGGTGACGTCGTGCGCCCAGGCGGGTTCGCGATCCTCGGGCAACCCGATGAGCGCCGGCGCACGCGCCCCCTGTGCGGCGATGCCATCGAGCACTTCGCCGACGAGCGAGGCGTGATCGGCGGCGATCCACGCGGCGACGCGGTCGCGGTCGTCGCCGCGGTACTCACCGACCGTGATGATCGGGGCCTGGGCGACGCGTTCGACCAGCGGCCCGAACGATGCCGGAGTCGGGTCGACGACGATGACGCCGTCGAGACTGGGGCGCCTCGCGCCGTCCGGTGCATCGGCCAGCAGCAGCAGGTCGCTGCCTGCTTCGGCCGCAGCGGAGGCCGCCCCGAATGCGAGCTCCATGTAGAACGAGAGTTCCCGCACATCACCCGGCACGCTCAGCCCGATCGCTCCGTGGCGGCCGCCCCGCAACCGCTGCGCCGCACGGTTCGACACGTACCCCATGCGCCGCGCTTCGGTGAGTACGCGATCGCGCGTCGAGTCCGAGACTCGGCCGCTTCCGTGCAGCGCGGCCGACACCGCCGTCTTCGAGATGCCGAGCGCGCGGGCGATGTCGATGATCGTGACCCCGGATTTCGCCATGACGACCAGTCTAGGCACGACGCTCAGGGGTCCGAGCTTGCGCAACGGCTCGCGCCGACGTATTCTTCAACGCAATGCGGGAACGTTCCCGCAAACCTCGCCGGAATCCCGAACCCGGCCGCACCACTTGACCGAGACGAAGGAGTCCCATGTCCGCCCATTCCCCCGCAGCGACCAGCGCTGCGACCCCGGCGAGCGGTCTCGCCGCACTCACCGGTCGAGTCGTATTTGGATTCGTCGGCACCTGGGTGTTCGCACTCATGGCAGCGAACCTCGTGCCGGTACTCATCGCGGCAATGCTCAAGGATCTCGGCATCGACATCGCCACAGCGGGCGCGCTCGCCACCGGCATGACCGCCGGCTCCGCCCTCGCGATGTTCGTCACGAACCGATTCATCGCCCGTGCCGATCGACCGAAGCTCGGTCGCATCGGCCTCGTGCTCATGGTGCTCGGGTACGGTCTGCCGTCGGCGATCCTCACCACCCCGACCGTGATGGTCGGCCTCATCGTGGGCGGCATCGGCGCCGGCATCATGATCGCGACAGGAACGGCCGCGGCCGCCTCGACCCGCAACCCCGACCGCACCGTCACGCTCATCATGGTGATCAACCGCCTCGGAGCCGCCGCCCTGCTCGCGATCGCCCCCATCTTCCACAACGACCTGCGCACCGTGCTGATCGTGATCACCGCGCTCGGTGTGCTCGGCCTGCTGCTGGCCGGCGGACTGCCGAACCTGCCCGCCAGCGCCCTCGAGGCCACGGACGCCATCTCGACCGCTGACGGCCGCGTGCGCCGCACCATCGGCACCGCGGCACTCGTCTTCGGCGTCTCGATTCTGCTCTGGTCGCTGACCGAAGACATGGTCTACTCGATGACCAGCGTGCTCGCGCAGCAGTCGGGCATCGACCCCGAGACGAACAGCGCGCTGCTCGCCGGCAAGGTGCTCGGCGGACTGGTCGGCGCACTGCTCGCCCCGGTCGCGCTGCGCTGGTTCGGGCGCAGCTGGTCGCTCGTCGGCATCATCGCTATCAGCACGGTCATGAAGTTCATCATGGTGACGAGCACCTCGCCGACCGCCTACATCGTCGGCATCCTCGTGTGGGGCGTCATGTACGGCGCCATCCTCGTGCTCTTCACCGGCCTCGCCGCGATCATGGACGTCACCGGTCGCACGGCCGTGCTCGTCTCCGGTTTCTACCTCGGCGGCGTCGCGTTCGGCCCGCTGGTCGGCGGCCAGCTCGTGGGTGTGCTCACGCCGCTGCAGTACGCCATCGTCGTCACCGTGCCGAGCGTGCTCTTCGCTGCAGCACTCTTCGTCATCGCTCGTCGCAACCGCAAGTTCGAGCAGGGCAACACCACCGCCGTGCCGGTCGCGCAGGCTGCAGCGGCCGGGGCCGCGCCGCGCGCCGGCGCCTCCGCCGCGCAGCAGTGACCGCCCACCGCACCGTCCCACGTTTGGAGCCAACCGCATGACCGCCCACACCGCCACCCCGATCGCCGACCGTCTCATCGTCGCCGAGCGCGTGCACACCTTCGCTTCCGGCACCGAGGACGCCGAGGCTGGTGAGGCGACGAGCATCGCCGTGCGCGACGGCCGAGTGCTCGCCGTCGGCACGCGCGACGAACTCGCCCAGCACGTCGACGCCACGACCATCGTTGAGGAGCACCCCAGTGCCACCGTCGTGCCGGGTCTCGTCGACGGGCACACGCACATCGTGTTCGGCCTCGAGCTCACGCGGGGAGTCGAGCTCACCGACCTCACCCTCGACGAGGCGCGGGATCGGCTCGCCGCCGCTGCCGCCGACGCCGCCCCCGGATCCTGGCTCTTCGGCTGGGGCACCGACCCGAACCTCTTCACCGAGACCGGGTTCACCGGCAAGCTCTTCGACGAGGCGACGGGCGGCCACCCCGCCTTCCTGCGGATGCGCGACGCGCACTCCGCCGTCGTCAACAGCGCCGGCATCGCGGCGTCGGGCCTCACCGGCCGCGAGACCTTCCCCGACGAGTCGGCCGTCGGCGTCGACGAGTCGGGCGAACCGACCGGCTACCTGCTCGAACTCGCCGCGATGAACGTGGTGCTCGAGCAGATTCCGGTCGAGTCGCACGAGGATCTTGCCGACCGACTCGAGGTCGTGCTGCGCGGCATGGCGTCAACCGGTATCACCGGCACGCATGTCATGGACTTCCATGCTGGCAGCCGCGAGGTGCTCGAAATTTTGGAGGCCCGCGGCGACCTGCCGATCCGGCTCCGCTTCTCGCCGATGGCCCTGCCGGGGTCGTCAGACGACGCACTCGCAGAGATCGCCGCACTGCAAGGCACGCACGGCCGCCGCTGGCGCGTCGAGGGCGTCAAGTTCATGATCGACGGCACCGTCGACAACGGGTCGGCCTGGCTGCACGAGCCCGACTGCTACGGGCAGGGGCGGCGTTCGATCTGGACCGATCCCGAAGCGTACCGCCGCGCCCTCCGCTTCTTCGCAGAGCGCGGGATCGCCACCGCCACACACGCGATCGGCGATCAGGGCGTCGCCTTCGTGCTCGACGCGATCGCATCGCTCGGAGAGATCGCGCAGCGCGCGGCGCACCGGATCGAGCACATCGAGACGATCCCCGACGCGACCGTGCCGCGCTTCGCTCAGCTCGGCGTCGCAGCGAGCATGCAACCGATTCACGGCACGCGCCACACGCGCGCCGACCGCAGCGACAACTGGTCGGTGCGGCTCGGCGACGAGCGCGCGTCGCACGGCTGGCGCTGCCGCGACATTCGCGATTCGGGTGCGGTGCTGGCACTCGGCAGCGACTGGCCGGTCACGCCCTATGACCCCCGGGTGATGATGGCCGAGGCGATCCTGCGCTACCCCGTGGCACGCCCCGAACTCGCGCCGATTCAGCCGGAGCAGGCGCTGACGGTGCGCCAGGCGCTCGAGGGGTATACCTCACAGGCGGCACGCGCGATCGGCTCGGCCGAGGAGGGCGTGATTCGCCCCGGCGCTCGCGCGGCGTTCACGGTGTTCAATGCCGACCCGCTCGCGCTCAGCGGCACCGAACTCGCCACCGTCGGGGTGGTCGGCACGTACGTCGACGGGGAGCCCGCGCACCGCGCGTGAGGTGCGGGGGCGTGCGTGTGCATGTACATGCCCCCCATACACGCACGCCCACCCACACCCACACCCACACCCACACCCACACCCACACCCCCCATCTCGCGGAGATTCAGCGAATCGCGGAACGAACTCGACGATTCGGTCCGCGATACCGTGAATCTCCGCTGATGTGGAGAGGCCGCTGACTGGGGTGAAGGCGCCGCGTACGTGCGGGGCGCAGGGCGGAGCCGCGCGAAAACCAACGCGAGCGCCCGCGCCTCACCCGAAGCGGCGCGCGCCCTCCTGAGCCATCACCGAGGGCGCCCCCGGGAAGTACTCGAGCACCCCGTCTGCGAGGTCGAACCCGACCGTGAGCAGGGTGGTCCACTGCTCGTGCAGGGGCTCTGCCGCATCAGGGCGGAAGCAGACCGGTGCCTCGGCGCCGTCGGCGCCGCACATCCCCGCAGCACGGCGCTCCATCGGCTGCCCCGCCATGCGTTCGCGCTGCGCACGTACGTGCGCGAGACGCACATAGGTCGTCGATTTGTCGCGCGTCGCCTCCCCCGGCAGCTGCGACTCCGCGATGAAGTTGTTCGTGTGCACGAGCCATCCATCAGCATCGGGACGCACCGCGGCGACGCGCTCCGGTGAGATCTCGAAGCACGCGGCGCGGTGCTCGGCGTCGGCAGCCGCGACGACGGTGAGCACCGTCGAAGCGCTCGCGGGCGCCGACGCGATGATCGCCTCGGCCTCGTCGACCGTGGTCGCCTCGTCGAGCACCCGCCGCGCGATCGCGTGCACGGGCACCCCGTTCACCCCGCGGTCGCTGGCGTGATGCAGGATGTTGAAGTGCACCCCGATGCCAGCGTCGTTGACCCCGATCTTGCCGAGCACGCCGAGCTCCGTGAACATCGTCACACGGCCGACACGGCGCTGCGCCTCAGCAACGTCGCCGCTGCGCTCCGGCACATCTGGCACATACGACATGATGAGCCCGACCCGGCAGAGGTGGGCATGCCAGTCCCAGGTCTGGATCGTCTCGGGCAGCCCGGCCCCACTCGGCGCGAACACCGCGGTCGAGCACTCGCCCTCGGTGTCTGGCGCCACGACGGCGAGCACCTCGGTGCGGGCGTTGAGCGCAGCCAGCTGCCACAGCGGCACTGAGGCGGCCTCGGCAGTCGCCGAGAGTTCGGCTGCAAGGTTCGGCGCCCAGGCGTCGAGTGCCGCGAAGCAGCTCAGCGCGATCTCGCGAACGCGATCCTGATCGACCCCGCGGATCTCGAAGAACCCGAGGTACCCGGCGACGCACTCGCGGATCTCGGCCGCGAAGCGCGAGCCGATCTCGGCGCCGCGCTCCGCGGGCCCGCGGCCGGAAACGGTGGTGGTGATGATGTCCAACGCGTATGTTCCTTACTTCGCTGCTTCGAGCAGCGCATCCCACATGACTTCCGAGGCGATCGCTCCGAGCGCCGTCGCGTTGACCGACAGGCGCCCGCGCGACGTCGCCGGCGAGACGGGCAGGTCGATCTCATCGGTGGTCACGGCGAACAGGGTGTCGCCGTCCATGTCGGTGTGGAACGGCTGGATGCCGCGATGCATAGAGCTGTGCACCTGCTTCGCGAACTGGTTCAGCTCGACCGTGTTCATCTTCACGTTCGTGACGAGCGCGCTGATCGTGGTGTTGCCCGCCTGCGTCTCGGCGGCGCGCTGCTCGGCGAACGCCTCGGCGTAGTCGTATACGGGGTGGCGTCGCTCGCCGGTGGCGGCGTCGTAGTTGCCGCGCACCACTTCGCCGCCACGGTTCATGATCACGCCGACCGGGTTGGGCACGACCACGGCGAGGATGCGCACGTCGCCGATCTGCCGGAACGCCGCCCCCTGACCGGTGAGCTCGGTGCGCTCCCAGTCGACCTTGCCGGCCGAAGCACTCATGCCTGCGCCGGCTCGCCCCTGGGCGAACTCGCCCTCGACAGCCCAGTCGAGCGCCGCGCGACCGAGCTCGCGGTCGGGGTAGACGGAGGTCGAACGCGCCGAGAAGTCGTAGATGATCGCGGACGAGACGAGCTGCAGTTCGGCGAACCCGGTGCGGTTTTCGAAGCGCTCGAGCAGCGCGTCGCCGACGCCGGCTCCCGCTTCGAGCCCGTAGACGGAACCGCCCGCGAGGCATATGGCGTGGTTGAAGTCGTATCCGCCGGCGAGGCCGACCGCTCCGCCGCGCGCGTCGACGGCGGTGCGGGCGCCGGCCGGGAGGTGGATCACCGTCGCGCCCGTGGGGCCCTCCTCGTAGTGCGCAGATCCGACGCGCACGCCCGGAAAGTCGAACCGCAGCCGCTCACGCCCCTCGCTGCGCACCGGCTGCAGCGCGAAGTCGGCATTGCCCGGGCCCCCGAAGACGGGGGCACCGGCGAGCCGGGGCTCGGGCGTGATCGCGAGGCCGGGGTCGATGTCGGCGAGGGCGTGGGTCGGTGCGGGGCGGGTGCCGTGCTCAGGCGAAGTGGTCACAGGGTCTCCAGAAGTCGTTGCGAATAGGGGTGTGCGGGTGCCGCGAAGAACTCCGCGGTCGGAGCGGTCTCGACGAGGTCGCCTCGGAACAGCACGGCGACGCGGTCGGCGACGCGCTCCACGGCGCCGAGGTCGTGCGAGATGAAGAGGGCGCCGAACCGGTGCTCCTGCTGCAGTTCGCGCACGAGCGAGAGGATCTGCAGCTGCACCGCGACGTCGAGCGCGCTGACCGCCTCGTCGAACACGATGAAGCGGGGCTCGGTGATAAGGGCGCGGGCGACGGAGACGCGCTGGCGCTGGCCGCCCGAGAGTTCGTGCGGGTAGCGGTCGGCGAAGTCGGGGTTCAGACCGACCTGCTCGAGCATCTGCCCGACGCGAGCGCGCTGCTGCTCGCGTCCGAGATCGCGACGGGCGACGGTGAGCGGCTCGCGCACCGATTCGCCGACGCGGCGGCGCGGGTTCAGCGACCAGTGCGGGTGCTGCAGCACGGCCTGAATCTTGCCGGCGGTGGCCTTGCGCGAGCGGGTCAGGGGTGCACCGAGGAGGCGCACTGATCCGCTGTCGGGTGCCCGCAGGCCGAGGGCGACGGCCGCGGTGGTCGTCTTGCCCGATCCCGACTCGCCCACGAGGCCGAGCGTCTCGCCCGGGTCGACGTGCAGGCTGACATCGTTCATCGCGCGCACGGTGCGACGCTTCGCCCCGGCACCACTGGTGAACTCGACCCGCACATCATGCAGTTCGAGCACGGGGCCCGTCGGTGATTCAGTCATCGAGTCTCCTCCGTTGCGGTGCGCTGAGGCCGCTCGCGACCGGGGATCGCGGCGACGAGCACTTTCGTGTACTCCGCTTCGGGGGCGTCGAGCACCCGCGCGGTCGGCCCGGCTTCGACGATGGCGCCGCGGTGCATCACGACGACGCGATCGCACCAGCGGCGCACGGCGCCGAGGTCGTGACTGATCCAGATGAGGCTCGCACCGCTGCGCCGCACGAACCCGACGATGAGGTCGAGAATCTCGTCGCGCACCTGCGCATCGAGCGAGGCGGTGGGCTCATCGGCGATGAGGATCCGCGGCTCGCGCGCCATGGTCAGCGCGATGGCGATGCGCTGCGCCATGCCGCCCGACACCTCGTGCGGGAAGAGCCGCAGCACGCGCTCGGGTTCGAGGATCTTGACGCTCTCGAGCAGCGCGATGAGTGACGCGACATCGGTCGGGCGACCGAGCGGGCGGAGCGCGAGTTCGAGCTGGCGCTGCACCCGCATGGTGGGGTCGAGCGAGGCGATGGGATCCTGCGGAATGAACCCCAGCGACTCGCGTCGCACCGTGCGGATCGCATCGGGTCCAAGCGCCGCGAGATCTTGGCCGAGCACGTTCACCGTTCCCGCGGTGATGTGGCACGCACGCGGCAACAGGCGCCCGATGGCCTGCGACACGGTCGACTTGCCCGATCCCGATTCCCCGACGATCGCCACGAGCTCTCCGGGCGCAATGTCGAGGGAGACGTCGTCGAGCGCGCGCGTCACCCCGAGACGGGTGCGGTACTCGGCGCTCAAGCCAGTGATCGAGACGGCGGAGTGTTGCGTGGTCATACGAGGCTCCTCGTCTCGCGGGGATCGAGTCGATCCCGCAGGGTGTCGCCGATGAGATTGATCGCGAGGATCGCGACGACCAGCACCGACGCGGGGGCGAAGAGCAGCCACGGCGCCTGCACCATGTAGCTCGCGCCCTCTTGAATCAGCAGGCCGAGCGATGACTGCGGCAGTTGCACGCCGTACCCGAGGAAGCTCAGGCCGCCCTCGACGAGAATGCCGACGGAGAGCGCGTACGTGCCCTGCACCGCGATGGTGCCGCTGATGTTGGGGAGCAGGTGCCGCACCAGGATCACGGGCGCCGACACCCCGCTGATTTTCGCGGTCGTGACGAAGTCGCGCTTCGCCACGGCCATCGATGCGGCACTGACCATGCGCGTCATGAGCGGCACGGTGACGAGCACGATGCTCGCGAGCGCGGCGAGCTGCCCGGGGCCGACGACGGCGGCGATGAGGATCGCCAGCACGATCGACGGGAACGAGTAGAGCACGTCGACGAACCGCATCACGCCCTCGCGAGTCCAGCCGCCGAGGTAGCCGGCGACCATGCCGAGCAGCACGCTGATCACGGCGGTACACAGCACCGCGATCGCCGACAGCACGAGGGTGGTACCGATGCCCTCGAGCAGGCGGGCGAGCACGGAGCGGCCCAGCGCGTCGGTGCCGAGCAGGTACGCGGTCGACGGCGGGCTGAGACGCGGGCCCACGATTTTCGCGGGCTCGCCGGCGAACGGCACCACGGCCGCGACGATGGCGACGCCGACGATCAGGGCGAGCGCCGTCACCGCGGTGACGAAGAGCGCGTCGCGCGGAGGCCGCGGGGCCGCCGGCCGCTTGCGCCGCACGAGCGGCAGCGAATAGGTCGTCATGAGCTGGCCTTCCCGGTGACGGCGACGCGCGGATCGAGCGCGCTGGTGATGAGGTCGAGCACGAGGCTGACCACGATGAACACCGTGGCAGCGAACAGCACGGACGCCTGCACGACGGCGAAGTCGCGGCGGTCGAGACCGGTCACCATGAAGGAGCCGAGCCCGGGCACGTTGAAGATCGTCTCCACGATCACGGCGCCACCGAGCAAATAGGCGGTGATGGTGGCGAGCAGAGTCAGGATCGGGATGCCCGCGTTGCGGATCACGTGGTGCCGCACGATGTGCCACGGTGTCTCCCCGCGTGCCACCGCCGCCGCGATGTGCGGCTCGACGAGCACGTTCATCACGGCGTCTCGGGTAGTGCGGGCCGAGGCGGCGACGCAGAACACGGAGAGCACGATCGCCGGGAGCAGCAGGGCCTGGAACGTCGGGCCGAACCCGGTGCCGATGTTCGAGAACCCGCCGACCTGAATGCCGAGCGCGAGTCGCGAGAACACGAAGACCACGACACTGCCGAGCACGAACTCGGGCACGCTGATGCCGATGCCCGACACGAGGCGCCCGACCGCTCCGCCCTGCTTGGCTCCGGATCGCACCCCCGTCCACACGCCGAGTGGAATGCCGATGAGCAGCGTGATGACGAGCGCCATCACCGTCAGCAGCGAGGTCACGGGGATGCGCTTCGCGAGTTCGTCGACGACGGGATTCTGGGTGACGAACGACGTGCCGAGATCACCGGTGACGATCTGCCCGATCCAGGCGAAGTACTGGATCACGATGGGCTGATCCAACCCGTACGCCGCGGCGAGCGCCGCACGCTCCTCGGGCGAAGCGAGCGGCCCCAGAATGATGTCCTCGTAGCTGCCCGGCATGAGCCGCACGGCGGCGAAGATCAGGATGGACACGCCGAGCAGGGTGATGAGCGCGCTCACCACCCGCCCGGCGGACCAGCGAAGTGTCTGCAGCATGCGCGATTACTCGCCCGCGATCCGGTACTCCGCGATGTTGCGGAGGATGTCGCCGTAGCCCTCATTGCTCTGAATGGTGGGGCTCACGCTCGCGGTGTCGAACCCGATGATCGAGGGCCGGTGCACGAGCGGCACGATCTCGGAGTACTCGTCGGCGGTGGCGCAGAGGTCGGTGAGTACCTCGGCGCGCTCATCGGCGTCGGTGGTCTCGGCGCCGCGCTGGATGAGCTGGTTCAGATCGTCGTGCACGCCCGTGAAGCCGACGTTGAAGCCCGCCTGCTCGGGGTTCCACCACTTGGTCACCATCGACGGGTCGACGTAGCCGGCGAACCAGCCGAGCGAGAGATCGAAGTCTCCCGGCTGCGCGGTGAAGACCCGGGCGTTGTAGGTCGCCGTGTCGTACTGCTCGATCTCGACGGTGACCCCGATCTCGGCGAGCTGCTGCTGCACGAGCTGGGCGATCTGGCCCATCACGGGTTCGGACGTGTAGACGAGCAGGCTCAGCTTCGTGTCGCCGGCTCCTGACTGCTCGATGATCTGCTTGGCGTCATCGAGGCTCGCCTGCTCGGAGGGCAGGCTGTCGACCGCACACGCGCCGGGCAGGTTCGAGGGGGTGACGCCGGTGGGGCTCGTCTGCCCGGCGAACACGATGTCGGCGATGGCCTGGCGGTCGATCGCGGTGTTGATCGCGAACCGCACGTCTTGATCTTGCAGCGGCGAATCGGCGACCTGCGAGTTCACGTTGAGGTAGTAGAAGTCGCTCTGGGTCTGGTTGACGACCTTCACGTTGCTCGCGTCGCCGAGCTGCGTCAACGCGTCGATGCTCACGAAGTTCGCGAGCCCGGCGCTGCCTTCACGAAGCGCGGCCTGACGCGTCGTCTCTTGATCGACGATCTGCAGGTCGAGCGTCTGCACCGCGAGGTCGTCGCCGCCGTGCCAGTCGGGGTTCGCGGTGAACGTCCACGACTCGTCTTGCCGGTGATCGCCGACCACGTAGGGGCCGGTGCCGAGCATCGTCGTCTTCAGGTCGAGGCTGCCGTCGGTCACCTCTTGCATGGGCAGGATCGCTGCGGGCGTGTTGGCGAGTGCCGCGAGGAAGGGCGCGTACGGGCTCGACAGCTTGACCGTCACCTGGTCGTCACCGGTCGCGGTGATCGATTCGACCGGCCCCATCTGCCCCGACCACACGCTCATGCTGTCGACCTGCCGCTGCAGGCTGCCGACGACGTCGGCCGGAGTCAGCGCGCGCCCGTTGGAGAACGTGGCATCCGTGTCGATCGTGAAGACGTAGGTCGTGTCGTCGGGCTGCTCCCACGACGTGGCGAGCTGCGGCGCGATCTCGAAGTTCTCGTCGGTGGTCACGAGCGTTTCGTAGACGAGGCCCATGATGCTCCAGGAGCGCGCGGTCTGCGCGGTCGCGGGATCAAGGCCGTCAGCCTCGCTCGTGTCGTAGTCGAGCTGCACGGTGAGCTCGCCCTGAGCGGTCAGCGCGTCATCGGCGACGGCGAGGAACCCGGGTGCGGCTTCTTCCTGCTCGGTCTGGCCGGCTCCGGCCTCGGGTGCGGCGCACGAGCTGAGCACGCAGGCCAGGCCCAGTGCGAGCGCGGCGCCGGCGGCTCCCCGCGTTCGGGTACGTGAGAGTTTCATCACCGTTCTGACTCCTTCGACAACTGTGGCGAGCGCGGGCCGCTGCAGTGCGGCTGCGCCGGGACGACGCAGCGATGCGGAGCGTCCTGGGTCATCAACGTACAGACACAAATCGTTTTATGCAATCTCGTAATCGAATTGTCATCGAATGCGCATTAATCGATTTGTGCCCCGATTTCGCGCTAGTGTCGTGAGCGGATCTCAAGGAGGAAGCATGGCCGGTCGCCGCAACGTCACGATCAAGGACGTCGCCGCACGCGCGGGGGTCTCGATCACCGCGGTCTCGCACGCTCTCAATGACAAGGGCACCCTCTCTGACGAGACCCGGGCACGGGTGCAGCGGGTCGCCCTCGAGATGGGGTACCAGGCAGACGCGCTCGCTCGCGGACTCCGGCGATCCCCCATCGGCGTGATCGGCATCGTGCTGCGCCCGCTCGACGCGCTCGCGAACTACAGCCCGCCCGGCGTTGACTACTTCCTCCGTTTTTCGGGCGCGGCCGCCGTCAGCGCACTCGATCACGGGCTCAGCCTCATGCAGGTCGCCGACCTCGTAAAGGGGCCCGTCACGCCACTCGCGTTCTCGCTCGACGGCTACGTCGTCACCGACCCGGTGCGCAACGATCCCGTCGTCGAACTCCTCGAGAGCCGCAGCATCCCCTACGTGACGCTCGGCCGTGACCCCGGCAAACCCGACGCCGAGAATTGGGTCGCCTCCGATGACACCGCCGCCACGCGACTCGCGCTCGATCACCTCGCCGCGGAGGGGGCGCGCAGTGTCGCCTTCGTCGGCGGTACCGACGACAACTCATGGAACTCCGATGCCGAGGCGGCTTACCTGGCCTGGTGCGCCGAGCGGGGCGACTCCCCCCGCATCTCCCGGGTCGCCGAGGGGCTGGGTGAAGCCGGCGGGCGATCACTCGTTCCGTCGCTGCTCGTAGACGGAGCACCCGACGCGATCTACTCACTCACCGGTCGGCACGCCGCCGGCATTCAAGAGGCAATGCGCGAGCACGGGCTCATCGCTCCGACGCACTATCTGCTCGCGTGCGGCACGGATGCCGCTCAGACGCGCACGGCCGAGCCACCCATCACCGCGATCGATCTGCGACCCGAGACGCTCGCCCGCGAGACCGTCGCGCTCCTCGCACAGATCACCCGAGGGGAGCAGCCCGAGGGACGCCGACTCGTGCCGTCGGAGTTGATCGTGCGACGCTCATCACAGCGCGACGCATGAGATCCGTGCGCTAGCCGCGCGTCCCCTCGGGGCATGTCACCCCGACCGTACCCATGAGGTCCGCCACGTCTGGGTGCCGGTGATCCCCCTCGCGCAGATCGCGCTGCACGCGAGCGTGCACGTCGGTCGGCATGTCTTGACTCAGCTTGAACATCGCCGACTCGGTTTCGATATCGATCGTGAACGACACGACGCCGGCCAAGATCTTCTCGAACACATGCGTCGATTCTGTCGGATCCCATGGCTGTGCGCGCGCTCCCTCGAGCTGCGCGACGGTCCGCTCGACCACTGCAAGGTTCTCGGCCGGCTCCTCGAGCACCGTCACGCGCCCGGTGAGGTGCACGGTGGCGTAGTCGAGCGTCGGCACTGCGGGGGTGAACTCGTACGCGCTGGGCGAGACGTACGCGTGCGACGAGGCGAAGACGAGCAGCACCTGAGGCTGCTCGGCGAAGAGCTTCCAGTGCTCGTTCGCTCGCCCAATATGCCCCCACATGCGCGTGCCGACCAGCGTCTCCCCCGGCGCGACACCGGGCGGAAACACGATGGGCGTGTGTGTGGCAACTGGCGCGCCCGCGGTCGACGTGGTGACGACGGCGAAGGGGTGATCCCGCACGAACTCGGCGATCGCGCGCCCCGACGGCGCGACGTAACTGGGGTAGGTATGCATGCGGCGACTCCTTGCGGCCGGGCGCGAGCACCGGGCTCGTCCCTGAGCGTGTAACTGCGGTGTGCCAGTCAGCCTAGGGAAGTAAAACGATTTATGCCAGCCCGAGACGGCTCGATGTGATGACTCGGCCCCGACGCGTGCACCGAAGCGCGGAGATTCAGGAACTCGCGGACCGATTCGTTCAATTCGGTCCGCGATCCCCTGAATCTCCGCGGTTCAGGCAGCTGGCGCAGCCAAGCCCACACGCGCAGCCAAGCCAGCCGGCGCAGCGGGGGCGGATCGCCGCCACCCGCACCCCCTAAGCGGTGAGCACGCGCCACTCGCCGTGCTCTGCCTCGGGCGGCATGCCGTCGAAAATGCGGATGGTGCGCACATCGGGATCGGTCACCACCGTGGCGAGTGTCGCCCACCGGTCGCCGTACCCCTTCGACATGTCTGGCACGCAGGTGAGCGGCGGCTGCCCTGCGTCCGAAAGCAGCAGACGCACGAGTTCCGCCGCCGACTGTGGCACGGCGTCGGCAAGTCGCTCGCGCACCAGTGCGAGACGCTCCGATGAATCGGGCTCGTAGAGAGCCGTCTTCTGTCGAGACAGTGGCTCGGCAGCCTGGAAATGGTTGGTGCGCTGCACGGAGCCCGCGACTTCGTCAATCTCGAAGACGCCTACGGGGCTGATTTCGAGCGAGACGGCACGGGCCCCGTCGAGCAGCGTGAACGAGGACGACGACCCGATGGGGGCGGCGCGCACCAGCGCGATGGCCTCGTCGACGGTCGCGCACTCAGAGAGAACGACGCTGGAGAGCAGGTGCATGGGCACTCCGTCGGGGCCGTCGGCCTCGTGCCCGAGGATGTTGAAGTGGAGAGCGAGCCCCGCTTCGTTCACACCGATCTTCGAGAGGATCCCCTGCTCGGTCAGCCCCACATAGGTGTACACCGCACCCGACACCCGCTGCGTATGCCAGTACGGGTCGAGCTCGATGTGCCAGTCCCACGTCTGCACGCCGAGCCGGTGCCCTCCGAGCTGCGCGGTCACCGTCGAGCACTCGCTGGCCCCGTGGGTGCCGAGCGCGATGAGCTCGGTGCGGGCGTTCAGCGCGACGATGGCGGCGAACGGCACCGCGGCGGCCTCCGCGACGCCGCGAAGCTCCTCAAGCAGCTCGGGGCGCCACACCTCGACAGCGGTCACCACGCGCTCCACGCCGGAGGCTTCGAGTTCCTCGGTCACGCCGAGCGTGCGGAACAGTTCCGCATACTTGGCGTAGGCGCCGGAGAGGGTGTCTCGCAGCGCCGCCCCGCGGTGCGCCCCGCGGTCGCGGGCGGTCGCTCCGGTGACGTCGATGTGGAGACGGTCGGGTGTTGCATTCATGCGCAGTGCTTTCTGGGTGGCGGGTGTGTGTGTCGCGGTAGTCGTGCACCGCGCGGTCTGGTCAGAGGAGTGGTGGATCCGGCTAGCCGCCGAGCAGCGCATCGCGCAGGCCGCGCTGCGGCACCCAGCCGGGCCTGGGCGCGGAGGCGATGAGCAGCCGGGTGTACGGGTCCTGGGGAGCGTCCAGAATTTCCGAGACCGTGCCGCGCTCGATGATGCGGCCAGTGCGCATCACCACGACGTCGTCGGCGATGTCGCGCACCACCGAGAGGTCGTGCGTGATGAACAGGTATGAGAGCCCATGCTCGGCGCGAAGGCGCTTCAGGAGGTCGAGTACCTGTGCCTGCACGGAGACATCGAGCGCCGACACAGCCTCGTCGAGCACGATCACGCGCGGCTCTGCGGCAAGGGCGCGGGCGATGGCGACGCGCTGCTTCTGACCGCCCGAGAGCGCTGCGGGCTTGGCGTCGGCGTGGCGCTCGGTGAGGCCGACCTCGGTGAAGAGTTCGAGGAGTCGGGCGCGACGACCGGCGCGGTCGAGGTCGGGGCGATGGGCGCGCAGCATCTCGTCAATGGTCGCCGACACAGGCAGCGATCGATTGAGGGAGCCCTGCGGATCCTGGAACACCATCTGCACGAGCTTCGCCCGCTCGCGCAGGGCTCGGCGCGCGGTCGTCGGTGCGACGTCGGTGCCGTCGATGCGCACGGATCCCGCGTCTGCGGATTCGAGCCCGACGACGACGCGGGCGAGCGTGGATTTACCCGACCCCGACTCGCCGACGACTGCGAGGCAGGTGCCCGGGCGCAGCGCGCAGGAGACGTCGTCGAGCGCGGTCACGCTCGCGCGGCGTCCGAGGTGGAAGGTACGCGAGAGGTGCGCGACTTCGATGATCGGGGTGGCCGCTGGCACGACCGCCTGGGATTCAGCCGCGATGGCGCTCATGCGCAGTCCTCCGTTTCGCTCGCGGGGGTGGCGGGAGCCGGCGCGGCTGCCGCCTCGGTTGAAACCGCCGCGGCACCGGGCGCCGCAGCAGTCACCGCGGCCGGGGGCCCCGCAGGGTACAGCTGGGGGCGCGCCGACATCAGTGCACGGGTGTATTCGGTGCGAGGTTGATCCCGAATCTCGTCGGGGGTGCCGATCTCGAGGATCTCCCCGTCTTTCATCACCGCGAGCCGATCGCAGACCGCGGCGGCGAGGTCAAGATCGTGCGTCACGAAGATCATGGAAAGGCCGTGCTCGCGCCGCATCTCGTCGAGGATCGCGACCACCTCGGCCTGCGTGGTGACGTCGAGCGCCGTCGTGGGCTCATCGGCGAGCAACAGCTTCGGTTCGCCCGAGATCGCTCCTGCGATCACGACGCGCTGCAGCATGCCGCCCGAGAGCTGATGCGGGTAAGAGCGCAGCACGCGGTCAGTGTCGGTGATGCCGACCTGGCGCAGCAGATCGGCGGCTCGCTCGCGTGCCTGCGCGGCCGGAAGCGACCGGGCGTCGCTCATCCCCTCGACCAGGTATCGGCCGACGGGCAGCACGGGGTTCAGCGCGCCGTGCGGGTTCTGGGCGATCAGCGCGAGATCGTTCGCGCGGATGCGCCGCAGCGCCTCGCCCTGGGTCGCGAGCAAGTCGGTGCCGTCGATCGTGATCGATCCGCCGACCTCGGCCCCGGATGGCTCGATGCCGAGGATGCACTTCAGGGTCATGGACTTGCCCGACCCCGATTCGCCGACGAGCCCGAGCGCCTCGCCCTGCGCGAGCGCGAACGAGTTGCCGTGGAGAATTTCGGTGCGTTCCCCGGTATCGGGGTCGGTGACGGTGAGCGTGAGCGCGTCGATCTGCAGCATCAGCGCGTCCTTCCTGCGGCGCGACGGCCGCCGAGCTGCTCGCCGACGTATCCGAAGGCGGCGACGGTGATGACGATGGCGAGACCGGCGAAGATGCTCTGCTCCCAGTAGCCCTGCTGCAGCGATGCCTGCCCGTTCGAGACCATGAGGCCCCAATCGGGGGTGGGCGGCTGCACGCCGAGGCCGAGGAACGAGAGCGCGGCGAGCTCGATCATCGCGTACCCGAAGTTGATGGTCATGCCGGTGAGAATCTGGGTGCGCACGTTCGGGAGGATGTGTCGCACCGTGATGAGGAATCCGGAGATGCCCTGCAGCTGCGCCGAGGAGACGTAGGGCAGGTTGCGCTCGCGAAGGGCGACCGAGCGGATCACGCGGGCCGAGTAGGGCACGTAGCCGATGGCGAGCGCGAGCGATGCGGTGAGGATCGACGGCCCGAAGATGGCGACCGCGAGAATGGCGAGCAGCATGTTCGGGAACGCGAACAGGATGTCGAGCACGCGGCTGATGAGCGCGTCGACCTTGCCGCCGAACCAGACGGCGGTGAGGGCGAGCACCGTCGCGAGCACGGCCGTCACGACGATCACGATCGTGGGGCCGATGAGACTGGTACGGGCGCCCCAGATGATGCGCGACAGGATGTCGCGGCCCGACTGATCGGTGCCCATCAGGTGCGCGAGGCTCCAGGCCTCGTGGCGCGAGGTCACGGTGCCGGCGAACGGATCGTAAGGCGCGATGACCGGTGCGAGGATCGCCATGAGGATCACCAGCACGATGATCGCGAGGCTGACGATGCCGATCGGACCGAGGCGCCGCGCGAGGAGGCGCCAGCCCGAGGTCGGCACCGCGTTCCGCTGCTTGCGCAGCAGCTGCACGGCGACCGTGTTCTGGGCGCGGGTATTCGTCTGCGTACCCGGTTCGCGGGTCGGGGGCTGCTGAGTCATCGTGCCGACACTCCCTGGTTGAGGCGGACTCGCGGGTCGATCACGGAGTAGAGCAGATCGACGATGAGGTTGATGATGCCGAAGGCCAGCACCATGATGAGCGCGATCGCTTGCACCACGGCGAAGTCTTTCTTCTGCACCGAGTTCACGAGCAGCGAGCCGATGCCGTCGAGGGTGAAGGCGTACTCGATGACGAAGGCGCTGGCGAGGAGGCCCGCGACCTGCGTGCCGATGACCGTGGTGACGGGCAGCATCGAGTTGCGGATCGTGTGGCGCCACAGCACCAGCTGCTTGGGCACGCCGCGCGCGATCGCCATGATCACGTGCTCCGACCCCTGCTCCTCGCGCACCGCGGTTCGGGTGATCCGCGCGACCACCGCGATTCCAGGGAAGGCGAGCGCGATGGCCGGCAGCGTCAGGTGCCACAGCCTGCCGAGGAAGCCCTCACCCGACCCCGAGACGGGGAACCACCCCAGGTTCGAGCCGAACAGGAACATGAGCACGAGCGCCGCGAAGAACGTGGGAACGGCGAACCCGAGGTTCGACCCGAACACCACGAACTTCTCGAACACGCCCGACCGGGTGGCGGCGAGCACGCCGAGGCCGATCCCGAACACGATGATGAGCAGTGCTGCGAAGCCGGCGAGGAACAGCGTTGTGGGAATGCGCGATGCGACGAGGGTCGTCACGTCTTGCTGGGTCAGCAGCGAACGGCCGAGGTCTCCCTGCACGACGTCGACGAGCCAGTGCCAGTAGCGCACCAGGAAGGGATCGTCCAACCCGTACTGCGCCCGGATGGACGCGAGCACTTCCGGGCTGACGGTACGGCCCTGCACGAGGAACTGCTCCGGGCTGCCCGGCGCGAGATACATGCCGGAAAACACGATGAAGCTCGACACGACGAGCACTGCGAGCAGCGCCCCGAGCCGTTTGAGGACGTAGGTCATGGACGATCCCTTCCGGAGAGCCGCTTAGGCCGCTGCGCCGATGTCGGCGGCCCAGGGGTAGTAGAGGTACACGAACGAGGCCGGCGCGCCAGTGATGCTCTCATCCATGTACATCCGCACCGCGAGGTCGTTGATCGGCACCCACGGCTGCTGCTCCATGATCAGCGCCTCGGCCGTGACGGTGAGCTTCGCGCGCTCGGCATCATCGCTCTCCGCGATGGCTGCGTCGAGCGCGGCGTCGACCTTCGCATCTGAGAAGCCGGAGTAGTTCTGGTCGCTGCCGGTCTTCGCCACGCTGATGAGGTGCAGCAGCGGGTCGGGCGCGCTCAGGTAGTTGGTGGTCACGAAGCCGTCATACCCGGCACGCGCCTCGGGGTCGGAGAAGAACGCGCCGAACTGCGCGCTCGGCACGCCGGTCGGCTCGAGAGTGATGCCGAGTTCCTTCGCGCCGTTCGCCATCTCGTTGAGGATGTCGGCGTAGAAGCTGCGCTCACTCGGGTAGGCGATCTTGATGGGCTGGGACAGGTCGGTTTTCGCGGCTTCCAGCTCGGCCTTCGCGGCCTCGATGTCGTAGCTCAGGTCGGGCAGCTCCTGGTCGCGCAAGTCGGCGATGCCGGGCGTCGCCGCCTCGACCGCATCCCACGGCGACTGCGGCACGACTGAGCGCGACGGGGTGCCCGTGCCCTCGTAGACGGTGTCTGCGATCGCCTGGCGATCCGTAGCCCGGGTCAGGGCGCGACGCACGGCGGGATCGCCGAAGGCGCCCTCACCGGTCGAGATGATCGCCATGTCTTGCATGCCTTGGCCGTAGTACAGCGTGCCCGAGGAGCTCGACGAGAGCTGGCCGAGCGCCGGGAGCGGCACATCGTACGAGCCCTGGATCTCACCAGTGCTCAGCCCGTTCGCGATGGCGGTCGGGTCGACCACAAAGCCAATCTCGACACTCTTGGCCTTCGCAACCGAGTCGGTGTCCCAGTAGTTGTCGTTGCGCTCGAGCGTAATCGACTGCCCCTGCTTCCAGTCACCGGGGGTGAACTTCAGGGGGCCGGTGCACATGACGCCGGTGTCGGGGTTGCCGTAGTTTTCGCCGGCGGCGACGCGCTGCTCCTGCTGCACGACGACGCCAATGATGGTGCTGAGCGAGGAGGGCAGCGTGTAATCGGCACTCTTCAGCGTGATGGTGACTTGCGCGTCTCCCGTTGCGGCGACGCTCGCAATATTGGCGACTGTACCGCCGCCCCAGTAGCTCCCCTCGGCGGGGTCGATGTGGCGATTGATCGAGAAGACGACATCGTCGACCGTCATCGGGGAGCCGTCCCAGAACTGCACATCGTCGCGGATGTCGAACACCCAGGTTTTGCCATCGTCGGTCTTCGAGTCGGTGGCGAGGTTCGGCTGCACCGAGAAGTCGGGCTGCATCTCGAAGAGCGGTTCGCAGAGGTTCGAGACGATGGTGTTTTCGGGGTAGTTGAACGCTTTGACCGGGTCGAGGCTGGCGAGTTCGCCATAGGTCGAGTTCCAGGTGACGGTGTCGGCATCGCCAGCGGCCTCGGGGGTGGTCTGCAGCAGTTCGTCGGTGGCGGAGGCGGTGCCCCCGGAATCGCCGCCGCGGCTGCCGGACGCGCAGCCGGCGAGGGCGAGGCCCCCGATGGCGAGGAGGGCGATGGTCGCCCGCATCGGTGCGAGTTTCACGTTGTTCTCCGTTCGAAGTTTCATCTTTGAAGCTCCCCGACCCGGTGACCCGAGCGAAGACGCACTGGTGATCGTAGCACCCAAAACGGTTTGTTAAAAACGTTTTGGGTGTTACGATTCGATGACGCCGCGGGGCGGGCAGCGCTGCGCATCACCGCCCGGTCTCGCAGCGCGACCGACTATTCTGACGGGATGCGATCGACCGTGCGACCGACCATCAAAGACGTGGCAAAAGCTGCAGGCGTGTCACCGACGACGGTCTCCCACGCACTCAATGGCAAGGGAGTCGTGCGACAGGAGACAGCCGAGCGCATTGCCCGCGTCGCTGCCGACATCGGATACCGACCGAGCCCGATCGCTCAGGGGCTTCAGAACTCCAAGCTCGGCCTGCTCGCCCTGGTCATTCGACCGCTGCATACTCTCGACACCTTCCTTCCCGAGGGCGTCGACTACTTCCTCCGAATGGCGGGTGCCGCGTCACTCGCCGCCATGGAGCGCGGGTACAGCATGATGCTCGTCGACGACCCGACACGGCCCGACGCTCCACTCAGTGCCACCGCCGCCGATGCCTACATTGTGTCCGAGCCGTTCGAGCACGATCCCGTACTCACCATGCTCGACCAGCGCAATATCCCATTCGTCGTGATCGGCTCCGACCCGGCACGCCCCGGCCAGTTCGTCGAGCTCGCCACCCGAGATCGCGAAGAAACCCTGCTCGCTCTCGACCACCTGCACGACGCGGGTGCGCGGCGTGTGGCGCTCGTCACCGGCACCGACGGCAACTCGTGGAATCGCGAGTCGGAAGACGCCTACCGGGAGTGGTGCGCACTGCGGGGACAGCTGCCCGACATCGCAGCGTTCCCCGAATCCGATGGCGAGGGAGCAGGCGAAGCGGCGATCGAGCGGTTCTTCGGTGTGGGTGCCGCATCGCGGGCGCGTGATGCCCCCGACGCTATTTTCTGCCTCACCGGGCGCCACGCGGCGGGCCTCAACGCCGCCGCAGCTCGGCGGGGTATTCGCGTACCTGACGACCTCCTGCTCGCGGCCGGATCGGGCGCACTGCAAAATCGCATCTCGCGCCCCAGCGTGACCACGCTCGACCTGCACCCGGAGGGCATCGCGGCCCGTGCGGTCGAGGTCGCCGTGCTACTCGCAGAGGGCAAACCACTCGACATCCCCCTCGAAGTGCCGCGAGCCACCCTCGATGTCCGTGAGTCGACGATGCGCAACGCGCCGTCACCGACGGAATAGCGCTGCAGCGCCCCGCGTTGCACTCCGCATGCCCGCACCCTCACGCGCCAGCTCAGCCAGCTCAGCCGACTCCAACGCTTCTGCCGCGCGCACCACTCACGACGACCGTGACGCCGCGATCGACCGCGTGCTGGCCAGCATCAATGCTCGGGTGAAGCAACAGCACCGCGTCACTGTGCGACCGGGCGACGCGGTCTCAATTCCTCGCGGCAGTGTCACCCTCGTGTACGTCATCGAGGGCGACCTGCGCGTGCACCCGAACGGCCCGCGGACCGTAGTGCCCGATGCCGCGCTCGCCGCTCACGACGACGTGCGCCATCTTTCGATCGGCGACGCGCAACTCTTTACCGGACGCGAGGCGCACGCGCTGCGGGTCGACGAGCACGCCTTCGTACTGCTCTCATCGCTCGACTTCACCGAGGCAACCGCGCACGTGCTCGAGCTACTGCCCGACACGATTCTGGTGCGCGACCTCCCGGGCACCGAGCCCGCCGTCGCGGCCCTGGCCTCGATGCTCGGGCCAGAGGTCGGTCGACCCGCCGAGGCGTGCTCCGACCAGGCGGGATCATCGATCGTCTGCGGCATGATGGCGAACACGGTGCTCGTCTCAGTTATCCGCGCCTGGGCGATCCGCGGCTGCGCCCCTGACGGCTGGCCCTCGCGCACGAACGACCCGTTCCTCGACCGTGTGGTCGAAGCGATCCATGCCGATCCGGGTCGCGTATGGACGCTCGAGGATCTCGCCCGCACCGGCGCGATGTCGAGGTCGGTGTTCGCCGAGCGCTTCCGCATCGCCACCGGCACCTCTCCCGCGAACTACCTCACTGATGTGCGCATCCGCTCGGCGCAGCAGCTCCTCGCGGAAGGCCGCGGCGTCTCCGAAGTGTCGCGCGCGATCGGGTACACCTCCGACGACGGTTTCAGCCGCGCATTCCGCCGTCGGGTCGGGGTCACCCCGTCGGCTTGGCGATCCGGCGCACTGCGCGCCTCGCGGGCGTAACACGCAGGTACATACGACACCGGGGTCGCAGTCGCTGTGCGCTGACTGCGGCCCCGGTGTCGTATGAGCTGAGGATCACCCCCGCGTGCGGCGACCCTCCGAGATACGGTCGGAGATGCCGAACAACGCGGCCCCGACGAGCAGCGCCGCCCCGCCGATCACGAAGACCGCGACGATGCCCCACGCGTCGACCAGCAGCCCGCCGAACGCGGCCGCGATGGTGATGCCGGCCTGGAATCCGACGACGATGAGGCTGCCGCCGGCCTCGAGCAGGTCGGGCAGGCGGTTGCCGACCCAGGTGTTCGCGATGATGAGCCACGCAGCGTAGAAGAATCCCCACACGACGACTGCGCCGCCGGTCGCCCACAGCGACCCCGACGAAGCGATGATGAGCAGGATCAATCCGGCGATCAGCACCGGCGTCACGACAATGAGGGCGCGGTATCCGCGGTCGACCACGAACCCGATCACGACGTTGCCGACGAGCCCGCCGACGCCGAAGAGCGCGAGGAGCACGACGATCGTGTCGGCGCCGATGTGCGTGCCGCCCTCGCTCACACGCTCGAGCGCGAGGCGCACGTAGGTGTAGGCCAAAAAATGCCCGGAGACGACAAGCACGTTCGCGACCACGCCGAGTGCGATACCCGGGCGTCGCAACGCGGCCCCGAGCGTCGAGAGACGGGCGGCGTTCTCGGCCGGCACCGACGGCAGCAGCCAGCGCAGCACGAGCGCGAGCACGGTACTGAGCCCCGCAGCAACCCAGAATACGCTGCGCCAGTCGAGCGCCTCACTGAGCATGACGCCGAGCGGCACACCCGCCACCGTGGCGAGCGAGACGCCCGCGGAGTTGAACATGACCGCCTTGCCCAGGCGATCCGGCCCGGCGATCTTCGCGGCGACCGAGATCGACATCGACCAGAAGCCCGAGATCGCGGCCCCCAGGATGAAGCGCGCGAGAATCACGAGCAGCAGGTTCGGAGAGATGGCGACGAGCACGTTCGAGAGCGCGGCGGCGAGCGACAGCCAGACGAGCAGCGAGCGTCGGTTGAGCTTCGGGAAGATCAGGCCCACCGTCGGCGCCGCGATGAGGCCGGCGAACGCAGTGACCGCGACCATCTGACCCGCCTGCCCGGGTGTGACCCCGAGGCCGTCGGCGATACTCGTCAGCATGCCGCTCGGCACAAATTCGGCGGTCACGAGGAAGAAGCTCATCAGCATCATCGTGATCAGCGCGGGGTAATTCATGGGTCGGCGCGCAGCCTTCCCGGTCGCGGCATCGGCCGCGGGCACCGTGGGAACGGGAGCAGTTATGGTCATGGTTCCATCGTGGTCGAATCGGGTGCCGAGCGCCCGACGATCGGTCCCGACCGTCCGACGCATCGTCCGGGCGGGCGGAGGCAGAGCGCTCGGACACGGCAACGGGGACCGGCGCCGAAGCACCGATCCCCGTTGCGCGCGAACGCGAGAGCGAGATTACGCCAGTCGAGTCGACAGGTTCTCGTCGATCGACGCGAGGAACTCCTCGGTCGTCTGGTACGCCTGATCCGGGCCGACGAGCAGCGCGAGATCCTTGGTCATCTTGCCCGACTCAACGGTCTTGATGACGACGTCCTCGAGGGTGTGCGAGAACTCGATGAGCTCCTGATTGTTGTCGAGCTTGCCGCGGTGCGCGAGGCCGCGCGTCCAGGCGAAGATCGACGCGATCGGGTTCGTCGAGGTGGGCTTGCCCTGCTGGTGCTGACGGTAGTGACGGGTCACGGTGCCGTGAGCGGCCTCGGCCTCGACGACCTTGCCGTCGGGCGTCGCCAGCACGGAGGTCATGAGACCGAGCGAGCCGAAGCCCTGCGCCACGGTGTCCGACTGCACGTCGCCGTCGTAGTTCTTGCAGGCCCAGACGTAGCCGCCCTCCCACTTCATGGCCGAAGCAACCATGTCGTCGATGAGGCGGTGCTCGTAGGTGAGACCGGCAGCCTCGAACTGCTCCTTGAACTCGGTGTCGTAGATGTCCTGGAAGACATCCTTGAAGCGACCGTCGTAGGCCTTCAGGATGGTGTTCTTCGTGGAGAGGTACACCGGGTAGTTGCGGCTCAGACCGTAGTTGAGCGAGGCACGAGCGAAGTCGCGGATCGAGGCGTCGAGGTTGTACTGCACCTGCGCGATGCCGTCACCGGGCGACTGGAAGACCTCGAACTTCTGCGGCTCGGAGCCGTCGTTCGGGGTGAACTCCACGGTGAGGGTGCCCTCGCCCTGGAAACGGAAGTCGGTCGCGCGGTACTGATCGCCGAACGCGTGACGGCCGATGATGATCGGCTTGTTCCAGCCGGGTACCAGGCGCGGGATGTTCGAGATGATGATCGGCTCGCGGAAGATCACGCCGCCGAGGATGTTGCGGATCGTGCCGTTCGGGCTGCGCCACATCTTCTTGAGGCCGAACTCTTCGACGCGCGCCTCGTCGGGGGTGATGGTGGCGCACTTGACGCCGACGCCGTGCTTCTGGATCGCGTGCGCCGCATCGATGGTGACCTGGTCGTCGGTCGCGTCGCGGTGCTCCATGCCGAGGTCGTAGTACTCGAGCGTCACGTCGAGGTAGGGGTGGATCAGGCGGTCCTTGATGAACTGCCAGATGATGCGCGTCATCTCGTCGCCGTCGAGCTCGACGACCGTACCTTCAACCTTGATCTTCGCCAACACATCTCCCGTTTTCGTCGTGGTCAAACCGCGATCCATCCTACCCGAGTCGCGACGGGTATCTCGACATCGAGATAGTTTTCACGGGGGATCCCCATACGCGGATTCCGCTCACGTCGTCGGGTGATCCGCCACCCACGCACCGCCGCGCATCACCCGCTGCACCCGCACCGCTGGGTCGAGCACCACGAGGTCGGCACGCATCCCGGTCGCGAGATCACCCGAGTCGACCCAACCGACCGCGCGAGCCGGCGTCGTGGCGGTCACCCGCACCGCTTCGACCCAGCGAGCGACGCTCGGAGGTTCGAAGGTGTCGTCGGTGCCGCCGCCGCCCTCGCCGAGGAGCCACAAGCGGAAGAGCCGATCCATCGTGGCCGTGCTGCCGGCAATCGCACCGATGCCGCCCGTCTCGTCGCGCAGGCGAGCGACCCCGTCGCGCACCGCGACGTCGAGGTCTCCGAGTCGATAGTCGCCGTCACCCTGCCCGGCAGCTGCCATTGCGTCGGTGACCAGGGCCACGCGCTGCGCGCCGGCCGACATCACCACCCAACGGGCGAGTTCGGGGTCGAGGTGGGTGCCGTCGGCGACAAGCTCGAGGGTGACGCGCGGATCGTGCATGAGCGCGAGCACCGGCCCCGGCTGCCGGTGGTGCAGCGGCGGCATCGCGTTGAAGAGGTGCGTGGCCAGGGTCGCCCCGGCATCGATCGCGCGTCGCGTGCATGCCGCATCGGCGTCGGTGTGGCCGATACCGACGCGCACGCCGGCGGCGACGAACTGCTCGATCGCGTCGATCGCCCCCGGTAGCTCGGGCGCGAGGGTGACGACCGCGATCGCATTGCGGCCGTCCGTTTCGGATCGCCCGGCGTCGAGCAGGTCGGCGATCTCGGCGGGGTCGGGTGCGCGCAGCACCGCGGGATCGTGCGCGCCGGCCCGGCCCGCGCTCAGCCAAGGCCCTTCGAGGTGGATGCCGCCGAGCTCACCGCACTCGACGAGCGGCGCGAGCGCCGACACTTGGGCCAGCAGACGCTCGGGTGCCGCCGCGACGAGACTCGCCATGCTGCGCGTGGTGCCGTGCGCGAGATGCGCGGAGCGGGCTCGCCTCGCCGATGCGACCCCGGCGCCGGCGTCACTGACGGGGTAGCTCGATCCTCCCCCGCCGTGCACATGGATGTCGACGAACCCGGGCACGATGGTCGCCTGGCCGAGGTCGATGCGGTGCAGCAATCGAGCCTCGTCGTCGTCTGGCGCTCCGCTCCCCACCGCCGTCACCCGATCACCCGCCAGCCGCACCCACCCGGGCGCGTGCACCGCAGAGCCGGTGACGACGCGAGCCGCCGTGAGCAGGCAGTCGGGCGAGGTCATCGCGATCCGCCACCTGTGTATGCCGAGGAGGGCATACGGGCCTGCACGTGCTCGTAGTACTCGGTCAACGTCAGGGAGGCAGCCGCCGCTCGATCGATGATCACCGTCGCCCGCGGGTGCAGCTGCAGCGCGCTCGCCGGGCACATGCTCGCCACGGGCCCCTCGATCATGCGCGCAACGGCATCCGCCTTCTCGGGTCCCTGGGCCACGAGCACCAACTGGCGCGCGTCGAGAATCGTGCCGAGTCCCTGGGTCAGACAGTGCTCGGGCGGCTGCTCGCCATCGAAGAAGCGGGCGTTGTCGGCGAGCGTGCGCGGAGCCAGCGTCTTCACCCGGGTGCGCGAGGCGAACGACGAGGTCGGTTCGTTGAACCCAATGTGTCCGTTTGCGCCGATGCCGAGCAGTTGTACGTCGATGCCGCCGGCCTCGGCGATCGCGCGCTCGTAGGCGGCGCACGCGGCCTCCAGATCGTCAGCGCTGCCGTCGGGCACGTGCACGCGGTCAGCGGCGAGCCGCAGGGGTTCGGTGACAGTGCGGCGAATCACCGAGCGGTAGCTCTCCGGATGCTCCGGGGCGAGGCCCACGTACTCGTCGAGCGCGAACGCGGTGACGCCGCGGGTGTCGAGGCGCCCCTCGCGCACCCGTGCGGCCAGCGCGTCGTAGGTCCCGAGAGGCGACGATCCCGTCGCGACGCCGATCACGGGGTTCGACCGATTCTCGATCACGGCCACGATCAGGTCGGCGGCGCGCTCGGCGACGGCTGCCGCATCGGCTTCGATGATGACATCCACGTCGTGTCTCCCTTGCTCCCGGCACAATTTGCTCCCCGCGCATCGATCGCTCGCGCGCATCTGTGGCGCACGCGCCGACGGGGTCATAAAATGGACTAGACCAATCCTCATCGGCAAGTGTGCAGCGCTGAGGCGGCGATGTCAACCGCGCCGCATGCAGGCTCGCCGATGCCGTTCTCGGGAGACACGATGCCCAGCACGCCCAAGCACTACGCGCAGAAACTGCACCTGCTCGAGGCGCTGCGAGATGCTCGGCCGGGCGATCCGCTGCCCACCGAACGCGAACTCGCCGAGCACTGGGGCACCTCGCGCACCACGATTCGACAGGCCCTCTCCGCGCTCGAAGCCGAGGGGCGCATCGTGCGCGAGCAGGGCCGCGGCACGTTCGTCGCGCCCCCGCCGATGGTGCACGTGCGATCACTCACCTCGCTCAGCGAAGACTTCGGCGAGGAGCCGCTCGACAGTCGCGTGCTCGGTATCGTCGAGACCAGGGCGGGCGGCGATCCCGAGCGCGATATCGCGGCTGTGCTCGGCCTCGAAGCCGGCTCCCCCGTCACTCGCGTCGAGCGCGTGCGCCTGCACGAGGCGACCCCGCTCGCGCATGAGATCGCGTACCTGCCCGGAACCTACCCGGGGCTCGCGAGCGCCCTCGCCGAGCGCGGTTCGCTGTACGCGACGCTCCGCGACGAGTACGGCGTCGAACTTGCCGTCGTCGATGACGAGATCGGCACCGCGCTCGCCGGGCCCGACGATGCGGAGCGGCTCGGCGTCGCCGTGGGGCACCCGCTGCTCCTCGTCGAACGCGTGGCCCGATCTGCCGACGGGGTCGCCCGCGAGTACACACGCTCTCGCTTCCGCGGCGACCGCTTCCGGTTCGTCGCGCACGGGCAGCGCCCTTGAAACCCGCGCAGCCGCGCTGTTAGCCTGGGGCCACCCAACGACGGGCACCGGTGGCCGCGAGGCTGCCGACTCTACAACGGATCGTCCGGCACGTACCCGCCGGTGGAGGAAATCATGGCAACAGTGACGTTTGACCACGTGTCTCGCGTGTACCCGGGCGCAACACGCCCCTCGGTCGATGAGCTCGATCTCGACATCGGCGACGGAGAGTTTCTCGTGCTCGTCGGCCCGTCCGGCTGCGGCAAATCGACCACGCTCCGCATGCTCGCCGGGCTCGAGGAGATCGACTCCGGGCGCATCATCATCGGCGATCGCGACGTCTCGGAAATGCCTCCGAAGGATCGCGACATCGCGATGGTCTTCCAGAACTACGCGCTGTACCCGCACATGAGCGTCGCCGACAACATGGGCTTCGCGCTCAAGATCGCCGGCGTCTCGAAGACCGAACGCGACGAGCGCGTGCTTGAGGCGGCCCGCATGCTCGACCTCGAGGAGTACCTCGATCGTAAGCCGAAAGCGCTCTCGGGCGGCCAGCGGCAGCGCGTCGCGATGGGGCGCGCGATCGTGCGCCAGCCGCAGGTGTTTCTGATGGACGAGCCGCTGTCGAACCTCGACGCCAAGCTGCGCGTGCAGACCCGCACCCAGATCGCGTCGCTGCAGCGACGGCTCGGCGTCACCACGGTCTACGTCACGCACGATCAGACCGAGGCGCTCACCATGGGCGACCGCATCGCCGTGCTCAAGGACGGCGTGCTGCAGCAGGTCGGCACGCCCCGCGACCTCTACGCCGCACCCGACAACGTGTTCGTCGCGGGCTTCATCGGCTCGCCCGCGATGAACCTCCTCCCCGCCGAGATCTCGCGCGAATCCGCCCGAACCGGTTCGCTCAGCGTGCCGCTCTCGCCCGGCGTTCGCGAGCGCGCAACCGGATCGGGCGTGACGATCGGCATCCGTCCTGAGGACCTGACGCTCGCGCCCGCCGGCACGCCAGGCCTGTCGGTCACGATCGACCTCGTCGAAGAGCTCGGCGCCGACGGCTACCTTTACGGCCGCACCACCTCCGTCGCCGGCGGCGGATCGGGCGTCGACCCCGACGCGCTCACCTCGACCAGTTCGGGAGGCGCCACGATCGTGGCCCGCGTCGACGGCCGCGACCACCCCGCAGCCGGCGAAACCGTGACGCTCGTGCCCGCACCCGAGCGCCTGCACTTCTTCGATGCGGCGACGGGCGCGCGCGTCTCGTAGCGTTTCCTCGCCGCCGCGGCCGCGGCGCTTTCCCCTTGACGCAGAATCGGTGTCACTTTGTGTAGTTTTCGGGCTCGATTTCGCGGCCTCGACTGCAAAAAGTGACACCGATTCGCGCGGGAGGCGGAACGGGCGGGCGGAACGGGCGGGCCGGGCGCTGAATTGGGCCGGGCGGCGCATCGGCGATCGACGTTGTCCGTGCACAGCGAGCGCTTGCGCGTTCGCTCTCCACAGATTCGTCGCAGGCTGCGCCTGCGTCCTGTTCCGCTGCTCCGCCCCGCCAAGCTGGCCGCATGCGGCAGTCATCAGTGACATCGATCCCTCCCGGCGCGCACTCCGTCGGCGCTCTGCACGGCGCCGGGGTGAGCCGCGGCCGCCTCCGGTCTCCGCGCCTCGCTCGAGTGGCGACCGGGCTTGTCGTGACGCCCGACAGCGGGCTCGATCTCACCGAGTATCGCGACCGGTGCCTGGCGGTCGGCAGGTCGCTAGCCACCGGCAGATTCATTTCGCGCCGCTCCGCCGCCGCGATCCTGCGCATTCCCGCCCCGCCCCCTCCCCATCGCGAGGTCGAAGTCGGCGTATTCACCCCAGCCCGTGCTCCGCGACGCGCCGGCCTGCTCGGGCATCGTGTGCGGCCCGACATTCTCGAAACCGTATCTCGCGATGGGGTATCGATTCCGAACCCTGCAGATGTGTGGTGTCAGCTCAGCGGAGTGATCGGTTTCGAAGCTCTGGTCGTCGCCGGAGACGCCATCGTGTCGGGCACCCGCATTCTGAACAGCGGCGGGCAGCGCTCCCCCGCTCTCGCGACCCTCGATCAGCTTCGCTCAGCCCACCGTCGGCACTCCCAAGGAACCGGTGCTCCGCTCCGCGCGCGGGCGTTGGAGGCTGTCCGCACGGGCGTCGATTCTCCCCCGGAGTCCCGGCTGCGACTCATGGTCGTCGGTGCCGGCTACCCGGAACCCACCGTCGACTGCGCCGTGGCAGTGATGATCGACGGTCGACATCGCGAGTTGCATGTCGACCTGGGATACCCCGAACTGCGCATCGCAATCGAGTACGAGGGCGTGCACCACTTCACCGATCCGCGGCAGGTGCGGCTCGACCTCCGGCGCATCGAAGTGCTGCACGAGCACGGGTGGCGGGTCATCAGGGTCACCGCCGCGGATCTCCGCGATCCGAGCAACCTGCTCTCCAGAATCACGAAGGCCTTCGCCGATGCACTCGCGCGCTGAGGCACCCACCAGCCACCAGCCACCAGCCTTCAGCCTTCAGCCACCAGCCTTCAGCCACCAGCCGACCGAATCGGGGTCAAAATTGCAGTCGAAACCGCCTCACACCGCTCAAGAACTACACAAAGTGACACCGATCCCGAAAAATGAGGGCAGAAACGGCAGCGGCGGCCAAAGTTGCAGTGGAAGCACAGGCCAAAGCCGCGGTGAGTGAGCGAGCGATGCAGCGGCCCCGAACATCCGCGCGGAACAAATATCCCCGCAGGACTTGCGCAGAATTAGTTCGTTAGCTTTACTAACTGTCATGACGATCGCACTGTCGCGTTCAGGGACGCGCACCAGCCCCGCTTCCGGCCCCGCCGGGTTCTCCCCCGCGGGCGCCCAGTTCGGGGGCGCTCACCGCGCCGGGTTGGGCGCGACGCCCGGCGACGCGAAGCAGCACAATCGCACGCTCGTACTCCAGACGCTCTCGGCGGCCGGCCCGATGAGCCGCGCCGACCTCGCGCGGGCCACGGGGCTTACGAAGGTGACCGTCTCGGGTCTCGTCGCCGAGCTGCTGAGCGACGGCCTCGCGACCGAGCTCGGCGTTCAGGAGTCGCAGCGCCCCGGCAAACCCGCGATCCTGGTCGACCTTGCCCGCACCGCATTCTCGGTGCTCGCGCTCGATCTCAGCGACGATCGACGGTTCCGCGGCGCACTGCTCGACCTCGATGGCACGGTCGTCGACCGCGCCGAGACACCGCTCGACGGCGCGGTCGGCGAAGCCGCGAGCGAACGAGCGGTGCGGCTCGCGCTCGACCTGCTCGAACGCGCCTCGGTGCCGGTGCTCGGCATCGGCGTCGGCACCCCCGGCGTTGTCGATGCCGATGGGGTGGTGCGCACCGCGGCGAACTTGGGCTGGCACCAGCTCGACCTGCGCGGCGTGCTCGCCGAGCGCACCGGCATCACCACGGTGGTCATGAACGATGCCAACCTTGCCGCCCTCGCCGAGCTACGGTTCGGTGACGCGACCGACGATTTCATCGTGATCACGATTGGGCACGGTGTGGGTTCGGGCCTCGTCGTGGCGGGCCGACCGGTGGTGGGTACCCGTTTCGCCTCGGGCGAGATCGGTCAGGTCATGGTCGGCACCGACCTGGGCATCGAGGCCCCGTACGCCCGCGAGCAGGTGCTTGAGCACTGGTTGTCGGTGCCGTCGCTGACCAGTGCGCTCGCGGCCCATCCCGATCAGCGCGAAGCCGTGCTCCGCGAGGCCGGGCAGCGCCTCGGCATCGCACTCGCGCCGGTGGTCGGCGTGCTGAACCTTGCCGAGGTCGTGCTCGCGGGCCCGATCGACCTGGTCGATGGGGTGCTCGCCGAGGCGACCCTCGAGATTCTGCGCCGCCGCACCATGCCCGATTCGCACGACACTCTCGTGCTGCGCACCACCCGCCAGGGCGACGACCTCATTCTGCGAGGCGCGACGGCCGTGGTGCTCGGGGCGACGCTCGGGATCACCTAACCCGCTGACCCGCACGATGTGCGGGTGCAGTGCACCGACTCACATCCATCCATTCCGCAGTCACTCCGAAAGAAGGAACCTCCCATGAAGAGAAAGCTCACCGGCCTCACCGCTGCGGCCGTGGCTTCCGCACTCCTGTTCACCGGTTGCAGTCAGGGCGCCGGCGATTCCGGCGGCTCGGGCGCCGTCGACGGCGACGGCAAGTCGATCACTCTGTGGCTCATCGGCAGCGATACGCCTGACACGCTGCGCGACTACCTCACCGATGAGTTCCACGATCGCACGGGTGCCACGCTCAAGATCGAGGAGCAGGGCTGGGGCGACATCGTCACGAAGCTGACCACGGCCCTCCCCGACGCCAACAACACTCCTGACGTCACCGAGATCGGCAACACGCTCTCCCCGACGTTCACCAATGTGGGGGCGTTCTTGGACGTCAGCGACATGTACGACGAGCTCGGCGGCGATGATCTGCTGCCGTCGTTCGTCGAGGTGGGCCAGGTCGACGGCAAGGAGTACACGCTCCCCTATTACTTCGGGTCGCGCTACATGTTCTACCGCAAGGATGTCTGGCAGGCGGCAGGCGTCGAGGTGCCGAAGACGCTTGACGAGTTCAATACGGCCGTCACCTCGATCACTGAGAAGAATCCGAAGGGCATCGACAAGTTCTCGGGCTTCTACCTCGGCGGCCAAGACTGGCGCGACGGGATCTCATGGATCTTCGCGAACGGCGGCAACATCGCCGAGAAGCAGAGCGACGGTTCGTGGAAGGCGACGCTCGACTCCCCCGAGGCGATCACCGGTCTGGAGCAGCTGCAGCAGATCTACCGCACGGCTTCGAACGCTCCGAACGATGCGAAGGATGCGAACCAGTACCAGTACCTCAACGACTCCGATCAGGTGAAAGACGAATCGGGGGCGGTGACCGATGATCTGTCGCTCTCTGCGGCGACGATCATGGCGCCGGGCTGGGCGCACTTCTCGATCGGCGATCTCACCACGGGCAACGATGGCGAGGCGGCGCGCGAGTGGAACGACGACGTGTTCGGCACGTTCGTACTTCCCGGCAACGACGGCAAGCCAGCCCCGGTGTTCGCGGGCGGCTCGAACCTCGGTATCTCGGCGAAGTCGGATGAACCGGAGCTCGCGAAGGAGCTGCTGCGCATCGTCTACTCCGAGGACTACCAGAAGATGCTCGGCGAGAACGGCCTCGGCCCCGCGAACCAGCAGTACGCGTCGTCGCTCGGCGACGACCAGTTCGCTCAGGCGCTGATCGAATCGGCCTCGAATTCGAAGCTGACCCCCGCCGCACCGGGCTGGGCCGCGATCGAGTCGAAAAGCATCATGGAGGAGTTCTTCTCGAAGATCCGCGATGCCGATGATCTGCAGCAGCTCGCGGTCGATACGAACGCGAAGCTCGACGCGCTGCTGAATCAGAAGTAGTGCAGGATCGTCGGGCCCGGGTGCTGCGGCATTCCGGGCCCGACTCCCGCAGACCGTTCCAACTCCCCTCTCGCTTCGAAAGGCCGGTCATGGCAGACTCCACCGTCGCTCCTCGCCGACCCCGCTTCCGCATCGCGCCCTACGCACTGCTGCTCCCCGCGACGCTGATCGTATTGCTCGCGCTCGGCTACCCGGTCGTGTGGCAGGTCATCACCTCGATGCAGCACTTCGGGTTGGCGCAGCAGTTCGGCCAGCCGCCCGAGTGGGTGTGGTTCGGCAATTACGTCGAGTTGTTCTCGAACCCGACGACGTGGCTCGTGGTCGCCCGGTCGATCGTCTTCTGCCTCGTCACCGCGGGGGTCACCATGGTCGTCGGCACCGCACTGGCGCTGCTGATGCAGGTGGTTCCGACCGCGGCGCGCCTCACTCTGCAGATCTCGTTGCTGCTTGCCTGGGCGACCCCGGTGGTCGCCGCGATGACCATCTGGAATTGGATCTTCGATTGGCGCCGCGGGTTGGTGAATTGGGTGCTCGGGTCGATCGGGCTTCCGGTGCAGGGGCACAACTGGCTGCAAGATCCGCTGTCGTTCTTCGGAGTCGCCATGATCATCGTGGTGTGGATGAGCGTGCCCTTCGTCGCGTTCTCAATGTATGCGGGGCTGACGCAGGTGCCCGGCGAGGTGCTCGAGGCGGCGCAGATGGACGGCGCAAGCCCGTGGCAGCGATTCCGGTTCATCATTCTGCCGCTGGTGAAGCCGGTGCTCGGCATCGTCATGCTGTTGCAGATCATTTGGGATCTGCGGGTCTTCACCCAGATCAAACTGCTGCAAGATCGCGGTTCGATCGCGAGCCAAACCGACGTGCTCGGCACGTACATCTATCAGATCGGCATCGGATCAAGCGATTTCGCGATGGCGAGCGCGATGTCCATCTTCGTACTCCTGCTCACCATCGCGCTGAGCTGGGCCTACGTTCGCAATCTGCTGAAGGAGGATGAGGAGCGATGAGTGCACCTCGCACCACCACTATGACGGCCCCGGTCGAGGTCGTGCGGCAGCGCGGTCGTGCGCGGATCGGCCGGCCGGGGCGCACGGTGCTCACGGTCGTCGCTATCCTCGTCGCTCTCATTTGGGTGTTCCCGGTCTACTGGATGCTCAACTCGTCGCTGCTGCCCGGTGTCGTGCTCGATCAGTCGACACCGCGGTTGCTGCCCGTCGGCGGATCGTTGCGCAACTTCTTCTCGGTCGTCTCCGATGGTTCATTTCTGCGCGCTCTGGGCGTGAGTCTGACGGTTGCCGGCATCGCAGTCGCGTGCTGCCTCATCTTCGCGTTTCTCGCGGCCCTGGCCATCAGCCGGTTCCGGTTTCGCGGTCGTCGCAGCTTCGTGCTCGCCGTGCTCTTCATCCAGATGCTGCCCGCCGAGGGCATGTTCATCGCCCAGTACAAGCTGATGGGGTCACTCAATCTGCTCAACTCGGTGGTCGGGGTGAGCATCATTTACATCGCCGCGGTCGTCCCGTTCACGATCTGGATGCTGCGCGGCTTCGTCGCGGGCATTCCTGCAGAGCTGGAAGAGGCCGCCATGGTCGATGGGCTGAGCCGCACACAAGCGTTCCTGCGCATCACATTCCCGCTCCTCGCCCCCGGCCTGGTCGCCAGCGGCGTGTACGCCTTCTTGCAGGCGTGGAATGAGTTCACCGTCGCCCTGGTGATTTTGCAAGATTCAGGCACGCAGACGTTGCCCCTGTGGCTGCGCGGATTCATTCAGCAGTCGGCCTCGCGCGCGATCGATTGGGGCGAGGTCATGGCGGCATCGACGCTGGTCGCGGTGCCGGTGATCATCTTCTTCCTCATCGTGCAGGGGCGCATGACGAGCGGCCTCGTGAGCGGGGCGGTCAAGGGATGAGCGAGCTGCGACGGGCCATCCGCACCACGCTGATGCCGGGGTTCGCCGGGCTCGAGCCTCCGCGTTGGGTGTTCGACGCGATCTCGGGCGGTGTGCATTCCTGGTGCGTGTACGGCGAGAATGTGCAGGATCAGGCCCAACTCGCCGCGCTCGGCGCCGCGCTCCGTTCGGCCGCCTCCGACTTGATGATCGCGATAGATGAGGAGGGCGGCGAGGTCACGCGGCTGCACTACCGGGAGGGGTCCCCCTACCCCGGCGCGGCCGTGCTCGGTCGCATCGATGACGTCGACGTCACCGAGCGCGTCGGCGCACGGGTGGGCCGCGAGCTCCTGTCGTCGGGCTTCGCCCTGGCGCTCGGACCCGTCGCCGATGTCAACAGCGACCCACGCAACCCCGTGATCGGCACGCGCAGCTTCGGGGCAGACGCCGACCTCGTCTCCCGTCATGTGAGTGCCTGGATTCGTGGCCTGCGCGGCACGGGCGCAGCAGCCTGCGCGAAGCACTTTCCAGGGCACGGGGCGACCGCGCTCGATTCGCACCTGCAACTGCCCACCGTGCACGCCGATGCTGCGCTGCTTGCAGAGCGCGACCTCCCCGCGTTCGCGGCGGCGATCGCTGCCGGAGTCGACGCGATCATGACCTCGCACATATTGCTGCCCGAGGTCGACGCGGAGTTCCCCGCGACGTTCAGCCCGCGCATCTTGCAGGGGATCCTGCGCGAAGAACTCGGCTTCACCGGAGTGATCGTCTCTGACGCGCTCGACATGCGGGGTGCGAGTGCGGAGATCGGTATCCCCGAAGCCGCGGTGCGGGCGCTCGCCGCCGGGTGCGATCTGCTGTGCCTCGGCACCGGATCGAGCCCGGAGCTGCTGGCCGAGATCGAGGAGCGCGTGATCGCGGCCGTGAACGACGGGCGTCTCACAGCCGACCGACTGCACCGCGCGGCGGAACGCGTCGACGAACTGCGCTCACGCGCGGCTCGCGGCATCTCCGAGAGCCGCGCGGCAGACGCAGCGCTCGCATCCGCGGCGGAGCCGGCCTCGCACCTCGAGCTCGAGCGCATTGCCGCGAGCTTCGACGGCACCGAGGCGGCAGCGCACTGGGCGGCAGCGCATCCCCGCGCTCGCGTGCTGCGCGTCGAATCATCCGCGAATCAAGCGGTCGGTGCCGCCCCGTGGGGGCCACCCGCATCTCCGGGCGACATCATCGTCACCGCCGAGACCCCGATGCCGTGGAGCGATGCACTGCCGCCCGGGGCCGCTCCGGCCGATGGGGTCATCATCGTCGGCCGCGATCTGCACCGGCACGAGTTCTCGCGCGACGGCATCGCTTCGTTGCGCGACGATGGCGTGCCGACACTGACTATCGAAATGGGCTGGCCCGACCCCGAGTCGAGCGCGGATCTCGAAACCTCAGGTTCGACGCTCCGCGTGGGCGAAGCCGTGCGGCACCTGCTGGCGGGGAGCACGCGATGAACAGCACCCTCCGCGTCGGCATGGATATCGGCGGCACCAAGACCGAGGCGGTCGCGATCGACGCCGACGGCCGGGTGGTCGCCTCCGTCAGACGGTCGACCGCACCCGGCGCAGAGGCTGTACTCGCGACGGCGCAGCGGGCCGTCGACGATCTCGCGTCTGCCGTCGGCCGTCCGGCATCGGAGTTCGCCTCGATCGGCGTCGGCATCCCCGGGCAGATCAACCGCGACGCCGGCGAAGTACAGCTCGCGTACAACCTCGGCATCGAGCGCCTCGCTCTCGCGCGACGACTCAGCGATCGCGTCGGCGTGCCCGTAGCGCTCGACAACGATGTCAATGCCGCTGCGCTCGGCGCGGCGCACCTCATGGGACTCGACGGCACCGTCGTCTACGTGAACCTGGGCACCGGGCTGGCGAACGGACTCGTCATCGACCGCGTGCTGCAGCGCGGAGCCACCGGGATCTCGGGGGAGATCGGGCACCTCCCGATCGATCCGCTCGGCCGCGCATGCCCGTGCGGGCAATTCGGATGTCTGGAAACCGCGGCCAGCGGATCCGCACTGCGCACATACTGGCCGGGCGGCGGCGAGCACCCCGGCCGAGCCCTGCTCCCGGCGATCGATCGTGGGGACGCCGAGGCACAGGCGGCGTTCGAGCACCTCGTGCGCGGTACGGCGACGGCACTCCGCATGCTGGTGCTGCTGCTCGACCCGCACACCATCGTCGTCGGCGGCGGGCTGCGACTCCTCGGGAATCGGTTCTTCGATGCCGTCGAGTCCACCATTACCGAGTGGGAGGTATCGAGCCCGTTCATCGCGGAGCTGCGGATCGCTTCGAGGGTGCGCGTGTTGCCCGAGTACTCCCCCGCCGCCGCAGTCGGCGCCGCGCTCGCAGCCATCGGCGCGCCCGGCACCACGGCGCCCAGCGACACCGCACCCAGCCCCACCGCGCCCGCCGCCGCAGCACCCGCCAACGGGTCTTGCGCGACCGCCGCGAAGCGTTAGCCTTATTCCATGAGCGATCTGAGACTCGAAGAGCTTTCCGCAGCGACCATCGTCGCGGTGAACACGCTGGGCCTCAAGCGGGGCCAGGAGCAGTTCATCACTCCGGTCTCGTATGCAGCTGCCGCAGCCGTGACCCCGGCGCACACTTCATGGCAGCGTGTCGTCCTCAAAGACGACCACGTCGTGGGCTTCATTCACGGCAACTTCGACCCGGATGCGTCGCAAGAGGAGTTCCGTGCGGCTCTCTGGCGCATCAACGTCGACGCTGAAGTTCAGGGCTCCGGCGTCGGCACGTTCGCGGTCAACGCGCTCATCGAAGAGGCGCGCCGACGAGGCATCGGGCGGCTTACGGTGCTCTGGGAGCGCGGCGAAGACGGTCCGGAAGCATTCTTCTTGCATATCGGGTTCGCCCCGGTCGGTGAAACGCCCTACGGCGAGGTCATCGGCGCGATCGACCTGTAAGCGGTGCTCGGCTCCCTGAGCCGCGAAACACGAGGGGCGATCGTTTCGGTCGCCTCTTCTGTGTTGTTCGCCGGCATTTACTTCGTCACGCCCTATCTCGCCCCTGCGCCTGCGGAGGCGATCTGGGGCTTGCGCAACCTCGTTACCATCCCGATTATCGTGCTCGCCCTCGTCATGGTGCGGCAGTGGCACCTCGCGGCTGAGCTCTGGGCGCGCATCCGACGCCGCCCGGTGCTCGCACTCGGGGTGCTGGCCTGCGGCATTTTGGTCGGACTCCAGCTGTGGATCTTCACGTGGGCCCCGCTGCACGGACGCGGCCTGCAAGTGGCACTCGGGTACTTCTTGCTACCGCTCGTGCTGGTGCTCGTCGGAAAGTTCATCTATCGGGACCGTCTCGTGTGGTGGCAATGGCTCGCCGCCGGCGTCGCCGCGATCGGCGTGGTTTTCGAGATCGTGCGGGTCGGCGGCGTCTCCTGGGAGACGTTGCTCGTCTGCATCGGGTACCCGATCTACTTCGTCTTGCGTCGCTCACTCGGGTTCGCCAATCTCGGCGGCATGCTGTGGGAGTTCATCGCCGTCGCACCGTTCGCACTCTTCTTCCTGCTGCACGAACTCGTGACCGGCAACTCAATCGCAGAGAACCCGGCGCTGCTCTGGGTCGGGCCACTCTTCGGCATCGGAACCGGGTTCGCCGTGGTGCTGTACATCGCTGCCTCTCGCATGCTCACCATCAGCATGTTCGGTCTGCTGAGCTACCTCGAGCCCGCGCTGCTCGTGGTCTCGTCGCTGCTCAACGGTGAGCGCATCGACCCGTCGGAGTTTCCGCTCTACGCCGCGATCTGGGCCGCCGTGCTGGTTCTGATCATCGGTGGTCTCGCACGGGTGCTGCGCCGACCGCGAACGAGCGGCTGAAGCCGGGTACAGTTCTCGCATGAGCGAAGTGATGGAGGCGGGCTGCGCCGAACACACCCACGGGTACATCGAGCACAAGGACGAACTGCTGAAGCGTCTGCGCCGAGCCGAGGGTCAGGTGCGCGGCGTGCAGCGGATGGTGCAGGAAGACGCGTACTGCATCGACATTCTCACCCAGGTGTCGGCGGCGACGAAGGCGCTCGAACGGGTCGCGCTTGAACTGCTCGATGACCACCTCAAGCACTGCGTCGCCTCTGCCGCGGCAGAGGGCGGCGAGGTCGCTGCCGAGAAGCTGCACGAAGCGTCAGCCGCCATCGCCCGTCTCGTGCGCTGAGCGCCACCCCTCGTCTACCTCGGTGTTGCCTCGCGTTCACCGCGGCGGAGCACACTGGTACCCGGCAGCATCCGCAGCATCGAAAGGCGTCAGCATGGCAGAAGAACTCGCACCCTCGCGCGAACCGCGGTTCGAACTCGCCGGCCCCGGCGACATCGATGTGACGCCCGAGATCGACGAGCTCGATGAACTGCTGGGCGTCGAGACGGGCGAGCAGGGGCTCGAGGCGGCGTGGCGGCAGGGCTACCCATACACGGAGAAGCTGTCGCGTCGTGCCTACGAGATCGAGAAGCGACTGCTGCAGATCGAACTGCTCAAGCTGCAGGCGTGGGTCAAGGAGTCGGGCGAGAAGATCGTCATCCTCTTCGAGGGACGTGACGCCGCGGGCAAGGGTGGCGCGATCAAGCGCTTCACCGAGCACCTCAACCCGCGCGGTGCTCGAGTCGTCGCACTTGAGATCCCCACCGAACGCGAGCGCACCCAGTGGTACTTCCAGCGCTATGTGCAGCACCTTCCGTCAGCAGGCGAAATCGTCATGTTCGACCGTTCCTGGTACAACCGTGCCGGAGTCGAGCGCGTCATGGGCTATTGCACGCCACAGCAGTACCTCGAGTTCACCCGATCGGCACCCGAGTTCGAGCAGATGCTCGTGAACTCGGGCGTTCACCTGGTCAAGTTCTGGTTCTCGGTCGGCAAGGCCGAGCAGCACGAGCGCTTCATGTCGCGCTCCGAGGATCCGGTGAAGCAGTGGAAGCTTTCGCCGACCGACCTCGCGAGCCTCGACAAGTGGAACGATTACACCGAAGCGAAGGAGGCGATGTTCTTCTACACGGACACGCCTCAGGCTCCGTGGACCGTCGTCAAATCGAACGACAAGAAGCGGGCTCGACTCGAGGCCATGCGCTGGGTGCTTTCGCGTTTCGACTACCCCGACAAAGATCTCGAGGTCGTCGGAAAGCCCGACTCGCGCCTGATCGGCTCACCCGCGACGGTGTACGACGAGGGCGAGACGCCGACCGGCACCTTCCCCGTCGTCGGCGGTCGCTGAGCCGCCGATCGCTGACCCGAAGAGTCTGAGCGCCAGCCCCTTGCGCCGCCCGCAGCGTCGGGCGACCATTGAGGCATGAGCGATCCGGCATTCGATCTCGCACCCGTCAGCGCCGCACCCGAGGCTCAGGTCGAGCCCGATGGTCCTGAGCTGCTCTTCTCCCTCTTTGCGACATTTCGCGTGAGCTCGTCGCACCCCGTCGTGCTTGATGGCCGTGACGTGCCAGGTATCGTGCGCGAGCTCGAAGACGTCGCGCGTGAGCTCGACGACGAGGGCGTCGTGTTGCGCGGCTGGTACGACGTCAGTGGTGTGCGCTCCGACGCCGATCTGCTGGTCTGGCTGCAGGGCATCGCCCCTGAAGACCTGCAGTGGTCGCTGCGACAGCTGCGCCGCACGGCTCTGCTCGCTCCTCTGATTCGCACCTGGAGCGCGCTCGGCATCGTCGTCGACGATGCCGGATCCGTTGTCGAAGCATCGACGGATCCGATCGTCGACACGGCACCCCGGCAGTGGCTTTCGGTCACGACCGCCGCTGCGCACCCCGGCACGGTTCGCGCCGTGACCGGCGACGTCGCAGTGCAGGTCGCCGCAGCACACGGGGTCGGGGATGCCGATTGGATCGTGACGCACGAAGCCGACGAGCTCGCCTGGATCGTGAATCACCTGCGCGATGCGGGTGACGGCTCAGCTCGGTTGGGTGTGCTCGCCGGCCGTCTCGTCGATCCGGCGGAGATCATTGAGGTGCTGCAGTAACTGCTGCGCGCCCCGGGGACAGCGCGGGTCGGTCTAGAGACCCGAGTAGGCGTGCAGGCCCTTGAAGAAGACATTGACGATCGTGAAGTTGAAGATGACCGCCGTGTAGGCGATGATCGACAGCCAAGCCGAGCGCGTGCCGCGCCATCCGCGCGTCGCACGCGCGTGGATGAAGCCGGCGTAGAGCACCCAGATCACGAAGGTCCAGACCTCCTTGGTGTCCCAGCCCCAGTAACGGCTCCAGGCAGCTTCGGCCCAGATGGACCCGGCGATGAGCGTGAAGGTCCAGAACACGAACCCGATGATCGCGAGGCGGTAGGCCAAATCTTCGAGTCGCACCGCGCTCGGGAACGTCGACAGGAAGCGCATGGTCGGCTCGCCCCCGATCGCGTTGCGGTTCTCGCGACGCGCCTGCAGCAATTGCAGCACCGACAAGCCGAATGACAGCGTCAGGAAGCCGACGGCGAGCACGGCGACGAGAATGTGGATCACGAGCCAGTACGAATCGAGCGCGGGCTGCAGCGGCACGATCGCGACGTAGAAGTTCACCTTCGAGACGCCGAGGAAGAGGATGGTCATGCCGGTGATGAGCGCCCCGAGGAACCGGAGGTCGACGAAGAACTGGGTCACCAGGAAGATGAGCACGATGGCGCAGGTCGCCGTGAGCGCGAACTCGTACATGTTCGCCCACGGCACGCGCTCGGCGCCGATGCCGCGCATGACGGTGGCCGCGAGGTGCAGCAAGAACCCGAGCACCGTGAGCGAGAACCCGATTCGCAACGTGCGCGAGCGCCGTGCCTTCGGTTCGGTGCCGCCCGACGCCGCGCGCGCGGTGCGGGTGAGGGTCGCGACCCCGCCCGACGACTGCGCACCAGCGCTGCTCGCCGCGGCAGCCGCGGGAATCGTGAGATCGCCCGAAGCCGCAGCGCGCGCAGAGGTGCGCTCCGCAAGCGCGGCATCGCCGCTTCGGTTCGCAAGATCGACCGCGTAGAACACGAAGGCGATGGCGTAGACGATCATCGCCGAGTACAGGGCGATCGTCGAATAGTGTTCCAGCTCGGGGGTCAGCACAGTCCCTCAGGGTAGCCGATGATGCTGGGAAATCTGCACTCGGCCGTCGCGCTTCCGTACACTGTGGACTATGTCCACGGAGACACCCGGCATCTGGGCCGAGACACGGTCGCTGATCGCTGAGGCGGTTCGCTCGGTGCGCAGAGCCGGAGCCCGGCTCGTCGGCCTCGTGCTCGCCACGCAACTCGTGATCACGCTCGTCGCCCTTCCGGTGATCGCCTGGCTGTTCCGAGAGGCGTTGCGGGCGAGTGGCATGCATGGTCTCGATACGGGCGCCATCGCGTGGAACAGCGGGTTTCCGCTGACGATCGCGCTGATCGTCGTGATTTCCGTACTGGCGTTCTGGCTGCTGTCGCTGCAGTTCATCGCAATCGTGGTGGTGCTGCGATGGCCCGGAGAGTCACTCGGCATGTCGATTCGTCGCCTCGGCCGCATTGCGCGCAAGCTCGGGCACCCGCGGTCCTTCTCCCTCGTGCTCTACCTCTTTCTTCTCCTGCCGCTCAGCGGTTTCGGCTTCGTGTCGACCCTGACGCGGGGCATCGCCATTCCGCCGTTCATCTCGGGCGAACTCGCGAAGAGCCCGGCGACGAGCATCGGACTCAGTGTCGTGCTGCTTGCGCTCGCGCTACTCAACCTGCGATTGAGCCTCACCGTTCCCGCGTTCGTGCTGACGCGCGGCGGGCATGCCGCGCGCACGAGTTGGCGGGTGACCCGCGGCGTGCGCGCGGTGATCCCACTCGTCGTATCGGTCGCGGCCGTGCTCGTCATCGCCGCCGTTGCGGCGAGCGTGCTCGCAGCGATTGCGATCCTGCCCACCATGCTCACGGACGCCATCGCCCCCGATGCGTCGCCGGCGGTCGCCGCATACTCCCTCGGTGCCGCGCAGGTCGCCGGATTCGTGCTCGGCGGGTACGCGACCGCGACCGTGACGGCGGTACTCATCGCACGTCTGCGCCGCAGCGCATCACGAGCGCCTGCGGGTGTGCACCTCATCGACGACGACCCGGTGCACACGGAGACCGGCACCCCCGGGCGCAGCACGTCTGCGCGTCGACCCGCACGTGTTGTATTGGTGGTCGCACTGGTTGCCGCACTCGGGTTCGGCACCGCGGCGATCGGCACGATGCAACGGCTCTCCGAGTATCCCGACACGCTGGTGCTCGCGCATCGCGGGTTCAGCGACGGCGGGGTCGAAAACACGCTGAGCGGGCTCGATGCCGCCGCGAAGGCAGGAGCCGACCTGGTCGAGATGGACGTCATGCAGACGCGCGACGGCGAGTTCATCGCGATGCACGATCCGAAACTCGATCGCCTTGCTGGTCGACCGGAGGCAGTGAAAGACCTGACGCTCGCCGAGCTCACGACGGTCACTGTGCGCGACCAGCAGGGCCACACCGATACGATTCCCGCGTTCCGCGACTACGTCGCCCGTGCCGCCGAACTCCAGATCCCCCTGCTGATCGAAATCAAACTGGGCGGAGCAGACACCCCGGATCACGTCGACCGGCTCGTCGCAGAACTCGAAGCGGCAGACGCACTCCAGAGCAACATCTACCACTCGCTCGATGCCGCGAGCGTTACCCGCCTCAAATCGCTGCGCCCGGATCTCACGGTCGGATACACCATGCCGTTTGCCGGCGGCGGCCTGCCCGATACCTCAGCCGACTTCATCGTCGTCGAAGAGTGGACCGCCACACAGCATATGCAAGACGCCGCTTGGAACGCGGGGCTGGGGTTCATGGCTTGGACGATTAACGACGAATCGAGCATGCGCGAACACCTGCGCCGCGATACGGACGGGATCATCACCGACCACCCCGACACCGCCCTCGATGCGCGCGCGGGAATGCAGCAGGAAACCGGTCTCGCCGATGTGCTGCTCGACGCGCTGCACCGCTTCGTCACCGTGGTGTGACGCAGCGGTGCAGCGACCGGCTCAGCGGGGTGACGAGTCGACCAGCACCTCGCGTTCAAGCCGCGCGTACCCCGTCTCCATGCCGTCGGCCATCCCTGTCGCGAGCACCGTCTCGCGCACCTGTCCATCGGGATAGGTGATGACGTATGCGAGCAGCGTGCCCCCGTCAACCGGGGTGAGCGTCATCTCGTTGAGCGTCTCCGCGCTCGAGGTGCCGTCAGGGTCGGCCGGCGAGATCATGCGCTCCGTAGTCACGAGACGATGCGGAGCCGCCGACTCGACGACGACCCCCGCGAACCCGAAACGCTCGCCGCTGTCGTCGTTCTGCCACTCCGTGCGCAACTGCGCACCGACCTCGGCACCGAATTCGCATACCGGCATGCTCCAGCCGTCGGGCCCGAGCTGCCAGCGCTGCAGCAGCGACGGGTCAGTGTGCGCCTGCCAGACCTGCTCGACAGTGCCGCGGATGATGCGCGACACACGAGCCTGCGCATCTCCCAGCAGTTGCACCTCGGTCGCGCGCCCGGCGGCGAACGACTGGAGATCCTCCACAACCTCGTCGATTTGCCCCATCGCGGCTCGCATGCCCTCTTCCATGCCCATGGCTTTGAGCTGCTCGAGCTCTTCGAGCGAGCCGAAGTACGTGGTCGTGGTGAGACGCGAACCCAGCGCGGTCTCGGTGAACCCGAAGACCATGCGCATGCTCGGCAGTTCCGTGTTCGGCGTGCCGTCATCGTGCGCGAAGCCGTCGCGCACCTCGAAGGAGTGCGGCGCATCGACGGCGACCCAGTGCCAGTACCCTGCGCTGCGCTCGCCCTCGGGGCCGGTCATCACGTAGTTGCTCACGCCACCCGGCGCCGCATCGTGGCGCAGGAACGTCGACGGGTACTGCGGCGGACCCCAGAAGCGTTCGATCTGGCGGGGGTCGGTGTATGCGTCCCAGAGTCGACGCACGGGGACGGTGAAATCGGCGACCACCGACAGCGTGAACGCCTCAGGGTCGGTGGTGACGGAGGTGATGGGCATGATGCGCCTTTCTGCGTGGGGTCAGGGATGTTCGGCGAGAAAAGCATCGAGGCGGTCGATGCGTGCGCGCCAAATCTGCTCGAAGTGGCCGAGGAGCTCTTGCGCCCGTCGGATGGTTTCTGGGTTGCCTCTGATGATGCGCTCCCGTCCTTTGGGGGTGCGGGCGACCAGGTCGGCCGCTTCGAGTACCGCGACATGCTTTTGCACCGCAGCGAACGACATGTCGTAGTCGGCGGCAAGATCTGAGATGGACGCTTCTGCCGTGAGCGTGCGACGCACGATGTCGCGTCGCGTCGCGTCTGCCAGGGCCCGGAAGATGCGGTTCACCTGCTCATCAGTGAGCTCGCTGTGCCCCGCCGTGTCGGGCGCGGGGTCGAGCGATGTCTGGGGTGAGAATTGTGCAACCATTTGGTTGTACGTTAATCCACGCGAACTCCTACGTCAAGCAACGATCGCGATAAACGCCGGGTCGACTACTCGACGGGTGCGGTCGGTGCCGGATCGCCATTCGCCGCAGACACCCGGCGCTTGGCGCGCCAGTGCGAGAACGCGCGGATCGCTTCGATCAGAATCGGAATGCCCGGGATGAGCACGAGCACGATGATGAAGATTTCGCTGTACTGCTGCACGAACGGAATGCGGCCGAGGAAGTACCCGATCAGCGTCACGCCGACACCCCACAGGAGTGCCCCGATTGCGTTGTAGGCCACGAACTGGCGGTAGCGCATGTTGCCCACACCCGCGGCTGCCGGCACGAACGCACGGAAGATCGGCAGGAAGCGAGCGATGATGACCGCCTTCGGACCGTGCTTCTCGAAGAACGCGTGCGTGCGCTGCACGTTCTCGGGGTTGAAGAGTCGACTCTTCTCGCGCTTGAAGATCGCCGGGCCGAGTTTGCGCCCGATCATGAACCCCATCTGATCGCCCGCGAACGCACACAGGAAGAGCACGAAACAGGTGATCCAGATCGGCACGTCGATGATGCCCGTGGCGCTGAAGAGACCGACGGTGAAGAGCAGCGAATCACCAGGCAGAAACCCGAGCACGAGCACTCCGGTTTCGAGAAACACGAAGAGGCAGGCGAGCACGAGGGCGATCCACCCACCGGCGCTCAGCAGGGTCTCGGGGTCGAGCCAGTCGATGCCGAAGAGTGCGGGGACGGTCGCGATCGAGGTGAGGGCGGTGGTCGTCAAGGTCACTGGTGAGGCTCGGCTTTCGTGGAATGGAACGCGGGCACGACGCCTCTAGTATGCCTCGCCTGCCTGAATGGACGACGGGACCACGGCGGTGATGCACCGCTGCCCCCGTTCGCTGAGCGAGCCGGGGGCAGCGGGAGTGCGGGCAGGGCGTCAGGCACGCTCCGCCATTTCCACAACGTTTTGCAGCAGGAGTGCGCGGGTCATCGGCCCGACCCCGCCCGGGTTCGGCGACACCCACCCGGCAACCTCGGCGACGGCGGGATCGACATCGCCGACCACGCGGCTCTTGCCGGTCTCGGGGTCGACCTTGCGCGAGACACCGACATCGAGCACGATTGCGCCAGGCTGCACATCGGCCGCTTGCACGATGCCCTCGACACCCGCGGCCGCAACGATGACGTCGGCCTGCCGCAGCAGTGCCCCGAGATCACGCGTACCCGTGTGCGTCAGCGTCACCGTCGCATTCACCGCACGCCGGGTGAGCAGCGGGCCGATCGGCCGACCGACCGTCACCCCGCGCCCGACGACGACGACGTGCTTGCCTGCCCACGAGATGCCATTGCGCTCGACGAGCTCGATGACGCCCCGAGGCGTGCAGGGCAGCGGGGAGTCGATCGGACCGTTCGCGTTGAGCACGAGTCGCCCGAGGTTCGTCGGGTGCAGACCATCGGCGTCCTTCTCAGGATCGATGCGCTCGAGAATGCGATCGGTGTCGATGTGCTTCGGCAGGGGAAGCTGCACGATGTAGCCGGTGCACTCGGGGTTGGCGTTCAGCTCATCGAGCACCGCCTCGAGTTCCTCCTGCGTCACCGAGTCGGGGAGCTCTCGCTTGATCGACGCGATGCCGACCTCGGCGCAGTCGCGGTGCTTTCCGGCGACATACCACTGCGATCCCGGATCTGCTCCGACGAGCACAGTCGCGAGACCGGGCACGATGCCGCGCTCGCGCAGCGCGCTGACGCGCTCCGTGAGTTCGGACTTGATCGCTGCGGCCGCCGCCTTCCCGTCGAGAAGTTCAGCTGCCACGGTTTACCACTCCTCGAGGCCGGGGTACAGCGGGAACGCGTCGGCGAGCGACTTCACGCGCGCGGAAAGCTCGGCGACGTCGCCCGACTGCTGCAGCGTCTGCGCGATGATGTCGGCCACCTGTGCGAACTCGGCGTCGCCGAACCCGCGGGTCGCGAGCGCAGGCGTGCCGATGCGCAGCCCCGATGTGACCATCGGCGGGCGCGGGTCGAACGGCACCGAGTTGCGGTTCACGGTGATGCCCACGGCGTGCAGGGCGTCTTCAGCCTGCTGGCCGTCGAGCGCCGAGTTGCGCAGGTCGGCGAGCACGAGGTGCACGTCGGTGCCGCCGGTCAGCACGTCGACACCCGCGGCCTTCGACGCCTCGGTCGTGAGCGCCTCGGCGAGCAGCTTCGCGCCCGAGAGGGTGCGCACCTGACGCTCGGCGAACTCTTCGGATGCCGCGAGCTTGAACGCGGTCGCCTTCGCGGCGATCACGTGCATGAGCGGCCCGCCCTGCTGCCCCGGGAACACGTTGGAGTTGAGCTTCTTGTAGAGGTCGAGCTCATTGGTGAGGATGAACCCGGAGCGCGGGCCACCGATCGTCTTGTGCACGGTCGACGAGACGACGTGCGCGTGCGGCACCGGGTTCGGGTGGAGGCCCGCTGCGACGAGGCCGGCGAAGTGCGCCATATCGACCCAGAGCGTCGCCCCGACCTCGTCGGCGATCTCGCGGAACGCGGCGAAATCGAGCGTGCGGGGGTAGGCCGACCAGCCGGCGATGATCACCTTGGGGCGGTGCTCGCGGGCCTTCTCGCGCACCACGTCCATGTCGACGAGGAACGTCTCGGGGTCGACGCCGTACGACACGACGTTGTACAGCTTGCCCGAGAAGTTGAGCTTCATGCCGTGGGTGAGATGACCACCGTGCGCGAGCTCGAGGCCGAGAATGGTGTCGCCGGGCTCGGCGATGGCCGAGAGCACGGCAGCGTTCGCCGACGCGCCGGAGTGCGGCTGCACGTTCGCGTATGCCGCACCGAAGAGCGACTTGGCGCGCTCACGGGCGAGCTCTTCGGCGACGTCGACGAACTCGCATCCGCCGTAGTAGCGGCGGCCGGGGTAGCCCTCGGCGTACTTGTTCGTGAGCACTGAGCCCTGGGACTCGAGCACGGCGCGGGGCACGAAGTTCTCGCTGGCGATCATCTCGAGCGTCGAGCGCTGGCGGCCGAGCTCATTCTTGAGAACTTCGGCGATCTCGGGGTCGACGACCTCGAGCGGCTCGTTGAAGAAAGCGGACTGGGGGGACATGCAGGCTCCTCGGTGTCATCGGCGCGCGGGCGCGCCATCGTTTTCCGGATACGACCCAGGCGAGCGGCCGTCCCTTGCAAGCAATGTGTCGTTTCCCGATGGTGACCATCTGTACGCCAGTCACGACGGCATCAGCTTAGCAACCGAGACGCGGCGACAGCACCCTGTCTGATCCGGGGCAACGCGCCGCCGCGCCACAACGCGAGGGGCGCATCGGGCGACACGGCGATCCAGTACTCTGACAGTCGTGACTGCGCTTGCCGATTCCCCCGCGACCTCTGACACCCAGTGGGTGCTGACCCTCTCCTGCATCGACGGCCCGGGCATCGTGCACGCCATCAGCGGCGCGATCGTCGCGGCCGGCGGCAACATCGCGGAGAGTCAGCAGTTCGCGTCGGCCGACACCAGTCGATTCTTCATGCGCCTGCAGGTCGAAGCCGTCGCCCAGCCCGAAACCTTCGATGCCCGGTTTGCCGACGCGCTCGCTCCGGTGACGTCGCGGTACAACATGTCGTGGCGACTCGAGCGGGCGGATCGCCCGGTGCGCACGTTGATCCTCGCGTCGACCGCAACGCACTGCATTAATGATCTGCTCTACCGCCGCCGCGCAGGGCAGCTCGCCATCGATGTTCCGCTCGTGCTGTCGAACCACGACACGGTGCGCGACATTGCCGAGTTCTACGACGTACCCTTCGAGCACCGCGCCATCGCCGGAGCCGAAGACAAAGCGGCGTTCGAGGCTCGGGTGCTCGAAGCGGTCGAAGAGCTCGACATCGAACTCGTCGTGCTCGCGCGCTACATGCAGATTCTTTCGCCCGAGCTCTGCGCCGCCCTCGCGGGCCGCGCCATCAACATCCACCACTCATTCCTGCCCGGGTTCAAGGGCGCCAACCCCTACAAGCAGGCGCACCAGCGCGGCGTGAAGCTCATCGGCGCGACAGCGCACTTCGTCACGACCGACCTCGACGAGGGCCCGATCATCGAGCAAGACACGATTCGCGTCGACCACGGGTACACCGTGCGCTCGCTCACCCAGCTCGGGCAAGACGTCGAGGCGCGCGTGCTGCGCCACGCGGTGCGATCGTTCACGGAGAACCGCGTGCTGGTCGACGGCGACCGCACCATCATCTTCTAAACGTCATCGTCCGGTCGCTCGCCGTCAGCACGTTCGGCGCCGGTGTGCGCCCCGTCGATGTGCGGGGCGAGCAGTGCGGTGGGCAGCGCCGCGTACTCGGCGCGGAGCCCTGCGAGCATGGCCCGGAGCCCGATGTCGAAGGCGTCGTCGGCGTTGCTGATCCCCTCTGCGGCGAGCGCACCGCGCCGGGCACGAAAGGCACCGGAGAAGTGGGGTACGTCGCTGCGCGCACCCGGGTCGAGCATGTCGTCGTCTGCCGCGAGATCGAGGGCGGCGCCGAGAATGAAGCATTCGAACGCCACGATCACGGAGAGCACGCGGGCTTCCGGCCACCCTGCGGCGACGAGCGCGTGGATGACGGTGTCGTACATGTGCGCGGTCGCTGAGTCGGGCGCGAGCGTCTGGGTCGCGAGGAGCGCGATCGTCGGCGGGTGCGAGGCGAACGCGAGGCGGTAGCCGAGCGCCCAGGCCTCGAGCGCTTGGTCCCAGGGCATCACTGCGAACGGCTCGGTGGGGATGCGTTCGCTGACGAGATCTCGCACCCCGGCAATGAGTTCGTTCTGGCCGGCGACATGGTTGTACAGCGACGACGGGCGCACGCCGAGCTCTTTGGCGATCGCGCGCATGCCTGCGCCGTCCACACCGTGGGCATCGATGAGCGCGAGCCCGGTTTCGAGAATCAGCCGCCGTGAAAGCACGCGCTGCTTCGGGCGCCCGGCGCGCCGAGCACCGCGTTCGCTCGTTTCCGTCGGCATAGTCACTCCCTCGTGTACGTCGCTCTGGCGTGATCCGCACATCCGTACTATTCTCGACCCGCCGGTAAACGAACCCCGTTCGTTTACACTGTAGACCCACCGCACGCGCAACCGCATCGGTTGCCGAGCGCCGCACCCCCAGCAGCAAGGACGCAGCATGAGCGAGACCACCGTATTCGTGAACGGCACCGTGATCGTCGACGCGGCGCGAGCCGTGACGAGCCACGCCGTCGCGTTTTCATCGGGCCGCGTCGCTGCGCTCGGCGCCGACGCGGAGCGCCTGGCGGATCAGCCCGACACGAGCGTCATCGATCTCGCGGGCGGCACGCTCGCCCCGGGCATCGGCGACGGTCATGCGCACCCGCTGCTCGGCGGAGTCGAGGCGCTGGGGCCGCAGGTGCGCGATGCCGGGGATCTCGCCGGCATCCTCGCCGCAGTCGCCGAGTGGAAGGCCGCGAACCCCGACGCCGAATGGATCATCGGAGCGAGCTACGACGCCACCTTCGCCGATGGCGGGCTCTTCGATGCGCGCTGGCTCGACGAAGTGACCGGCGATACGCCCACCATTCTGCGCGCGTGGGATTACCACACGGCCTGGGTCAACAGCGCCGCGCTCGCCGCAGGCGGCATCACGGCAGACACTCCGGATCCCGCGCTCGGACGCATCGTGCGCCGCGCCGATGGCAGCCCCCTCGGCACCCTGCAGGAGGCCGCCGCGAACGATTTTCTCGCCGAGGTCGTGCCGGCGTTCGCAGAGGCGCAGCGGCTCGACGCGATCGAGCGCGCCACCCGCGGTTATGCGGAGCAGGGCACCACATGGATCCAGGATGCCTGGGTGGAGCCCGCCGACCTCGAGCTCTACCTCGTCGCAGCCGCGCAGCAGCGCCTGCACACCCGCGTCAACCTGGCGTTCCGAGCTGACCCGGCGCGCTGGCGCGATCAGGTCGCCGAGTTCGTCGCGGGCCGCACCCGAGTGCGCGCGCTCGAGCACCCGCGACTGAGCGGCGAGACGGTCAAGTTCTTCGTCGACGGCGTGATCGAGAGCCACACGGCCGCGTTGATCGACCCGTACGCCGACCGCCCCGACGAGCGCGGCCTGCCGAACTGGACCGACGCCGAGCTGAACGAGGCCGTCGTCGCCTTCGACGCCGCCGGGTTCCAGCTGCACCTGCACGCCATCGGCGACGCGGCGAACCGCAGCGCCCTCGACGCGCTCGCAGCGGCCCGCGACGCGAACCCGCCGCGCGAACGGCACGACGTCATCGCGCACGTGGCACTGCTCGATCCGGCCGACGTGGCACGCTTCGCCGAGCTCGGCGTCATCGCGAACTTCGAGCCCTACTGGGCGCAGTGCGACGCGGTCATGCGCGACCTCACGATTCCGCACCTCGGCCACCCGCGCGAGGACTGGCAGTACCTCATCGGTTCGGTGCACCGCAGCGGCGCGACCATCAGCTTCGGCAGTGATTGGCCCGTGACGACGCGCGACTGGCGCCCAGCGCTCTCGACCGCGATCACCCGACACAGCCACCTCGAGCCCGGCGCCGAGGCGTGGTTGCCCAAAGAACGCCTCACCCCGGGCGATGCGCTCGCCGCCTACACCTCGGGCATCGCGCGACAGGCGCTCGCCCCGCAGCGCGGCACCCTCGAAGTCGGCCGCGTCGCCGACGCCGCGTGGCTGTCGGCGAACCCGCTCTCGCTCGCCCCCGAGGCGATCGCCGATCTCGCGGTCCACGGCACCTGGCTGGCCGGCGAGGCGACGTTCCGAAGCCCCACGCACCCCTGACCCACCCCGACTGCAGTTCCGTCATCGCACGAATCAAAGGAGACATCGTGAGCGACACCACCCAACCGCATCTCAAGCGGGCACTCGGCCTCACCGGCCTGACCCTGTTCGGGGTCACCTACATGACCGTCATCACCGTGTTCACGACGTACGGCATCGTGAACCAGGTCACCGACGGCCACCTCCCCTCGGCCTACATCGTGGCGGTTGTCACGATGCTGTTCACGGCGGCGAGCTACGGCGCGATGGTGAAGCGGTACCCGGTTGCCGGATCCGCCTACACCTACTCGCAGCAGTCGTTCGGCGGCGCAGCCGGCTTCTTGACCGGCTGGGTCATGCTGCTCGACTATCTGTTCATCCCGATGATCAACTTCATGCTCATCGGCATCTACCTGAACACCCAGTTCCCCGCGGTGCCGATCTGGGTATTCACGCTCGTCGCGCTGCTGCTCGTACTGGTGTTCAACATCCTCGGCATCACGCTCGTGAACAAGATCAACTTCGCGATCATCGCGCTGTCGGTCGTGCTCGTCGTCGTCTTCGTCGCGCTCGCGTTCAAGCAGTACTTCGGCGGCGACCAGTCGGTCGGCCTGATCGACCCGTTCACCTTCGGCGAGGGCGGCATCGGCGCCGTCGCCTCGGGTGCGGCGATCCTCGCCCTCTCGTTCCTCGGGTTCGACGCAGTGTCGACGCTCTCCGAAGAAGCGAAGCAGCCTCGCCGCGACATTCCCCGCGCGATCGTGCTGTCGACGCTGCTCGGCGGCTTCTTCTTCATCCTCGTCTCGTGGGCCGGCGCCCTCGCGTTCGCACCCGACTGGGCGACGCTCAGCGATGCGCAGATCGACGCGGCCGGCACCACCGTCATGGACAGCTTCGGCGTCAGCTGGTTCACCTCGTTCTTCGTCGCGATCTACGTGGTCGGCGCGTTCGGCTCGGGCATGACCGGCCAGGTCTCGGTGTCGCGCATCCTCTACGCGATGGGCCGCGACGGCATGCTGCCGAAGCCGCTCTCACGCCTGCACCAGCGCTTCGGTACCCCCGTGGTCGCCGCCTGCATCGTGTCGATCTTCGCCCTGTCGGCGCTCTTCCTGTCGCTCGACACCGTCGCCTTCATGATCAGCTTCGGCGCGCTCGCCGCGTTCGCCATGGTCAACCTGTCGGTGATCCGCACCTACCTGTTCCCGAAGAACGGCGAGCGGCCGCAGGGCGCGTGGGCCTGGATTCGCTACGGCCTCTTCCCGCTCATCGGCTTCGCGCTGACAATCTGGCTGTGGACTTCGCTGCAGCCGCTCACCTGGCTGGTCGGCGCGATCTGGCTGGCCGTCGGCGTGGTCATCATCGCGATCGTCACCGGCGGGTTCCGTCGCGCGGTGCCGATGATGGACTTCTCGGAGAGCGACCCCAGCACCCAGCAGATCGATCAGCTGGCCGAGGACTACCCCCTGGAGCCGCGCGCGTAGCGCGTCCGGCCCGGCATCCCATCGGCGCCGCCCGCGCCGGCCGCTTCTGCATCTCCGCCGAGCCCCTCCTTTCTCGCCGATCCCCTTCGAACTGCGCACGCAGAACGCAGGGGCTCGGCAAGATCGGAGGGGCTCGGCGATTTCCGCGGCGCGGGCAGGGCACGGGCGCGAGCCGACAGCAAGCGCGCCGCTAGCGTGCCGCCAGCTCGCGCTGCTCGGCACGGAGGCCCGCGAGCATCACCCGCAGACCCGCGTCGAACGCCTGATCGGCCGGGCCGTCGCCGGTCGCGGCGGCGCGCACATCGCGTTCCCGATAGGCGGCGGTGAACCCGGGCACGTCCGTACGGTCGCCTGGGCTGAGCATGTCTGGGGCGGCCGCGGCGTCGAGCGCAGACCCCAGAATGAACGATTCGAGCGCGACGAGCCGGTTGAGCGCATCGACTCGATTCCAGCCCGCCTCCGTGAGCAGCGCGATGACGCGCTCGTACGACGGGAAGGCATCGGAGGCCGGGTCGTAGGGCATCACGGCGAGCAGCGCGATCGACGGCGGGTGCGCGGCGAAGGCGTCGCGATAGGAGCGCGCCCAGTGCGCAAGCGCGACATCCCACACCTCGGTTTCGAGCGCGGCGGTCGAGATGCGGCTCGCCACATCCTCGCGAATGCCGCGGAACACGTCTTCCTTGTTGGCGACGTGGTTGTAGAGCGCCGACGGCCGCACCCCGAGTTCGCGGGCGATGTCGCGCATGCCGAAACCGTCGGAACCGTGCGCGTCGAGCAGTTCGAGCGCGGTGGAGACGATCCTGCGCCTCGAGAGCACCTGTTCGCTCGGCCGACCGACCCGCCTGCGCGGTGTTTCGCTCACGCTCGCGCTCCCTCCGTTGGTAGCGAGCGCGGCCATTCTCAGATTTCGACTCGCGCTCGAAACATTCTCCGCTTATCCTAATCACGTCAAAAAGAACATTGTTCATTTTGGACGCGCGTCCCGAAGATGGAACGCGCGCACCACTCCCGGCATCCGCCGCTGTATTTCAGGAGCACCAGTGAGCCAAGCAACCGGCGCGCACCTCAAGCGCACCCTCGGCGTCGTCACACTCACCCTTTTCGGGTTGTCGTACATGGCGGTGGGCACCGTCTTCACCACGTACGGCATCGTCAACCAGCTCACCGAGGGCCACCTCGTCGATTCCTACATCGTCGCGCTCGTCGTGATGCTGTTCACGGCGGGCAGCTACGCCGCGATGGTGCGGCGGTACCCGGTTGCCGGATCCGCCTACACCTATTCGCAGCAGGCCTTCGGCGGCGCCACCGGGTTCCTCACCGGCTGGGTGCTCATGCTCGACTACCTGTTCATCCCGATGATCAACTTCCTGATCCTCGGCCTGTACGTGGGCACGCAGTTCCCGAGCGTGCCGAGCTGGATCTTCACGCTTGCCGCACTCATCGGCGTCTTCGTCTTCAACGTGCTCGGCATCTCGCTCGTCGGCAAGATCAACACGGTCATCGTCGTCGTCTCGGTTGCGGCCGTGTTCGTCTTCGCGATCCTCGCCATCAAGGCCGCCATCAACGACCCGAACGCCCCCTCACTGCTCGAACCGTTCATCCCGGGCGCCGTCGGCTACAGCCCGATCTTCACGGGTGCCGCAGTACTCGCGCTGTCGTTCCTCGGCTTCGACGCGGTCTCCACGCTCTCTGAAGAGGCCAAGAACCCGCGCCGCGACATCCCCCGCGCCATCATGCTGACCACCATCATCGGCGGCCTGATCTTCATCGTCATCTCGTACGTCGGCGCCCGCGCCTACTACCTCTCCGACTGGAGCACCGCGTCTGACGACCTGCTGAACGCCGCGGGCGCCGTACTCTTCGGCCACGTCGGCGGCGACGTGCTGGCCGCGATCTTCGTGATCATCACGGTCGCCGGCTGCTTCGGTTCGGGCCTGGCCGGCCAGGTCGCCGTGTCGCGCATCCTCTACTCGATGGGCCGCGACGGCATCCTGCCGAAGCCCCTGGGCATTCTCTCGAAGCGCTTCGGCACCCCGATCGTCGCTGCGACCACGGTGTCGGTCGTCGCCCTCGCGAGCCTCTTCGTCAGCCTCGACCAGGCCGCCTTCATGATCAGCTTCGGCGCACTCGCGGCGTTCGCGATGGTGAACCTCTCTGTGATCCGTACGTACCTCTTCCCGAAGGGTGGCCGCACCGAGCCCGTCAGCGCGTGGGGCTGGATTCGCTACGGCGTGCTCCCTCTCATCGGCTTCGGCCTCACCATCTGGCTGTGGACCTCGCTCGAGGGCCTCACCTGGATCGTCGGCGGCATCTGGCTCGCTCTCGGCGTCATCATCCTCGCGCTCAAGACCGGCTTCTTCCGCAAGCCGGTGCCGAAGCTGAACTTCTCCGAAGAGGTGCCGTCGACCGAGGCGATCGACGCCCTCTCGGCCGAGTTCCCGCTCGACCAGGCGGCAGCCCCTGAGCAGGGTTCGCAGCGATGACCACGACGCTTTTCACGAACGCCGTCGTCTTCACGGCCGACCCCACGCCCGAACAGCCCGAGCCCGTCGCCGAGGCGTTCGCCGTCACAGACGGCCGCTTCGTCGCCGTCGGGTCGCTCGATGACGTGCGCACGGTCATCGGCGCGGTCGCAGACGGTGCCGGATCACCCAGCGTCACCGAAGTCGACCTCGCGGGTGCGTTCGTCGCTCCCGGCGTCATCGACTCGCACACTCATCTCGTCGGCTTCGGCGATTCGCTGGCCCGCGTGCAGCTGCGCGACTGCGCCTCGCTCGCCGAGATGCAGGAGCGCCTGGTCGCCGCGCGTGCGGCCGCACCGGATGCACCCCGCGTGCTCGGCAGCGGCTGGCTCTTCGACGCGATCGCCGAGGGCCGCCCCACCGCGGCGATGCTCGACGCGGTGCTGCCCGACGTGCCCGTGTACCTCGATGCCAACGACTTCCACTCGGTGTGGGTCAACTCGGCCGCGCTCGCCGAGCTCGGCATCGACGCGTCGACCCCGAACCCGGTCGGCGGCGAGGTCGTGCGCGACGCTACCGGGCAGGCCACGGGCCTGCTGCTCGAGACCGCAGGAACGCAGTACGCGTGGGCGTTCCTGGGCGCGCAGTCGACGCCGGAAGATGTTGTTGCCGCGCTCGATCGGGCGTTCGCGACCTACCTGGAGACCGGTGTGACCGGCGCCACCGAGATGTCGCTGAACGCGTCCGAGGTCGCCGCGCTGCGCACGATCATCGCGCGCGATGGTCGCCTGCCGTTCCCGATCACCGCGCACTGGATCCTCGAGCCCACCGGCGATACGGCGCAGGATGTCGCGGGCGCGGCGGCCATCACGGCGCTCCGCGACGAGATCGCCGCGGGCCCCGAGTCCGAGTGGCTGCGCATCGCCGGGGTGAAGTTCATCATGGACGGCGTCATCGACGCCTGCACCGCCACGATGATCTCGCCCTACGCCGACGGGTCGAATGCCGAGCCGATTTGGACCGCGGATCGCATCATGCCGGTGGCCGAAGCCGCCGACCGCGACGGGCTGCAGATCGCGATGCACGCGATCGGGGATCGCACGAGCCAGATCGCGCTCGACGTCGTGGAGCACTGCGTGCGTGCGAACGGCCCCCGCCCGCGCCGCCACCGCATCGAACACTTGGAGAGCGTCGCCGACGACACGATCGTGCGCATGGGCGAGCTCGGCGTCGTCGCGTCGATGCAGCCGGTGCACTGCGACCCGGCCGTGCTCGACAACTGGAAGGCGCAGCTCGGCGACGAGCGTCAGGAGCTCGGCTTCCCCTGGCAGAAGTTCCGCGCCGCGGGCGTCGCCATGACGCTCGGTACCGACGCGCCGACCGCGCCGCACGAGGCGCTGCCGAACCTCTACATCGCGCTCACCGGGGCGTCGGTGCTCGCTCCCGAGCGTGATCCGTACCACCCCGAGCGTGCGTTCACCCCGGCCGAGGCGCTGACCGCGCTCACCGCCGGCGGCGCCTTCGCGGGCGAGATGGACGGCACGACCGGTCGCATCCGCCCGGGTCTGAGCGCCGACTTCATGGTGCTCGGAGTGAATCCGCTCGAGGCGGAGCCGACCGCGCTGCTCGACTCGCGCGTGCAGCGCACATACGTGCGCGGCGAGGAGCGCTTCCGCGCGGCGTAGCCGATCGCTGCGTTAGGTGCGCCCAGCTCGGGCGCGCCTAGCGCAGGTGCTCGACGTCGCCGGCCGACACCGTGAGCTCGCCACCGGTCGGCAGATCGACGACGAGCGAACCGTCGTCGGCGAGGCGGCGAGCGCGGCCGTCGACGATCTGCCCGCCCGGCAGGTGCACCCGCACCTCGGTGCCGAGCGTCAGGGAGTGCCGATCGACGCGTGCCCGGGCCGCACCGGGGTCGGTCGCGGCGAGGTCCACGAGGCGGAGGAGCTCGGCGGTGTAGTCGGCGAGGACTCGGTCGGCCAGATCCTGCCCCGCCGCATCGGCGAGACTCTCCGCACCGCCCACGTCGGCACCGCACGCCAAGAGCGACCCGGCTCGTTCGGTCGGTAGATCCCACTCCTCGATGAGCAGGTTGATGCCGGTGCCGACGATCACGGTGTGCCCGCGCTCACCCGGCACTCCGGGCAGCAGCTCGCACAGAATGCCGCACAGCTTTTTCCCGGGCCGGCCCGCGATCGCGTCTTCCTCGTCGCGCACGTGCACATCGTTCGGCCATTTCACGCCCACCCGCTTCGCCTCGCCGCCGTCGCGGGCGGCAGCCGCGGTGAAGTGGGGCTGCAGGGCCGTCACGAACGCCGACCCCACGAGCAACGGCAGCCAGCTCGGCTCGAGGCCCTCAGCCGCGAACCCGCGCACCAGCAGCGATGCCGCCAGCGAGGTGTCAGGCGGGGTCACCCAGCCGCGATCAAGACGCCCGCGACCCGCAGTCTGATCGCTGGTGACCAGCAGCGTGCCGTGGGGCAGCCCGGGAGATTCGCCGACGAGATCGCGCAACTCGGCGTTCGTCGACGGCGAGGTGTCGCGCCAGATCACTTCCGGCAGCAGGTTGCGTGTGCGCATCAGCTCCATGACCGTTACGCTACCGGGTTGAAAACGATAGACCGGACCCCCTGCGGCGCAATACACTCCGAGTGTGGAGCACTTGCGAATGGATCCTCGTCGTCATCTCGGGCGTTGGCTCGCGAGCCTGCTCATCGGAGCGGCCTGGATGCTCGTCGCCGGCGCATCAGCCAGTGCGGTCGCGCCGGGCCCGCTCGGCGACGACTACGTGACCGACAGCGCCAACGTGCTCACCGCGAGCGAAGAGAGCGCGGCGAACGCCCGGCTCGCCGCGGCTCAGCAAGAAACCGGGCTCGACCTCTACGTCGTCTTCGTCGATCAGTTCACCGACCCGACCGATCGGATCGCCTGGGCCGACGAGACCGCGGAGTTCAACGGATTGGGTGATGCGCAATACCTGCTCGCCGTGTCGACCGAGGGCCGTCAGTACTACCTGTCATCACCGAACGGCGGGTCACTGAGCAATGGTGCGCTGGATCGCATCGAAGAGAACGTGCTGCCCGAGCTGCGTGCGAATGATTTCGCGGGAGCGGTGACGGCCGCGGCCGAGCAACTCGAAAAGGAACATGCGGCTCCGGGGCGCAACACCGCAATCGCGGTGGGCGTCGGGGCAGGCGTCGTCGTCATCGGCGGCACGGCATTCGGCGTCAATCGTGCGGCGCGCAAGCGCCGGGTGCAGCAGTCGGTGGAGCAAGACCTGACGCAACTCGACCGTACGTCGGGCGCCGCACTCATCGCGGCCGACGATGCGGTGAAGACGAGCGCGCAAGAGCTCGACTTCGCGCGTGCGCAGTTCGGAGACGCCGCCGTCATCGACTTCTCGACGGCGATCGAGACGGCGCGGGGTCAGCTACTCGAAGCGTTCACGTTGCGCCAACAGCTCGACGACGCGACCCCTGATACCGAGGCGCAGCGACGGGAGTGGCTGCATCGCATCATCGAACTCTGCGAAAGCGTCGACGAGACGCTCGATGCCCAAGCCGAGTCGTTCGAGCGCCTGCGCGCCATCGAGCAGAACGCCCCGGCCGCGCTGGCTGCGCTCACCGAACGCCGGGCGCGGGCCGCAGGAGCGAGCACGACCGCCGCCGCAGAGATCGCGCGACTTTCGGCCGCGTATGCCGCCGACGAGCTCGGTGCGCTTGCGGGCGGCCCGCAACAGGCGGACTCGCTGCTCGCCTTCGCCGCCGAACGTGAGGCAACGGTCTCGGGGGCGCTCGCCGCAGCAGCACCCGACACCGGCGCCGCGTCGATCGCGATCCGTGAGGGTGAGGCCGCCGTCGCTCAGGCCGAGGGGCTGCACCAGGCGATCGCCGCGCACGGCACCGAGCTCACCGGCATCGAAGCCCGTTGCGCGGAGCTCATCGCCGAGCTCGAGAGCGATGTCGCCGGCGCACGCAGCCTGCAGGATCCTGACGGCAGCGTCGGCGCCGCGATCGCCGCCACCGAACAGCAGATCGCGCAGGCCCGTACCGACCTGTCGGGTACCGAGCGCCGCCCATCGCGCGCGGTCCAGGCCCTCGAGGCGGCGAACACGCACATCGACGGCGTCGTCGCGTCCGCACAAGAGGCCGCGCGCGCCCGGCAACTGCTCGACGCGCAGCTCGCTCAGGCCGGCGACCAGGTGCGCCAGGCGGAGGCGTACATCGACGCTCGTCGCGGGGCCGTCGGCGCCACGGCGCGCACACGCGCAGCCGAGGCACGGGCGGCGCTGTCGCGCGCGGAAGCGGCGCGCGTCGCCAACCCGCAGGGCGCACTGGCCGAAACGCAGCGCGCGACCCAGCTGGCGTCAGAGGCCTTAGGGTCCGCTCAGGCCGACGTCTCCGGTTTCGGCAACGGCGGATACGGCGGATACGGCGGTGCTGCCGGCGGCACACGAGGCGGCAACAGCTCCGCCGGCGACATCGCCATCGGCGCGATCCTCGGCGGCATCTTCGGCCACGGCGGTGGCGGCGGCTACTCCGGATACGGCGGCTCAGGCGGGGGCAGTTCGTGGGGCGGCGGATCATCCCGGCGCTCCGGAGGCTCCTCGTGGGGCGGCTCGTCACGCCGCTCAGGCGGCTCCAGTCGTTCCGGCCGCAGCGGAGGCGGTCGCTTCTAACCCGGCTCCCTGACTTTCCGAATCTCCGGCAGTTCCACAGTCCCCATCCCTACACTCGATCCAACCGTTCATCCGAAAGGACCCCATCATGGCGAAGCAATCCATCCTCGGGCGCATCACCACTCTCGTTCGCGCGAACATCAACTCGCTCCTCGACTCCGCTGAGGATCCGGAGAAGATGATCGACCAGCTGATCCGCGATTACTCGAACAACATCTCTGATGCCGAGTCGGCGATCGCAGAAACGATCGGCAACCTGCGCCTCATCGAGCAGGACTACGACGAAGACGTGCGCACCGCCGCCGAGTGGAACCGCAAGGCGATCGCCGCCAGCACGAAGGCAGACGAACTGCGCGCCGCCGGCAACAGCGTCGACGCCGACAAGTTCGACAACCTCGCCAAGGTGGCGCTGCAGCGTCAGATCACGGAAGAGAACGAGGCGCGCGCCGCCGAGCCGACCATCGCCTCGCAGCGCGAGGTCACCGAAAAGCTCAAGGCCGGCCTGAACGGCATGAAAGACAAGCTGCAGCAGCTGCAGTCGAAGCGCGCCGAGCTGGTCGCGCGCTCGAAGACGGCTGACGCGCAGAACCGTGTCGCCGATGCCGTGAAGTCGATCGACGTGCTCGATCCGACCAGCGATCTCGGCCGCTTCGAGGAGAAGATCCGCCGTCAGGAGGCGCTCGCGCGCGGCAAGCAGGAGATCGCGGCGTCGACGCTCGACGCGCAGTTCAACGAGCTCGAGAACTTCGAGGCCGTCACCGAGGTCGAGGCGCGTCTCGCCGCCCTCAAGTCGGGCACGCCTCAGCAGGCCATCGGCCAGTAATCGAGCGGGTCGGCCCGTCGCCGACCGCCTGCGCGTCTCGCAGGGTTCGACAGCGGAGCGAGTCGACACCGGTCGGCTCGCTCCGCTGCGTCACCGGCCAGTCGCGCTCGCTCAGCAGCGTCGCACCGCCGACCGTTTCACTGCTTGACCGTTTCACCGTTTGAACGCACACCACCGACACAACCGAGGAGCACCGTGGGATTCTGGGGACGCCGCGATCGCGAAGCCGAGCAGCAGCAGGAGGCCACCGACGCCGATCTGTCACGGCGCGCACGCAGCGCTATCGTCGCCGCCGACGAACGCATTCGCGCGACGGGCGACGAGCTCGCCTTCGCCACGGCCGAACTCGGCGATGACGCCACCTCCGAGCTGCGCGTCGGCCTCGCGTCCGTGCGGGAGCACCTCGCCGAAGCCTTCCAGCTGCACCAGCTGAACCACGACCACATTCCCGATACCCCCGAAGAGACACGGACGCGCAATGCGCGCATCGTGCAGCTCTGCGAATGGGCGGAGGCAGTACTCGACGAGCGCACCTCCGCGCTGCAGGCGCGCGTCGAGCGGGCCCGACGAGCACCGGAGATGGTGCAGCGCGTGCGCGACGACGTCGCCGCACTCACCGCCCGCGTGCCCGACGCACAGCAGGCTGCGGCACGACTCGCCGAACGCTACAGTCCCACCGCCCTGCAGCGCGTGCGATTGAGTTCGGAAGACGTCGAGCAGTTGCTCGATTTCGCGCTCCACTCCGCAGATCTGTCGGATCGCCGCCGCGCAGCCGGCGCGCTCGCCGATGCGAACCTCGCGCTCGAGACCGCCACCGAGACCGTGCGTCGTGCCTCGTCGATTCTCGACGGGGTCGATGGCTTCGAAATCGAAGCGCTGCGCGCGCAGAACACCCTGGCCGACGTGGTCGAGGATTCGCGCGGAGATATTTCTACCGCTCGCACCGAAGCGAGCAATGCCGCGGTGACTGCGGCGATCGATCGACTCGAATCCGCACTCGCCGAGGTGGCGAACGGGCGGCAACGCGATCCGTTCGCCGACCTCACGCTCGTCTCGAGCGCGAACGCGGCGCTCGACGCTGCCCGCGCTCGCGCTGCGAAACCCGTGCCCTCATCGGCGCAGGTGCAGCACGGCATCGCGGCTGCCGATCACGCCATCGGTATCGCATCGAGCCTCATCGAGGGCCACCGCGGCTGGATCGGCGCCGACGCTCGCACCCGGCTCGCCGAGGCGCGGCGTCACCGTAGCGAGATCGCGGTCATGCACGACACCGAAGACACCCGCGAAGACGCGCTCCGGCTCGCCCGACGCGCATCTGAACTCGCCGATGAAGCGCTCCGCTTCGCGCAGCGTGACATCGACTCCTCCCGACCCGACAACGACGACTGGGGCTGGGGCGGCGGCGGTCGCGGCGGACGCGGCGGCTGGGGCAGCGGACGCGACAGCGGCGGCGGCATGCTCGGGCCAGTCATCGGCGGCGTGATTCTCGGCGGCTTGCTCGGCGACATCTTCGACTGACCCTCGCTTCGTAGCATTCCGACCAAGGAATTTCGATTCCGTTGGAGAGGTTCGCGGGGCTGCGGCATGTCCCCCGCGCTAGGCTGGCATGCGTGACTGCAGAGAACATCGCACCCGCGACGACCGCCGACCGCATCGCCGATCATCGCCGCAAGTACCAGGAAGCCGTGGGCGATCGCGACGCCGCGGCCGCCGCCAAGCAGCACGCGCGCGGCAAGATGACAGCCCGCGAGCGCATCGCCGCGCTGCTCGACGCCGGCTCGTTCGTCGAGTTCGACAAGTTCGTGAAGCACCGTTCGCACGGCTTCGGCATGGAGCACACGCACCCGTTCGGCGACTCCGTCGTCACCGGCGCGGGCACCATCCACGGTCGCCAGGTCGTTGTCTACTCGCAAGACTTCACCACGTTCGGCGGTTCACTCGGCGAAGTCGCCGGCGAGAAGATCGTCAAGGCGATGGAATTCGCCCTCAAGACCGGCGCCCCCGTGCTCGGCATTCTCGACTCGGGCGGGGCCCGCATTCAGGAGGGCGTCGTCGCCCTGTCGAAGTACGCGAACATCTTCCGCCTGAACACGATGTGCTCGGGCGTCATTCCGCAGATCTCCATCGTGATGGGACCGTCAGCGGGCGGCGCCGTCTACTCGCCCGCGCTCACCGACTTCGTGATCATGGTCGACAAGACCAGCCACATGTTCGTCACCGGCCCCGACGTCATCAAGACCGTCACCGGTGAAGAGGTCGGGTTCGAGGAGCTCGGCGGTGCCCTCACGCACAACAAGACCAGCGGCGTATCGCACTACCTCGCGAGCGACGAGCACGACGCGCTCGATTACGCTCGGGCGCTCATCAGCTACCTGCCCGACAACAATCTCGCCGAGGCGCCGATCTACGACACGGAGACCGCGCTCGAGATTACCGACGCCGACCGTCGTCTCAACACGCTGATTCCCGACAGCCAGAATCAGCCCTACGACATGCAGGTCGTCATCGAGGCGATTCTCGATGGTGGCGACTTCCTCGAGGTGCAGCCACTCTTTGCCCCGAACATGCTCATCGGTTTCGGCCGCGTCGAGGGCCGCACCGTCGGCATCGTCGCCAACCAGCCGGCGCAGATGGCGGGCACTCTGAACATCGACGCCAGCGAGAAGGCCGCACGCTTCGTGCGCTTCTGCGATGCGTTCTCGATCCCGATCCTCACGCTCGTCGACGTGCCGGGCTACCTCCCGGGCACCGACCAGGAGCTCCAGGGCGTCATCCGCCGCGGCGCGAAACTGCTCTACGCGTACGCGGAGGCGACGGTGCCGCTCGTCACCATCATCACCCGTAAGGCCTACGGCGGAGCGTACATCGTGATGGGCTCGAAGCAGATGGGCGCCGACTTCAACATCGCGTGGCCCACCGCCGAGATCGCCGTCATGGGTGGTTCGGGTGCCGTCAACATTCTCTACCGCAAGGAACTGGCCGCAGCTGCGGAACGCGGTGACGACGTCGAGGCCCTGCGTGCAGAACTGACCGCGAAGTACACCGCCGATGTGACGTCGCCGTTCCTCGCGGCCGAGCGCGGCGAACTCGACAACGTGCTCGAGCCCGCCGGTTCGCGACTCGCCGTCATCAAGGCGCTGCGCGGCCTGCGCGGCAAGCGCACCGAACAGCCCGCCAAGAAGCACGGCAACATCCCGCTGTAAGCGAGCACCCATGGCCAAGCACGCAGCACTCTCAGATGTTCCCGCGGACGACGCTCCGGTGGACGGCGCCTCGGCGATCCTGCCCCCGGATGCGGCCGCACGCGACGCCGCCAAGCGCGACGAGCTCGCCGACGACGATCTGCTGCACGGCAGCGATATCCGCTTCGTCACCCGGCAGGTCAGCGATGCCGAGCGCGCCGCGATCGTCGCGGTACTCACCCAGGTGCGCGGCGAAGAATCTCAGCAGGTCAAGCGAGTATCGCGCCGCGATCGCGAGCCGTGGTCGCGCTCCCAGCGCGTTCCCGAGGGCATCTTCGATCTGCTCGCCGAGGGCTGAACTGCGGCTCTCCGTGCCCCTGTAGGGTGACGAGTATGCCCCGTACCGCCGCCGACGCCGAGAGCGACCTGCGCGCGCTGCTCGCTCGGCCGGTCGCCGCCCCCATCGACTACGTGCCCCAGGGCGCGCCAGGGGCACGACCGTTGCGGCGATCCGCCGTGCTCGTACTTCTGGGCACGCTCGACCGCGCGCCCGCCGCTCACGGCGCCACGACCGTGCCCGCCGAACTCGACGTGCTGCTGACCCGCCGCGCCGACAGTATGCGGCACCACGCGGGACAGATCGCGTTTCCGGGCGGCGGCGCCGAGCCCGAAGACGTTGACGCGGCGGCCACTGCGCTGCGTGAAGCCGCTGAAGAAACCGGCGTCGACCCGAGCGGCGTCGACGTGCTCGGCCAGTTGCCGCCCGTGCACATCCCCGTCAGCAACAACCTCGTGACCCCGGTCATCGGGTGGTGGCGCCACCCCAGTGCCGTCGCCGCAGACCACGCAGAATCGGTCGAGGTATTTCGTGCACCCGTCGCCGAACTCCTCACACCGACCGCTCGTGGCACCTCCGTGCTGCGCCACGGCAGCACGACGTATCGCGGCGCGGCGTTCTCGCTCGGCTCTCACCTCGGCGGGCACCTCGTGTGGGGCTTCACCGGCATGGTGCTCGCGAGCCTCTTCGACGAGCTCGGCTGGGCAGTGCCGTGGGATGCGTCGCAGGAGTTCCCGGTCGCGCCGTAGGCCGGGCTGACTCCCGGCGCTTCTTTCGTCGAGCCCCTCTCAAGTCGCCCAGCCCCTCCATTCTGCCCGCGCATTTGGCAGGGGCTCGGCAACTTTGGAGGGGCTCGCGGTCGCCGGTGAGCTTGCAATACGGCTGCGCCGACGAAGCGCTCACAGGCGCCGCAGCTCCCCGGTTCATCCACATTCTGCGAATTCAGACAATGGAGGCTTTCGCAGTGCGATTCACTCGGACGATGGAGGCACCACACCGCATCGCACTCATCGAGGCTTCGATCACTTCAATCGGCGCACATCTCGATGCTGGAGTTTCTCGCCGCGAACTCGCACGGCTGCTCCATACAGGGGTGTGGCATCGAATCGGGAAGGGATACGTCGTTGAAATGACGACGTGGGCGAACTGTTGCGTGGAACAGAGCCACCTTGCCCGCGTGATCGTGGCGGCAAAGGAGTCCCGTGGAGTCCCAATCTTTTCGCATCAATCAGCCGCGGCACTCCTGGGTTTGCCATTCTGGGGCTGCACCGATTCGCCCCCGCACGTTATTTCATTGTCTGCCCACGGACGCAGCGATTCTCTCGTACGCCATGAGCTCGACGTTCCAGAGGGCGACATCACCGAATCTTGGGGGTTCGCACACACCACCCCGAACCGCACCCTCGTCGACCTGTCGATGCTGTCTCTCGCTCCAGAAAGTCTGGTCGCCACGGCAGACGTCGTGCTCGGGAGGAGTGCGCGGTCGGGGCGACATGTTGACAGTGACGCTGCTGGGCAATGGCACGAAGAGATGGCTGCGCGCACGCTCGCTGCGGCTGGGAAACGCGGAGTTCGATTGCTTCGCACCATCGTTGATTTCGCGGACGCCCGCGCAGATTCACCCCTCGAGAGCGTCAGTCGCTGGCGTTTTCACGAGTTCAACATTTCCGTTATACCCCAGTTCGAGGTGCCCGCACGCAACGGCGGCTGGTACTTCGTCGATTTCTTTCTCCCCGATCATGGCGTGTTTGGCGAGTGTGATGGACGGACCAAGTATCTCGACCCTGCGCTTCGAGGAAATCTCAATGTGGGCCAAATGGTGCTTCAAGAAAAAGATCGCGAAGATTGGCTCGCGGCGACAACGAGCAGCCGGTTCATTCGGTGGGGCGCCCGCGAAGCGTGGACTGCACGACGCTTCGGCTCCATGCTGACGGCGTTTCGAGTCCCATTCACGACCAAGGTCCCTCGTTCTCGATTGTTGACCCATGCGGAATAAATCAACAGCGACCCCCTTCTTTCTCGCCGAGTCCCTCCAAAGTTCGCGGGCACATCGGAGGGGGTCGGCGAGAAAGGAGGGGGTCGGCGAGAAAGGAGGGGGTCGGCGCGAAAGGAGGGGCCCGGCGGGGCAGGCGGGCACGCGCGGGGCCGGCGGGCACGCGCGGGGCCGGCGGCAGCGGCGGCAACGGCAGCCGCCAGCCGCCAGCCGCTACCTACGCGTGGGTCGCGGAGTCGTCCGGGAAGACCGTGTCCGTGTCGCCGAGCTGCAGCGCGAGCGCGGTCGCCTGCGCCGCGTCTTCGAGGTTGAGCGCGCGCCGGTACGCCATCTGCACGTCACTGGCCACGACCGAGCAGCCGTGGTGCTGCATCACGACGCAGTCGTGATCGCGCAGCGCCTCGCCTGCGGTGTCGGCGAGCTCATCCGTGCCGTTGTGGAAGAAGGGGGTGACCGCGATTTCGCCCAGGTAGTACGCGTGGTCGAGGGTGAGGCGGCGGATCGGCCGCCCGAGACTGGCCAGCACCACGGCGGTGCGCGGGTGCAGATGCAGCACGCACTCGGCGTCGGGTCGCGCACGGTAGGCGCGGTGGTGCAGTTTCCACTCGCTCGACGGTTCCGGCCCGACGTCGACGGGTGCACCGGTCTCGTCGTCATCGAGCGTCAGCAGGGCAAAGCTCTCGGGGGTGAGGCGATCCAGCCAGCTGCCCTTCGCGGTGACGAGGAACTCGCGATCCGACACCCGCACCGACAGATTGCCGGCGCTCGCCAGCACGAGCCCACGACCGACAGCGTCTCGGCCGACCTCGATCAGTTCGGTGATGAGGCGGTCGCGGTCGCGAACCTGCGACGCGCGCACCTGCGGCGCGCGGGCTTCGCGCGGGGACTTACTCACTGGTGGTTCCTCCGGTCAGGGCTCGATGGGTGATGACGGCCTGCTGATCACTCAGCGAAGCGACGTAGTCGAGAATCGCGCGGGTGCGCCCCTGTCGGCGCATGCCGGCGTCGCTGGTGTCGCCCATGAGCAGCTCGGGCCGGTCGCGACGCACGGCGAACCCGGCGTCGGTCGCGACCTCCGCCCACTCGAGCAGGCGGCGGGGTGCGCGCCCGGCATCGTCGCGGTCGGCGAGCCAGGCGTCGAAGCCGAGCACGAGCTGCTCGACGACCTTCGCCCGCCCGCGCTGCGGCTGGCCGAGCTCGGGTCGCTCGAGCACGAAGTGGGCGTGCACGAACTTCAAAACCATCACCTCATGCCAGGCCTGAGTGTTCAGGCGCACGTGTCCGCTGCGCACGTGCGGCCGGTCTTCGACGACGATGGAGGTGCGGAGGTGGTCGATCCAGCGGCGGGTGAAATCGGAGACGGATCGCTCACTGTCGATGCCCCCGTCGTACGGGGCGGCGAGGAGCGACTCCCCCACCTCTTCGCTGACGCGGCGCACGGCGGCGCGGAACGCGTCACGGTCGGCGATCCAGCCGTCTTTCGCGTGGAGTCTGCGCCACAGCAGTTCGAGCGAGATGCCGGGCCTACGCCACTCGGCGAGGAGCGCGTCGTCGGCCTCTGCGGCGAGCGCGCCCGAGCGGTCGAGCCAGGCGCGGAACTCGCCGGCGACCGACGACTGCTGCAGCACTCCGGCGCGGGTGAAGTCGTCGAGATCGTGCACGGCGTAGGCGATATCGTCGGCGAGATCCATGACGGCGCACTCGACGGTCTGTACCCCGCTGCCGATCGCCGTGAACGGCAGCAGCGCGGTCTCCATCTCGACGTGGTCGAGACTGTACACGGAGAACTTCTCGGCACCGCCCACGGAGTCGATGCCGACGCCGCGGGGGCGATCCGGCGCCGCGACCGCCGCCTCGGTGACACCGACCCACGCACTCCGCGTCCAGGGGTACTTGAGGGTGGCAGCGCGAGTGGCTGCGGTGAGGTTCAGACCAGGAAAGTCGCGGCCGAGCGTGTCGAGCTGGGTGAGGATGCGGAAGCTCTGCGCATTGCCCTCGAACCCTTCAGCGAGACCGAGCTGCTCGCGGGCGACCCGGTCGAGTACGCGCTCGCCGAGGTGGCCGAACGGCGGGTGCCCGAGGTCGTGGGCGTGGGCGGCGGCCTGCGCGACGATCGTGTCGCATCCCCCGAGCCGGGTGACGGTCGCACCGACGGCGTCATCGTCGGCGCGATCGCCCCGCACGAACGCGGCGTGCTGCGCGGCGCGACCGGCGAGCTGGGCGGCGATGACACGCGCGACCGCACTCACCTTGAGCGAGTGGGTGAGGCGGTTGTGCATGACCGGGCCGACACCCGACTGCGGCACGACCTGCGTGACGTCGGAGAGGCGAGCGAAGTACGAGGAGAAGCGGATGCGCTCGAGATCGACGCGATACTCCTGAGGCTCGGCGGCGGGCCCGTCGGCGTCGGCCGGCCACTGCGAGTCGGTGATGCCGGCGGATCGGTGCTGCGACGACACGTGTTCGATGTAGCGGCGCCCCTCGCGGCCGGCACCCGTTTCCTCGGAAATCTCGACACCCTCCACGACCTGCATGCCCTTATTCAAGCACGCACCGCCCCGGTACACTGAGCGCAACGTCGAAAGGGGCCTCGATGACTGACGGCAATCGCACCCGGGCCGAGAACGTGCCGGCGATCGAGCGTGCGACGGGCCGCGATTGGGGGGCCTGGGTCGCGCTCTTCGAGGCGCAGGGAGCGGCGACGCTGCCCCACGGCGAGATCGCGAAGATCGCGCGGGCGGCAGTCACCGACGATCTGAAAAACCCCGACTGGTGGGCGCAGGGCATCGCGATCGCCTACGAGCAGCACGCCGGCCTGCGGGTGCCGGGCCAGTCATCGACGGGCACGTTCCGAGTGAGCGCCAGCCGCACGCTCACGCTCGACCGCGACGCCGCCATCGAGGCGTGGACCGCAGCCCACGGCGATCGCACCGAACACCTCGGCCACGCTCCCGGCGATCCCAGGCCCTCTCGCACGGAGAAGCGCAGCTTCTGGCGCTTTTCGCTCGACGGCGCCGGCAAGGTCGAGATCTCGGCGACGCCGAAGGGCGATGACAAGGTGATTCTCGCGGTGAGCCAGGACGGTCTGGCCGACGGCGATCGCATCGAAGAGTGGCGCGCGCATTGGAAGGCGCTGCTCGCCGCACTGTGAGGCTTCCCTCCGCTTGCCGGGTTCAGGCCCCGCGCTCGACCCATCGCCCGCCGACTCGTTCAGTTTCCCGAATCCCTCGTCACCCCCGCACACGAAAGCAGGCACCATGGTCGCGCAGCGCATCGGCATCGTCTGGAATCCCTCGAAGGTCTCTGAGCGCGAGTTGCGCACGGCCTGGGACGACGCGGTGACTCAGTTCGACGGCCCACGCCCCGATGCGTCCTGGTTCGAGACCTCCCCAGACGATGCCGGGCTCGGCGCGACAGCCGCCGCGCTCGCCCGGGGATGCGACGTGGTCGTCGCCGCAGGTGGCGATGGCACGGTGCGGGCCGTGGCCGAGGCTCTGGGTGATTCCGGATCGCCCGCCGCCGACCTGGGCGTCGTGCCGCTGGGCACGGGCAACCTGTTGGCGCGCAACCTCGGGATTCCGCTCGGCGACGCGCGCGCGGCATTCACCCGGGTGCTCACCCGCGAGGCGACACCGCTCGATCTCGGCCGCGTGCGGTTCACGCTCGCGAGCGACGGCGACGGCGACGGCGAGGGCGACGACAGCAGCGACAGCGAAGAGCAACAGCATGGCTTCGTCGTGATGGTCGGCTTCGGCATCGATGCGCAGATGATCGTGGAGACCGACGACGAACTGAAGGCAAAGGCCGGCTGGCTCGCCTACGTCGAGTCGCTCGGGCGCGCGGCGTCGGGCGCGGAGGTCGTGGAGTTCTCGCTCGCCCTCGATGGCGAGGCACCCCAAACCGAGCACGCCCACACGCTGCTGATCGCGAACTGCGGGTCGATTCAGGGTGGCATTACCCTGCTGCCCGACGCGCAGCCCGACGATGGCCGACTCGATCTGCTCGTGCTGCGTGCGGCTGACGCCGGTGCCTGGCTCGACACGATGCGCAATTTCGTCTGGCACAACGGCCTGAAGCGCATGTTCACACAGTCGACCGCGGCCGAGAGCACCGAGTCGACGGAGCACTTGCAGGCGCGTCGCGTCTCGGTAGTGCTGCCCGAGGCCCGTGCCTTCGAGATCGATGGCGACGATATCGGCGAGGTCACCGCGTTCACGGTCGAGGTGCTGCCCGAGGCATTGCGGGTGCGCTGATCGGCGACGGCGACGGCGCGCGCTGCGTCGCCCCGCAGCAGGTCAGGGCAGGTCGTTCGCCTGTTCGAGCAATCCCTCGTGCCCCCCGAGCACGTGGGCGAGAATGGCCGCTTCGAGCGCTGCGGCGTCACCCGCGCGCAGCGCGGCGATCATGTCGCGGTGCTCCGACTCCGCCCGCGGGCGGCCGCCCGAGTTGTGCACGTACATGCGCGAGTAGGGTTCGAGCAGGTAGTAGAGGCGCGAAACCGCGTCGTACCTGATCGGGAGTCGCGCGAGACGGTACATCTCGAGGTGCATCTGGAAGTTTTCTTGCGACCAGTGGTCGGGGTCTGACGCCCCCGTGCGCTCGATTTCGTCGACCCGGCGTTCGAGGTCTTCGAGGTCGGCGCGCGAGATGTTGCGCACGATCTCGGTCGCGAAGCTCGGCTCGATGAGCGCGCGCAGTTCGTAGATCTCTTTGATGCGCTCGCGGTTCAACGCGGTGACGGCGGTGCCGCGCCGCTGGTCGTGCTCGAGCAGGCCTTCAGAAACGAGCGTGCGCAGTGCCTCGCGCAGCGGAATGCGGCTCACCGCGAATCGTTCGGCGAGCTCGACCTGCGAAAGCCGCTCGCCCGGGGCGTAGAGCCCGTCCGCGATCGCATTACGAATCACGTGCGCGATGTCGTCCGGGCTGACGCCGTTGGCGGGTGTCGATGCGGATTTCTGAGGCACGATTACTTGTATACACGATGTTTGAGCGCCGGATCGCCCACGCGGCAACGGAGGTGCATCAATCGGGGCACTGGAGCACCCCAATAGGCCACCACCTGCCTCATCGCGCGATCGTCATCGAGCCGGGGTGACGCGGTGATCGAAGACGAACATGTGCCCGGCGGCGTGCGTGATCAGCGTGTGCGAGCGCAGGTGCGGAAGCACGAGCTGCGGGGTGACGCCGCAGGCCCAGAACATCGGCACCTCGTCGGCGTGAACCTCTGGCGCCGGCCCGAAATCGGGGGTCGCGAGATCGGCGATGCCGAGCTCGGCGGGGTCGCCGATGTGCACCGGAGCCCCGTGGCCCGTCGGAAAACGCGAGGTGAGCGCGGTGACTTCGTCGACGAGTTCGGCCGGGAACGAGCGCATACTCACCACGAGTGGCCCGGCCACGCGGCCCGCCGAAACGGTTTCGCGGTCGGTGAGGTAGACGGGCGGCGCCGGGGATTCCGCGGAGACGCGCAGCGGCAACCCTGCGTCGAGCATGGGCCCCTCGAACGTGTGCGAGCAGCCGAGCAGGAAGCCGACGAGGTCATCGCTCCAGTACTCGCTCACGTCATGAGGTTCGGCGACGAGCTCGCCGTCGCGCCACACCCGGTACTTCGCGATGTCGGTGCGCACGTCGGCGTCGCCGCTTTCGAGCGACACGATCGGGTCGCCGGGCTCGGAGACGTGGATGATCGGGCACACCTGCGGATTGCGCACGCAGAACAGGAGGAACTCGAACGCGTCTGCCTGGGGCAGAGCGACGAAGTTCGCCTGCTGCACGCCTGGGAGCAAACCCGCGGTGGGCTGCTTCCACGCGCCGCTGCGGATCAGGCTGCGGAGCTGGTGTGCTGAGGTGATGTGCTCGTTCATGGAGAGTCTCCGATCTGACGACCCGAGCGGGTCACTTAGTGGTGCTCGAGTTCGGTCGTCGCGGTTTCGCGCAGACGGGACACGGTGAGCAGACCGACGAGCGCAGCGAAGACCAGGATGAAGGCGGGAATCAGCAGGTTGCCGGTGCTCTCGATCAGCGACGTCGCGATCAGCGGAGTGATGCCGCCGCCGAGGATCGTGCCGATGTTGAACGCGAGCGACATGCCCGTGTATCGCACCGAGGTCGGGAACTGTTCGGTGTAGGTCGGGTAGCCGACCGCCTGCACGATGGGCATCGGCAGTGCGAGCATGAACATGCCGGCGATGACGAGCGGCACACTGCCGACTCCCATGAGCAGCATCATCGGGATGACGAGCACAGCGTAGCCTCCGAAGCCGACGGCGAGCACGCGCTTGCGCCCGAAGCGGTCGGACGCGGCACCCGCGATGGGCATGAGGAATGCCATCACGAAGCTGATGCAGGCCATGGTCCAGTACACCGTCGTGCGCGGCACCTCAAGGTACTGGGTCATGTAGATGTTCATGAAGACGAAGCCGACCCAGTAGCCGGCGTTCTGACCGAAGGAGACGAGAATCACGCGGATCACGGCACCCGGGTGCTGGGTGAGCACGGTCTTCAGCGGTGCCTTCGGAAGCTGATCCTTCTTCTTCAGCTTCTCGAACTCATGCGCTTCGGAGAGGGTGGAGCGGATCGCGATCGAGAGGATCACGAGCGGGATCGACAGCAGGAACGGGATGCGCCACCCCCACGAGTTCATGATGTCGTCTCCGAGGATCGCGGTGGTGAGACCAACGGCAGTGGCGGCTGCGGTGCCACCGAATGCGACACCCATCGGGGTGAACCCGCCGAAGAAGCCGCGGCGGCCGACCGGAGCCGACTCGGCGACGTAGGTGGCGGCACCGGTGACCTCGCCGCCGGCGAAGAAGCCCTGCGCCATGCGCACGAGCAGCAGCAGGATCGGAGCCCAGATGCCGATCTGCGCGTGAGTAGGCAGTACGCCGGTGATCGCAGTGGCGACGCCCATACCGATGACGGTGGTGAGCAGCACGGCCTTGCGACCGACCAGGTCTCCGAGGCGGCCGAGCACGATTCCGCCGATGGGACGCACGACGAACGAGACGCCGAAGACGGCAAGCGTCGAGATCAGTGCGATGCCCGGGGCCTGCTCGGGGAAGAAGAGCGGGCTGATGATCGCGGCCAGGTAGCCGTAGACGCCGAACTCGTAGTATTCGATCGCCGTGCCGATCAGGGCGGCGATGGCTGCCTTGCGCGACTTGCGGTCGGTCAGTGGACCGATGGCAAGCGTCGCGGTGGATGGTGATTGTGACATGGGATGTTGACTCCTTCGTCAATGTAGCTCGAATCTCCAGTGGATTCGAGCGCTCGGGGTACGGGCGTGTGTGTTGCGTGGGATGGGACGGGTGGAACAGGGGTACTGCGGACTGAAATCAGGGGTGGGGCCGGAACCGGACGCGCGCTCCGGGGCGCACCTGGGCGAAGCGGCCGAGATCGTGCTCGTCGACGACGCCGATGACGGGGTACCCGCCGGTGACGGGTCGATCGGCGAGAAACACGATCGGTTGGCCCGACGGCGGGATCTGAATGGAACCGGTCATGATGCCTTCGCTGGGCAGCGTGCCGTCGCCGCCGCGGAGTCGCGCGCCGTCGAGACGAGCCCCGACGCGGTTGGTGTCGTTCGAGACGATCCACTCGGTGCGCAGCAGCAGTTCGCGGTCGGCAACGTCGAACTGGGCGTCGCGCGGCCCCCAGCGGAATGCGATCTCGGCGCGTGCCGAGGGGAGGGAGACGTCGGGGTGCACCGAGTCGGCCGGATCTCGTGCGTCGCCGAGTTCGAATGCGTCGCCCGCGGTGAGGCGGGAGGGCCCGATCCCCGAGAGCGTGTCGGTCGAGGCGGAGCCGAGCGTCCGTGCGGCGTCGATACCGCCGGAGACCGCGAGCACGGTGTAGAGCCCGCGCGAGGCCTCGCAGATGTCGATGCGGGATCCGCTCGGCGCCAGGAAGCGCTCGGGCTCGGTGACCCGAGCTCCGTCGATCAGCACAGCGGCGCGAGCACCGCTGACGGCGCACCAGCGGTCAGCGCTCACCCGGAACGACAGGCCGCCCAGCAGGCTTTCGAGCACCGGCGCGTGCGGGTCGTTGCCGAGTCGACGGTTCGCGGTCTCGAGTGCACGGCGGTCGACTGCCCCTGACGGCGAGACGCCGTAGTGCACGCTGCCGAGTCGTCCACCGTCTTGCACGGTGGTGGACGCTCCGGCATCGACGATCTCAATTCGGGCGCAAGCAGGCAGGGAAGCGGCGGTCACGGCATGGCTCCGATCGGTTCGAACACGATGGTGTCGCCGACCGAGAAAGGGGTCGGCGGCTCGTCGGCGAGGTTCCAGGAGACGAAGTCGGTCTGCCCGATGAGATGCCAGCCACCCGGAGTTCCGCCGGGGTACACGACGCTCTGCAGCGCCGCGACGGCCACCATGCCCGCGGGGATCGACTTGCGGGGGCTCGAGCGTCGCGGCAGTTCCAACCGTCGGTCGGAACCATCGATATAGGCGAATCCCGGCGCGAATCCGAAGAACGCGACGCGGTGCGCGCTCTCGGCGTGCGCGCGCACGAACTCGGCTTCGCTCATGCCGCACAGCCCGGCTGCCTCGGCCAGGTCGGCTCCCCCGTAGCGCGTCGGAATGATGTGCGTACGCGGCGTGCGCGGCGCTGCCGTGGCCAGATCGGAATCGCCGGTCGCCGCGCGTTCGATCGCGACGCGCAAGGCCGCGACCAACTGTTCGGAGCGGGCGACGACGAGCACACTGCGCGAGGCCGGCACGGCGTACTCGACGAGCGGGCCGCCCCGCAGGGCGAGCACCCGCTCAATCGCCGCAACTCCGTCGAGTTCGACGAGCAGGCCGCGAGTACCGGCATCGAAGATCTGGGTCATCGAGGCCCCCCGATCCCGACCAACTCGATGCCCGCCTCGCGGAACGCAGTGCTCAGCGCGGCGGCGCTTGCACCGGCACCCGGCGTGTCGCTGTGAATGCAGACGGATCCGGGAGCCACCGGGAACGCGAAGCTCGCTCCCGACACCGTGCGCACGGTTCCCTCTTGCACCATGCGCAGGCTGCGCTCGACGATCTCGTCGGCATCGGTCACCAGGGAACCGGGCGTGCCGCGCTTTGCGAGCAGGCCCTCATCGGTGTACGCGCGATCGGCGAAGACCTCGCAGATCGGGGTCAGGCCGGCACGCTCCGCGCGCGTCCAGACCTCCGTGCCCGGCTGGCACAGAATCGGGCGGTCGGGGCCGGTCGCTGCCACCGCATCCACGAGCGCCTGCGCATGTACCTCGTGCCGTGCTGCCGTGTTGTAGAGGGCACCGTGCGCTTTCGCATAGGTGACGGCACCTCCTGCCACCCGAGCGAACACCTCGAGCGCCCCGATCTGGTAGACGAGGTCTGCCCAGAGCGTTTCGGCGTCGGCATCGATGAACCGACGGCCGAAGCCCGCAAGGTCACGGTACGAGACCTGCGCGCCGATCGCGACCCCGCCGCGGACCGCGCGGTCCGTGATGCTGCGAATGGTCGCCGGATCACCGGCGTGGAACCCGCAGGCGACATTGGCGGCGGTGATGTGCTCGAGCAGCTCCTCATCGGCCCCGAAAGACCAGGCGCCGAAGCCCTCGGCGACATCACTGTTGATCGCGATCGACGACATGACTCAGATCCGCCCGGTGAGCCAGGACTGGAAGCGGTGCCCGTGCACGACGGGGTCGATGAGCAGCAGCTTCGCGTTCGGAATGTTCTCGGGCGAGATCTTCGCGTGGATGAACCAGGGACCGGGCTCGGCGGCAGCCTGCTCAAGCGCTGCGGCGAACGACTCCTGGTCGTTCGCGCGAAGCACCTTGAGGCCCGAGGCCTCGGCGATCGCACCGAGATCGATCTTGGTCGCCTGCGTCGGAATCGCCCCGGTCGAGGCGTAGACCGAGTTGTCGAGCAGGGCGATGACGAGCTTCTCGGGTGCGAGGTAGCCGGCAGTCGCCGCAGCGTTGAGGTTCATCAGGAGCGAGCCGTCACCCTCGACGACGTACACGCGATCGACCGCGGTCTGATCGACGGCGAGCGCGAGGCCCGTGCCAACTGAGATCGCGAGCCCCATGGCGTCGAGCAGGTACAGATGGTTGTCGCGATCGGCGACGTTCGCGAGCTCGCGGCTGGTCGCGGCGCAGGTCGCCACGACGGGTGCGTCGGGCGTGCGATCGACGAGGATCTCGAGTGCTTCAATGCGCTTCATCGGTTATGCCTTCGCCTTCTCGTCGCGGTGGTCGAAGAACTCCATGAGCACGACGACCGGCCGGTAGGTCATGCGGGCGTGATTGCCCGCTTCGCGCACGGTCGCGCCCCAGTCCTCGGCGGAGTTGCGCCGATCGACGGTGAAGACCGGAATCTGGGTGCTGCGCAGCAGCTCGGGTACGGGTGCCGAGATGGAGTGGATCATCGAGTTGTACTCGCCGAGGCCGCCGCGCGTGTTCGCGACGATCAGCAGCGGCAGGTGGTACGAGACGGCGAGCGTCGTCAGCGCGGTGAGCGCGTTGCCGAAGCCGTTGTCTTGCATCACGAGCACACCGAACTTGCCGGCGAAGGGGTAGGCGCCCATGACACCGATCGCCTCTTCCTCGCGCGAGAGCGGGTAGACCTGCTCGAGATCACCGGCCTCCCCGTGCGCGACGAGGGACTTGATGATGGGGGCGATGCTCGCACTCGGCACGAAGCCGACGCCGTCAGGGGCGAGCGCGAGGATCGCCTGCACCACTTCGGCGTGGCGGTCCTGGGTGATGGTGGTCACTGGGAGTCCTTTCTGAGGATGGGGTTACTGCTGAGAGAAGGCGGTGCCGATGCGGGCGAGACCTTCGCGGAGGTCATCGATGTCGCAGGCGTATGAGATGCGGAAGGAGTGCGCACCGTGTTCGGGATCGAACGCGGTGCCCGGAACGACGGCGACGCCGTGGTCTTCGAGCAGACGCATCGCGAGCTGCTGGGCGGGCTCGGCGGTGCCGGCGTCGTAGCTGACGTAGAAGTAGAAGGCACCATCGGGGTCGGCGACGCGGATACCGGGAATGGCGCGCAGAATCTCGAGCCCCGCCGCACGACGCGTCTCGAACGACCGGCGCATCTGCTCCGCTTCATCACGCGCATCGCGCAGTGCCGCCGCCGCACCCGGCTGCAGGAATGTCGGCGCGCACACCGTGGTGTACTGACGCACGCGAAGTGCCGGCGTGACGAGTTCACGGGGGCCGGCGAGCCATCCGAGACGCCATCCGTCCATCGCAAACGCCTTCGCGAATCCGCCGACGACGAGCGTGCGCTCGCGCAGCGAGTCGCGCGCTGCGGGCGACTCGTGCACGGCGTCTCCATAGACGAGGTCCGCGTAGATCTCATCGGAGAGCAGCACGATGTCGGTGCCCGAGAGCATGTCTTCGATCGCGGAGATGTCTTCGCCGGTCAGCACGCCGCCCGTCGGGTTGTTCGGCGTGCAGATCACCACCATGGCGGTGCGTTCGGTGATGGCGGCGCGCAGCGCCTCGGCGTCGAAGCGGTAGCCGTTCGCCGCGTCGAGCGGCACCGCGACCGGGGTGGCTCCGACCAGCTTCGCGCAGGCTTCGTAGTGGGCCCAGGCGGGAGTGAGCATGACGATCTCGTCGCCGGCCCCGCAGTAGGCCATGAAGCTCAGGAAGACGGCCTCGTTGGCCCCGATCGTGACGAGCACTTCGCCGTTGGGGTCGTAGCGCGTTCCGCGCCGGTCGGCGAGGTACGTCGCGATCTCCCCGCGCAGCTCCGCCGTGCCGGGGTTCGCCGAGTAGTGCACCTCGCCGCGATCCAGCGACGCCGATGCGGCGGCTTTGGCGACCTGCGGGGTATCGAAGTCGGGTCGGCCGATCTCGAAGTGAAAGATCTTGCGGCCCGAGGCTTCGAGCTCGGCGGCGCGATCGAAGATCGCGCGGATGGGCGATGGGGCGATCTCTGCCATACGCGAGGCGGTACGACGCTGCAGCGCAGTCATAGTCCTTCTTTCGTGAACCGGCACTCCTTCGTGAGTGTCACGGACCATGTATACAGTGTATGCTTCGTATAAGTCAAACCCCGACACCGATGCATAGGAGCACGAATGCACGAGTCAGCCGACACGTCCGCAGGTCCGGGCGCCATCGACGCACCCCTCGAGAACTGGGCCGCAGCGCTGCTCGGAACCGATGCGATTCCGTTGGCCGCCAACGCGCTCAGTGCCGCCTGGACCGGCAACGTCGCCGACACCCCCGTCGTGCTCGTCGTCGAGCGCGGCACCGACGCCGACCCGCTTTCGGCCCACCGCGCCGTCGATTTCGCCACCCGCACCGGCACTCCGCTGGTGACCGTCCTCATCGACGGCGGTGCGCTGCCGGTCAGCGGGCAGCTCGCCTCGGTGCATCTGCTCTCGGGCGTCGTGCCGCACCTCGCCATCGAGACCGGCAGGCGAACGACCAACGGCCGGCTGCGCGCCGCAGCCGCCGATTTCTCGACCGCGGTGACGGTGGAACGCGAGGTCGACGCTCCTCACTTCTCGCAGGATCACGACGCGGTCGAATGGGTCGCGTCGATCCTGCGACGACTCCCGGCGAATCGCACCCTCCCCGCCCCGATCGGAGCGACGCCCGCAACCCGGGTGAGCGATCGCTCGCTCGCGGGAACAGAGGATCCGGTGACCGTGATCGACCGCGTCGTCGACGACGCCGCGACGGTCATCACGGCCGCGTCCGCGGCCCTGCAGTGCGGCTTCGCTTCCCTCGACGGTCACACGATAGGCACGATATCGAGCACCACGTTCGCCGGAGACGGGGCGGTCTCGGCCGGAGATCTGCGCGCCACCGCTCGTTTTCTCTCCTTCTGCGATGCCTTCCGGCTCCCGGTGATCGCAGTGCTCGACGTTCCGGGCCTCGACCCGGAAACGGGGGGCAGCGCAGTGAACCCGCTCGCTCGGGCGCTCGCGGAGGCCGCCATTCCGATCGCCGCACTCATCACCCGCCGCCTCGGCGCGCCACTGCGCGACCTGCTCGGCGATCCCGAACTGGTGCCTGAGCTCCTCGCGTGGCCCGACACCGTCATCAAGGAGGCGCGCACGATCGACGCGACGCGCACGGCCGACGAACTGCTCGCCGCACTCGTCCGGTGGAGCGGCATCGACGCCCCGGTGCCGGCCCGTCGCAATGCGGTGGCCGCGAGATGATGCGCGCACTGCACGGGGCGCGTGTCACCGGGCATCCGAGCGACACCGAACTCGCCGCACTCTTCGTCGCACTCGGCCACCGCCTGGCGGCCCCGACGACGCGAGGCACCGCACCTCCCGAGGCCGCCGCACCGCCGAGACGACCTCTCGCCCGCCGTCGCTGGCGACACGACACCGCACGCCCTCACATTTCTCTGCACACCTCACCCAGATCGGAGCCGATCGAGCGATGACGTTCCTCACGCACCCGAGCCGCCCACTCCCCCAGAAGATCCTCATCGCGAACCGCGGTGAGATCGCCGTCCGCATCATGCGCGCCTGCGCCGACCTCGGCATCGCCTCCGTCGCCGTGTACTCGCCGAGCGATCGCGACGCACTCCACGCCGAGCGGGCTGATGAGGCGTTTGCCCTCAACGGCGACGCTCCCGAGCAGGGCTATCTCGACATCGACCAGCTCCTCGCGGTCGCGCAGCGCGCGGGCGCCGATGCGGTGCATCCCGGCTACGGCTTCCTCGCCGAGAACGCCGAGTTCGCCGAGCGCGTGCTCGCCGCGGAGCTCACCTGGATCGGTCCGTCACCCGACGCGATCCGTCGTCTGGGCGACAAGTTGCAGGCCCGCGCGCTGGCCGCGGAGGTCGGGGCTCCGCTTGTGGCCGGCACTCCCGATCCGGTGACCGGTGTCGACGAGGTACTCGCTTTCGTCGACGCTCACGGATTGCCCGTCGCCATCAAAGCGGCCTACGGCGGTGGCGGCCGCGGCATCAAAGTCGTGCACGATCGCGCCGAGGTCGCCGAATCGTACGACTCGGCCGTGCGCGAGGCGATTGCGGCGTTCGGCCGCGGCGAGTGCTTCGTCGAGACCTTCCTCGCCACGCCGCGCCACGTCGAAACGCAGTGCATCGCCGATGTCGATGGCAATGTCGCCGTGATCTCCACGCGCGATTGCTCGTTGCAGCGACGCAATCAGAAGGTGGTCGAGGAGGCCCCGGCACCCACGATCACCCCGGAGCAGCTCGCCCGACTCGAGGCGTCGAGCGCTGATGTGCTGCGCGCTGCGGGGTACGTCGGCGCAGCCACCTGCGAGTTCCTCGTCGACGGCGACCGCGTGACCTTCCTCGAGGTCAACACGCGCATTCAGGTGGAGCACCCGGTGAGCGAGGAGGTGAGCGGTGTCGACCTGATCGCGTCGATGATCGCAATCGCTTCCGGCGCACGCATCGAGTCGGTGCCCGAGGTGCGCGGCCACTCCCTCGAATTCCGCATCAACGCGGAAGACGTCGCGGAAGACTTCGCGCCGGCCCCCGGCACGCTCACGCGCGTCGAGTGGCCCAGTGGACCCGGCATCCGCATCGACACCGGTTACCGCGCGGGCGACACGATTCCGACGCACTACGACTCGCTGATCGCGAAGCTCATCGTCACGGCCGAGACGCGCGACGCGGCGATCAAGCGGGCCAGACGCGCCCTCGCCGAAACCGTGATCGACGGTGTGCCGACCACGCTCGACTTCCACCGCCGCATCGTCGACGAGCCCGTGTTCGTCGACGACGACGGGCGCGATGTCTACACGCGCTGGATCGACACGCACTACGCGCACTCCGGTGCGCCGACAGCCGCCTCGACCCCCGGCTCCGCCGCCCGGCTCACGCGCATCGTCGCCGAGGTCGACGGCCGGCGTCTCGTCGTCGTACTCCCCGAGGTCATCGGGGGCGCCGCCGCTTCGGCAGCCGGCGACACCGACTCGGCGCTCGCCGCTGCAGACACCCCGACCGCCGCTGCGGCCGACGCGGTACGGGCCGGCATGGGCGGCACCGTAGTGCGCGTCGCCGTCGCCGATGGCGACCGCGTGACGGCCGGCGACACGCTCGCCGTCGTCGAAGCGATGAAGATGGAGCGCCCCGTGCGCGCACCGCACGATGGGGTCGTCTCCGAACTCGCGATCGCGATCGATGAGCAGCTGCAATCGGGATCGGTCATCTGTCGGGTGGTCGCCGCATGAGCGCGGAGACGGCAGGGGCAGCGGAGGCCACCGTCATTCCGATCCCGCGCCCGACGCTGCTCGACGTGCACGGATCATCGTCGCGATTCCCCGTGCGCCGGGTCTACTGCGTCGGTCGCAATTATGCGGCGCACAGTCGAGAGATGGGCCACGATCCGGATCGCGAACCGCCGTTCTTCTTCACGAAGCCGGCGGATGCGATGATCCCGTGCCCGGAGTCAGGCACCACCGACATCGCGTATCCGCCTGCGACCGACGACCTGCACCACGAGATCGAACTCGCGGTGGCGATCGGCGCCACCGTCGTCGATGTCTCGGCATCGGACGCTCTCGCAGCCGTCTGGGGGTACGGCGTCGCGATCGACCTCACGCGCCGCGATCTGCAGGCCGATGCCAAGGCGCTGCGGCGCCCCTGGGACCTCGCCAAGGGCTTCGATCAATCCGGGCCCATCAGCGCACTCGTCGCCGCAGCCGACATCGGGCACCCCGCAGACGGCTCGATCGTGCTCGACGTCGATGGCGAACGCCGGCAAACGGGCGACCTTTCCCAGCAGATTTGGTCGGTGGCCGAGGTCGTCGCCGAACTCTCGCGGTCGATCACGCTGCAACCGGGAGATCTGATACTCACCGGCACCCCGAGCGGCGTCGGTGCCGTCGCCCGTGGGTCGCGGATCACCGCCGCGATCGCGGGGGTCGCCGCTCTCGACTGCCGTCTTGTCTAGCTCTCGCACCGCTCACCCGACCCCACCGTTCCCGTTCCTCGAAAGGACCCGTATGCCCATCACCACCGTCAACCCGACCACCGGCGCGCTCGAGGCCGAGTTCCCCGCCATCGACGACACCGAGGTTCGCCGTCGCGTCGAGCTCGCTCGCGCGACCTACGACGAATACCGCACGACGTCGTTCGCGGAACGCGCCGCACTGACCCGTCGTGCTGCTGACCTCATGGAAGCCGACGCCGAAAGCCTCGCCGAGCTCATCACGCTCGAAATGGGCAAACCGATTGCGCAGTCGCGCGGCGAGGTCGCGAAGTCGGCGGCCTGCCTGCGCTACTACGCCGACCGCGCCGAGGGCTTCCTCGCCCCGGAGCCCCTCGCCGATCCGGCCGTCGTGAACGCAGCGCAGGCGTACGCCACCTACCACCCGATCGGGCCCGTGCTGGCCGTCATGCCCTGGAACTACCCGATCTGGCAGGTCATCCGCTTCGCCGCCCCCACCCTCATGGCCGGCAACACCGCGCTGCTCAAGCACGCCTCGAACGTGCCCCAGGCGGCGCTCTACCTCGATGACCTCTTCCGTCGGGCCGGGTTCCCCGAGGGTGCATTCCAGACCCTGCTCATCCCGGCGTCGAAGGTCGACGCGATCATCCGCAGCGCCGAGGTCGCCGCGGTCACGATCACCGGTTCGGAGCCGGCGGGTCGCCAGGTCGCACAGGCCGCCGGTGAATCGATCAAGCCCTCCGTGCTCGAGCTCGGCGGATCGGACCCGTTCATCGTCATGCCGTCGGCCGACCTCGACGGAGCCGTCGCCACCGCCGTCGCATCGCGCACGAGCAACAACGGTCAGGCCTGCATCAACGCGAAGCGCTTCATCGTGCACGCCGACGTCTACGACGTCTTCGTCGAGCGCTTCGTCGCCGCGCTCGAGTCGCTCGTGATCGGCGATCCGTTCGACGCGGCGACGCAGGTCGGCCCGCTCGCCACCGAACAGGGGCGTCAAGACGTGATCGAGCTGGTGGAGAACGCTCGCGAGCACGGCGCCGCGATCTTGACCGGTGGCGAAAAGGTCGGCGAGCAGGGCTGGTTCTACCGCCCAACGGTCATCGCCGACATTCCGACGTCGGCGGAGATTCGCGTCGAGGAGTGCTTCGGGCCCGTCGCTTCCGTCTACCGCGTCGACTCGATCGATCAGGCGCTGAGCATCGCCAACGAGACCCGGTTCGGTCTGGGTTCGGCAATTTGGACGGAGGACGACGCCGAGATCTCGCGCGCGATCTCCGAGCTCGACGCCGGGGCGGTCAACGTCAACGGCATGACCATCTCGTACCCCGAACTGCCGTTCGGCGGCGTGAAGGCATCGGGCTACGGGCGCGAGCTCTCGGCCGCGGGCATTCGCGCGTTCTGCAACCAGAAGACGGTCTGGGTGCGCTGAGTCGGTCACTGTCCCCAGCTGCGGGTCCGGCGTCGCACGAGCGATGCCGGACCCGTACGTCATGCACGCCGGGCGATCCCGCAACCCAACGTCAGACGTTTGCAGGAGTTTCCCACGTTTCCCAGAGGCTCCTCATGAAGTGCGCTGTCATCTTGGAATTCCATCGACCGCAGCGCACCCCACTCGCGCAATGTCAGGAGTCACTGTGAAGAAGTCCCAGAAGATCCTTATCGGCGTCGGAGCCGGCGTCATCGCCCTCGGCGTCGCGGCGGCCATCGCCGGGCCGATGATCTACCGAGATGTCATCGCCGCTCCCGCGGCCGACACCCCCTCACTGACCGCGAGCGAGTCGACGGAGTCCACCGACTCCAGCACCGCCGATGACAATTCCGCAACCGGCGCGCTCGATGCGACCGCCCTCGCCGGCGCCTGGAGCGTCTCCGACGGCTCCGAGGCCGGCTACCGCGTCGACGAGGTGCTCAACGGCACCGACGTCACCGTGACGGGGCGCACCGACGACGTCACGGGCACCTTCACCATCGGCGACACGGGCCTCACGCTCGACGCCGCCGAGCTCACCGTCGACGTCGCCTCGATCGCCACCGACAGCAGCAACCGCGACGAGTACTTCCGCTCGCAGGCGATGAACGTCTCCGAGTTCCCGACGGCCACGTTCACGCTCACCGATCCGGTGACCCTCGACAGTGCACCGGCATCGGGCGAGGTCGTCAAGACGCAGGCGACGGGCGAACTGACCCTGGCGGGCAAGACGCAGACCGTCACCGCTGAGATCGAGTTGAAGAGCGACGGCACGACCGCCGAGATCGCCGGCTCGATCCCGATCACGTTCGCCGACTTCGGCGTCGAAGCACCGAGCCTCGGGTTCGTCTCGGTCGAAGACAGCGGTTCCGTGGAGTTCCAGCTCACCGCTGCGAAGTCCTAACCACTCGCCCCCGAGCAACGGCCCGGGAGCTCGCGGCGATCACCCGTCGGCGAGCTCCTGGGCCGCTTTCGTCAGCTTGCGCACCCGGGCACGGCGGCGCCGGCGCTCGGGAATCATTGACCGCATCTCATCGAGGCGACCGAAGCACAGCAGCCGGTCTTCGGCTTCGAGCACCACGTGCTTGCGGGGGTTCGGGATCACTTGCACCCCGCGGTGCAGCGTCAGCACGGTGACGTCACGGTCCCACAGCCCCAGTTCGCCGAGCGTCTTGCCGACGTGCTCCGAGCCGTGCATCGTGAGCTCCGCAACGCCGTAGGCCGTCGAGACACTCAGGCGCTGGCGCACGTCGATCTCGGGGAAGTCGACCTGATTCGCGATGAAGTCGATGATCGCGCCGGCCACGTCGAGGCCCGTCGCGCTCTCGATGCCCTGCAGCCCAGGCGACGAGTTGACCTCCATGACTAGGGGCCCTTCGTCGCCCTCGAGCATGTCGACGCCGGCGACGCGCAGCCCCATGATCTGAGCCGCACGCACGGCGGTCTGCTCGTAGGCAGCATCGAGCTGCACGGCTTCGACGGTGCCGCCGCGGTGCACATTCGACCGGAATTCGTCACCGGCCGCGGTGCGGCGCATCGCCGCGACCACACGGTCGCCGACCACGAGCGCGCGCACGTCGCGGCCGCGGCTCTCTGAGACGAAGCGCTGAATGAGCACGTTCTGGCGCGTCGAGTGCAGTGTCTCGATGATCGCCTCGGCGACCTTCACCTGCGGGGCGAGAATGACGCCGATACCTTGAGTGCCCTCGAGCAGCTTGATGACGACCGGGGCGCCGCCGACGCTCTCGATCGCCGGGCGCACGTCGGCGCGGTTGCGCACGAACGCCGTCGCGGGCATCTCGATGTTGTGCTTCGACAGAATCTGAATGGCGCGCAGCTTGTCTCGAGCATTGGCGATGCCGTTCGCCGTGTTCGGCGTGTACACGTCCATCTGCTCCAGCTGCCGCACGACCGCGGTGCCGAAGTAGCTGATCGAGCTGCCGATGCGCGGCAGTACCGCGTCGTAATCGCTGAGCTGCTTGCCGCGATAGAGCAGGTCGGGCTCTTCTCCGGCCAGGTCGATCGCGAAGCGCAGAGTATTGAGCACGCGCACCGTGTGACCGCGCTCGAGGGCCGCGGCCTGGAGCCGCTGAGTGGAGTACGCCTGCGGGGCGCGCGAAAGAATCGCGAGTTTCACCGTGATTTCCTGCCAAGATAGATGCGTGACCGTACCTGACCATTCAAGCACTCCAACGGGGTGGCGTGAATGGGTGAAGCTGAATGGTATCGGCGTGCCGTGGATCAAGGCGAAGATCGACACCGGCGCCCAGACCTCCGCCCTCCACGCAACCGAGATCACCGAGTTCGAACGCTCGGGCGAGCCGTGGGTCCGCTTCCTCGTACAGCCGTGGCAGGTGGACGATGATGACGCGGTCGAGGTCGAGCTTCCGGTGCACGATCGCCGCACCGTACGCAGCTCATCGGGCCATGCGCAGCTGCGCCCCGTCGTGCTCGTGAAACTCACCCTCGCGGGCCGCAAGATCGAGGCCGAGCTCACGCTCACCGACCGCGAAGAGATGGTCTTCCGCATGCTCATCGGTCGCGAGGCGCTGCGCCAGGGCTTCGTGGTCGATTCAGCCGCGTCGTACCTCGGGGGCCGCCCGGCCCGCCAGATTCGGCGTCGCAATCGCGGCCGCGCCTAACGCGCCGAACACGCTCCCGGCCAGCCTCTTCCGGCCCGCCACCCCCAGCACTACTCTGGTGCCATGAACGCGAACGATCTCGACCTGATCCCCGCCGGCACGGTGTTCGCCCCCGACGAGATCATTCACTACGCCGACCCCGACACGCGCGATCTCGACCGCGCGATCGCCGAGGCTGACCTGCTGGTCACGACGCCCCACTCGGGTGCGGCGATCCCGGCAGAGCTCGCCGAGTTCCTCTCCCCCGAGCTCACCCGCCGTCTGCAGTACGACTTCACCGATGTCGCGACGGCTTCGGTGGTCAAACGGTGGGCTGAGATCGATCCGCGCATCGTCGCGGTGATCAACCCCCACCCGCGTCTCGTGCGCGACCCAAACCGTGCCAAGCCGGCCGATGTGCGCGCCGATCTGCAGCAGGCGATCGAGCGGGTGCGCGAGGCCGGCCCGTGGCAGAAGGTCGACCTGTCTGGAGTCGACGCGATCCGCCCCGTCACGTTCTCGTTCTTCCCGATTCTCGAAATCCCCGAGACCGCCGAAGGCCTGCACCGCCTCGTCGACACCTTCGCCGCCACCGCCGAGCAGGGTCTTGGCGTGTACGAGGCGACGCGAGAAGTGCTCACCGATCGATTCATCGAGCACGGGCTCGCCCACGGCGGCTCGTTCACGCGCCTGTCCTTCCACGACACGATGAACACGACCACGACTCGCGAGGGCGCCGTCAACATTGCGCGTGCCCCGCAGGATCGCCTGCCCGCCGTCGTCGCACTCTCCAATCGCGGTGATGCCCAGGGCGAGTCGCGCGACCCCGCCGACCCGCCGACCATGCACCCGGCGGCCCTGCGTCGTCTGGCCGCCGCGCACCGCACCGGGTTCGAGGTCGAAGCGCCCGAGGCGGTGCTGCTCAACCAGCCGTACCTGGGCAGCCAGGAGATTCTGGCGGCGGGTGCGCGCTTCCGGGCACTCGAAGCCGAGGCAGCCGAAGCCGGGCTGACGCTCGGGGCGGTGCAGGCGGAGTTCTTGCGCGAGTACCTGCTGGGGCCCGAGGCCGTGGCCGAGTTGCAGCAGCCCGGCACCGAGTGGATCACCGAGGATCGCGAACGCGTCGACATCCTCGCCTACGCCTGCAAGCGGGCGTGGGATCAGTTCCGCGACCAGGCATAGGGCGCCCGGGCGCCGCCGCGCTACCGCGCCCACGCCCGCGCCATCCCCGCGCCCGCGCCATCCCCGCGCCCGCGCCATCCCCGCGCCCGCGGCGCCATCCCTTCGAGTGCACCGGTTTCTCCCGAGTGCACCCAATAGACAATGGTGCTCTCGGCAGAAAGTGGTGCGCTCGACGCGGGGGAAAGCGACGCAGTGGTCAGCGACGCAGGGCGAGGCTGGGCCGGGTAGCGCCTAGGCGCCGCCCCAGATCGCCCCGAATGCAGCGCCGGCGGCGATGGTGGTGACCGCGAGAATCAGCGTCGGCAGGAAGAACGAGTGGTCGACGAGCTTGGTGCCGAGCTTCGTGCTGCCGGTCGTGTCGAAGTTCGCCGCGGCGATCTGCGATCCGTTGGTGGGCAGCAGGTAGATGCCGGCAAACGCACCGGCCCACATGCCCGTGAGCAGTCCGAGTGGAATGCCGGCGGCCAGGCCGATGGGCACGATGGTTCGCGTCGCCGTCGACTGGCTGGTGGTCAGCACGCAGACGAGGAAGACGCCGAGTGCGAAGATCCAGGGCACCGCGGTGACGAGCCCGCCAACCCCGTCGGCGATGAGCGTCGTATGCGCGCCGAGGAATGTATCGGTGAGCCACGCGAGACCGAAGAGTGCAATCGCCGAGACCATACCGGCTTTGAAGACCGTCATCGTCGGAATCTCGCTGACCTTCGGTCGTGAGACGAGCAGGATCAACGTGCCTGCGACGAACATCACGATCTCGATGATCGGCGTCATGGAGATCGGGTCGCCGTCGGCGGTCAGCGGTCGCAGCCCTTTGAAGAGCCCGAAGATGACGATTGCGGCAACGCCCAGCAGGAAGATGATCGCGGCGTTGCGGCCAGCGGTCGTCACCGTGACCTGCGCCTTCACTTCGTGGGCACTCGACTGCGGCGCGGCGATCTCCCCCGAGGCGATCTTCGCCTGAATCTCGGTGTCGTCGGCAATCTCCTTGCCGAGTCGATTCACCACGATGCTCGAGAGCACGATGCCGACGATCGCCGCCGGAATCGTGACCTTCAGGATGTCGATGAGTTCGAAGTTCCAGGGTGCGGTGTCGGTCAGCGTCACCATCGCCGCCATCGCCGCCGAGACCGGGCTGCACGCGAGAGCGACGCCGGTCGCGACGACCGACAGCGAGAGCGGGCGCGAGGGGCGGATCCCATTGCGGTACGCGAGATCCTGAATCACCGGGAGCAGCGGATACAGGATGTTCGAGGTACCGGCACCGACCGAGAAGAGGAAGGCAACGAGCGGCGCGACGAGGGTGATCTGCTTGGGGCTCTTCGCAATGAGCTTTGCCGCGATCGACACCATCCAGTCGATGCCGCCGGCCGACTGCATCATCGATGAGGCGAGCACGACCACGAGCACGATGAGCAGGGCATCGACCGGCGGGTTACCCGGGGCAAGGCGGAAGACGAAGACGAGGATCGCGACGCCGGTGCCACCCCACAGACCCAGGCCGACACCGCTCGAACGCGTGCCCATAACGATGCAGCCGAGCACGACGAGCAGTTGCGTGATGAAGAGAAACGCGTCCATGAGACCCCCAGTGTCTGAACGAACCTGAGAGTCAGCGTATCCAGTTGCTGTGCGTGGGCACAGCTTTTTTTACACGGTGTCCATGTCGACTGCGAAAATTCGCGTCGCTTGGCGTCACACTTGTCTGTACTACTGCGAGTCTGTTGCGCGCTGCAGCGTTCCGATCTGTTCGCCCGCCTCGTTCATCACGTTCATGGTGTCGCCGTCGATCTGCACCTCGCGAATACCGCGCAGCCAGTCGTCGACGCCGGGGCAGGCCATCAGGGTCGATGCGAACGTGTCGACGCGCACCGTGTCGCCGTCGATCGTGTATTGCGTGCCGATACCGTTGCACCCATCGGTGCCTTCAATCGATCCGCTCTCATCGAACGTCAGTGTCGGGTTTCCCTGCTCATCCGAAGTCCAGGTGCCCGCCAGATCTGCCGCACTCACCATCGTCGTCCTCTCACCTGCAGAGCCTTGCGTGTTATTGCCAACATCCTGTGCGCAGCCCACCAGAGCGACCGTGCCGCTGAGCGCGAGCAGCAGCGCAGCTCCTGTGCGTACGTGCATGCGTGTCATGGGATCCCCTCCGTCGTTACTCCGCATGCTAGCCACCCCAGATGACACTGCATTGCAAATTTCTTGAATACACAGCACATCGGGGATTTTTTGCACAGTGTCGACATTCTCAGTTCGCTCACCCCTTGCACCCGGCTAACGAACAGGTTACGTTTACCCCGGCCCCTGGTGTCGGACCAGGGTGCTCGCGCAGGGGAAACGCGCAAGCATCCGATCGCCCGTACGTCCGGTTTCATTCCGGTGGCCATGTTGACCATTTACGATCACCATGGGGGATTACACGTGACGAAACGTCGTCCTGTCGCGCTTGGCGCGGCGATCACGATCGGTTTCGGAAGTCTCTTCTTCGCAGCACCGGCGCTTGCCGATGACGTAGAGGCTCCGACCGATCAGCAGGTGCAGGAAGCACCCGTCGTAGCCGAGGAAACCACGGCTGTTCCGGAAGAGGCGCCTGTCGCTGCGGCCGAAGTGCTCGAAGACGCAGGTGTGCAGGTCGTCGCGCTCGGCGTTGATGCCAGCGGCAATCCGGTCATTGTGCAGACCGAGGGCAGCGAGACCGGCCCCGAGGTCGACGCAGCAATCGATGCCTACGCCGCAGAGCTCGGTTCGCCCGGCGCGAAGGTGCAGACCGTGTCTGAGGCTCCGATTGCCTACGCGGCCACCGATGTCGTCGGCGGCGCAGGCTACCTCGCATTCCAGGGCGGCAACCCCCAGAGCTTCTGCTCGGTAGGGTTCACCGCATGGAGCCCCGACAATGAGCCGGTGCTGCTCAGCGCCGGTCACTGCACCCACGACGGCGACTACACCGAGACCGGTCTCGTGCAGCCGTCGGAGCAGCCCGCGGTTACCGGTGGTGCACCCGGTACCGGTGCCGTGCCCAACGGCACCGGCAAGCTTGGCGACTTCGGGTTCTCGCAGTTCGGTGGCGTCGGCAATTCCGAGGCGACCGATGCGAACAACCCCGATCCCGAGGGCACCGATGTCTCCATCATCGAGAACATCCCGTCGACGTTCGACCTGCGCCCCGAGGTCACGGACTGGACGACCGCTGGTGCAGAAGACCTCGCCGCCAGCACGATCAAGATCAAGTCGGCCAACACTGCCAACCCGGTTCCCGGAAGCGCGGTTTCGAAGAGCGGCCGCACGACCGGCTACACCTCCGGCACGGTGGGCAACCTCGTCGATGGCTGGGCAACGATCACCACGCCTGAGGGCGAGCCCCGCTGGGTGCGCGGCTTCGAGAGCAACGTGCTCGCGGCACCGGGCGACTCGGGCGGCGCAGTCTTCCAGGGCACCAACGCCATCGGTGTGATCAGCGGCGGCAGCCCGGCTTCGGGCAGCACCCCGCAGTTCACCTGGACGGCTTCGCTGAAGCACATCCTCCCCCACATCCCGGGCTACGAGGTCGCGCTCGACATCGACGCACCTTCGGTCGATACCGATCTGAGCGAGAAGATCGCCGGCGGCAGCGACATCGTTGTCAGTGTTCCGAGCAACGCGACCGAGCTGTCGGTCGGCTTCGGCAACGCCGGCGAGACGGTGCCCGTGTCGAACGGCAAGGCAACGTTCACGGCGCCCACGACGCCGGACGATTACTCGTACACGATCGTCGCGCAGAACGGCAAGAGCAGCTCGGACTCGGTCACGGTCGACTTCAGCGTCGCACTCGCCGCTCCGGCAATTGACACGACCAAGTTCACCTCGAACGACGTCACCATCACGGGCACCGGCGTCGCCGATGCCACGGTCGACCTGTTCCTGCGTAACGCCGACGGCATGGGCGAGTCGCACTCGACCACTGTTGAGTCGGACGGCACCTGGTCGGTTGAAGCTGAACTCGGGTACGGCACCTTCGACTACGAGCTGCGCCAGAGCCTGAACGGCGAGGATTCCTCAGTCGTCGAGGGCGAGATCAAGGTGCTCCCCGCAGCGCCCGGCAATCCGACGATTGCCAACGGCTCGGAGTTCCCGGTCGGCGAGGGCCCCACGAGCCTGAGCGGCACTGGCATCAACGATGCCAACGTCTCCCTCGAGTTCACCGAGGGCACGCAGCCCGCAGGCATCACGACCTCGACGCAGGTCGCCGACGGCGAATGGGGCTTCGACTTCGGAGCGCCGCTGCCGTCCGGTTCCTACACGCTCACCATCACGCAGTCGGTGACGAACCCCGAGGTGGCGATTCCGGTGAATGCACCTGTTGCCTTCCTCGTCGGTGCGTCTGAAGAGGTCGTCACCTCCGATCCGACCGTGATCACGTTCGTGGTCGCCGCGGCAGTCGATCCGGGCGCGAATGCCGGCGGTGCAGCCGACGGTGGCTCGGCAGCCGGCGGCGGCGCTGACGGCACCGCAGCAGCAGGCGGCGGCACCGCAGGCGCCGGCGCAAACGGCACTGCCGGTGCAGGCGCTGGTGCGAACGGCACCGCAGGTGCAGGCGCAAGCGGAACCGCTGGTGCGGGCACCGGTGCTGATGGCGCCAAGCTCGTGAACACCGGTTTCGATGCCGGCTCGCTGGTGCCCTTCGGTATCGCGGCCCTCGGCATGCTGGTGCTCGGCGCGGGCGCGATCGTGCTGACCCAGCGTCGTCTTCGCGCCGCAGAGTCGGAGTAAGCTGCCGCGGGTCTGACTCGCGCGACTTACACGCACCAACGGGCCTCGATCTACGGATCGGGGCCCGTTGGTCGTTTCCGATTCATCACAGTTCTAAATGACGGCCCATTACCTCGCGACTCGCGCCGCCGTGCGACGCGCGAGAGCATGGATGCATGACTGACGCCGACTGTACTGCGACGACCAGCGTCGATCCTTCCGGCGTCCCGTTCACCGAGCTCGACCCGCATCTGCTGCGCGCGCAGCGCACCAGCATCAAGTGGCGCCGCTTCGCCGACGACGTGCTCCCCCTGTTCGTGGCCGAGATGGACTTTGCAATCGCCCCCGAGGTACGCCGGTCGATCATCGAGCGCGTCGAGGCCTCCGATCTCGGATACCTCGACCAGCCGGGCATTCTGGCGCCCGCATTCGCGGGGTTCGCGCAGGATCGCTGGGGCTGGCACGTGCCGCACGATCACGTGCACATCGTCACCGATGTCGCCACCGGGGTGGTTGAGGCGTTGCGCGTGGGCCGGCCTCAGGGCGGGCGACTGGTGATTCCGACGCCAACCTACCCCGGCTTTTTCGAGATGCTCGAGGAAGTGCCGTTCGAGGTCGTCGAGGTGCCGCTCGCCGCAGACCCGGCGGGGCACCGCACGGGTGATGATCCCGCCGTTTTCGCAGCACCGGTGCGCCTCGATCTCAACGCGATCGAGCGCGCCTTCGCCAGTGAAGACGGGGTCGACGCCTTCGTGCTCTGCAACCCGCACAATCCGCACGGCCTGGCGCACTCCGCAGCCGATTTGGCCGAGCTCGCGCGCCTCGCAGCCGCTTACGACGTGTTCGTGGTCTCCGACGAGATCCACGCACCACTCACCTATACGGGGGCGCAGTTCACCCCGTTCGCGCCCCTCGCGGCCGAGGTCGGCGCGCTCGCCGTCTCCACACTGTCCGCGAGCAAGGCTTGGAACCTCGCGGGTGCCAAGTGCGCCGTGCTCGTCGCCGCCGATGAGCGCGCGAACGAGGTACTGAACCGCCTGCCCCCCGAGGCCGTCACGCGCGTGAGCATTCTTGGCCTGCACGCCAACACGACCGCCTTCACCGAGTCCCGCGACTGGCTCGACCGCGCGATCGCGCAGATCGAGACGAACTTCGCGCTCCTCGCCGAGCTCATCGCCGCACGTCTGCCGGGCGTACGCGTCACGCGGCCTGACGCGGGCTACCTCGTCTGGCTCGATTTCAGAGCGGTGGGCCTCGGCGACGATCCGTACTCCCGTATCTTGCACGACGCCCGAGTCGCCTTCAACGACGGCGCCTTCTTCGGCGACGGCGGAGCCGGCCACGTGCGCATCAACCTCGCCTGCGCGCCGCAGACCATTCGAGCGGCGGTGGATCGCGTCGCGTCGATCCTCCCCGCTCCCCCGGCGCCTGCCACTGCGGCACCCGCCGCATCCGAAACGTCACTGCCCGCCCTCGACCTGGAGGCCACCCGATGAGCGACCAGCCCCTCGACACTGCACAGCCCGTCACCGATTGGGAGGGGTTCGACTTCGACACCCGCCAGGTGCACGCCGGCGAGTACCCTGATCTGAACACCGGTCTGCGTGTACCGCCGATCGCGATGTCGGCGGGCTACGTGTTCGATGACTTCGACGACCAGGTCGACCGCTTCGCAGGTCGCTCGACAGATCCGATCTACTCGCGCCAGGGCAACCCAACGAACTCGGTTGCCGAGGAGCGCCTGGCATCACTCGAGGGCGGCAGTGCAGCCGTCGCGGTGTCAAGCGGGCAGGCCGCGATCTCGGCCGCGCTCTTCACGCTCGCGCAGGAGGGCGATCACATCGTCTCGACCGCCTCGATCTACGGCGGCACCCGCATCTTGTTCGGCCGCAGTTTCAAGCGTTTCGGCATCGACGTCGACTATGTCTGGGATGCGGCGGACGACGCCGAGTGGGATCGGGTGATTCGCCCGAACACGAAGGCGATCTACACCGAGACCATTCCGAACCCGCGCAACGACGTCACCGATCTGCGCCGCATCGCCGCCGTTGCCGCGCGCTACCACCTGCCGCTCGTCGTCGACAACACCATCGGTACGCCCGCGCTGATCCGCCCGTTCGAGCACGGCGCGAACATCGTGGTGCACTCGACCACGAAGTTTCTCACCGGCCACGGCGCTGCGGTCGGCGGCGCGCTCGTCGATGGCGGCACTTTCGACTGGGAGGCCGCCGAGCGCGCCGGCCGCGCCTACCCGCTCATCACGAACGCCCCGCGGCCCGGGCTGGGCTCGATGCTCGACCGTTTCGGCACGGGTGCCTACGCTCGCACGGCGCGCGAGGCCGTGGTCAACGACATCGGGCCGTCACTGTCACCCTTCAACGGCTTCTTGCTGCACCAGGGCATGGAGACGCTGTCGCTGCGCATGGAGCGCCACGTCGAGTCGTCGCTGCGCATCGCCGCGTGGCTCGAGGAGCAGCCAGAGGTCGAATCGGTCGACTACTCCGGGCTCCCGTCGAACGCCCTGCACGACATCGCGTTGCGCGATTACTCGGGCCGCACCGGTTCGATCTTCGGTGTCACGGTGCGCGGCGGCGTCGAGGGCGCCCGCGCCTTCGTCAACGGGGTGCGCGTCTTCTCGCGCATGACCGGTATCGGCGATACGCGTTCGATGGTGATCCACCCGCTGACCTCGACGCACGCGACCTTCACCGACGAGATCAACGATCGCCTTGGCATCACTCCGGGGCTGCTGCGCCTCTCGATCGGGCTCGAGTCGGCCGACGACCTCATCCGCGACCTGCGCGCTGGGCTCGATCGCGTCGGGGCGCTCGCCTCGCCCGCGATCAGCCTCGCGCGGTAGCCGGCGCGCTACTCGCCGAGTTCGGCCCGCGCCGCCGCGATCGCCTCATCGGTCGCGGCGTAGCGGTGCTCGGGGCCGGGGAAGGTGCGCGAGCGCACCTCGGCCGCGTACGCCTCGATGGCGGCCACGGAGTCGTCGCCGACGCTGCCGTACCGCTTCACGAATTTCGCGGTGTGACCCTCGGTGATCCCGAGCAGATCATTGAGCACCAGCACCTGCCCGTCGGCATCGCCCGCCCCGATGCCGATGATCGGGATGCTGAGCTCACCGCGCAGCAGCTCGGTGATCTCGGCGGGCACGGCCTCGACGACGAGGCAGAAGGCACCCGCTTCTTGCACGCCACGGGCCTCGCGCACGAGCTTGGCCGCGCTCGCACCGGTGCGCCCCTGCGCGCGCATGCCTCCGAGCGCGGTCGCGGTCTGCGGGGTGAGCCCGAGGTGCGCCACCACCGGGATGCCCGCCGCAACGATCGCGCGGATGCGGCTGAGGCGCGACTCCGAGCCGCCCTCGAGCTTCACCGAATCGGCGCCCGCCTCTTTCACGAACCGGATGGAAGTCTCGACCGCCTGCGCATCCGACACCTCGGTCGACCCGAACGGCACGTCGCACACGACGAACGCGGTCTCGGTGCCGCGGCGCACGGCGCGGGCGAGCACCAGCATCTCGTCGGTCGTGACTGGCACGGTCGAGTCGTAGCCGAGCACCACCTGGGCGCCCGAATCGCCGACGAGCACCATGTCGACGCCCGCCCGCTCGGCGGCGCGCGCACCCGGGTAGTCGTACGCCGTCACCATGACGATCGGCTCGCCGGCGGCGCGCTTCTCGGCGAGCGCAGGAATCGAAACCTTCGGCATGTCAACGCTCCTCGGGGTGGGGGTGATGCAAGGCGGGTGGATCGCCGAACCCATCAGCAGTCGGCGGAGTCAGCAGCGTGTTGTCGATGAGCCGCACCGTGCCCACGCGCGCGGCGATGGCGAGCAGCGCGGGGGCCTCGATCGTCTCGAGCGGCGCGAGGGCGCTCGTGTCGACGAACGCGAGGTACTCGGGCTCGATGCCCGCAGCGGTGAGCACTGCGGCGGCGCGGGCATGCAGTGCGGCGACGCGGGTCTCCCCCAGCGCGAGCGCGGTTTCGGCGGCTTCGAGGGCGCGCGGGATCGCGAGAGCCCGTGCGCGATCTTCAGTGCTCAGGCGCACGTTCCGGCTCGACTTCGCCAGCCCATCGTCGTCGCGCACCGTCGGGCAGGCCACGATCTCGACGGGCAGCCCGAGGTCGGCGACCATACGGCGCACGACCAGCAGCTGCTGCGCGTCTTTCTGCCCGAAGTAGGCGGCGTCGGGGCCGGCGGCGATGAGCAGTTTCGACACGACCGTCGCGACGCCGTCGAAGTGTTCGGGCCCGCGCCCGGCGGCCTCGAGGGTCTCAGTCAGGGGGCCGCCCACGTGCACGTTCGTCGCGAACCCGCCGGGGTACAGCTCGGTCGCGTCGGGGGCGAAGATCACGTCGACGCCCGCGCCTGCGGCGAGCGCCGCATCGGCCTCTTCCTGGCGCGGGTAGGAGTCGAGGTCGGACGCCTCGGTGAACTGCTTGGGATTCACGAAGATCGACAGCACCACGAAGCCCCCGGCCTGCTGCGCCGCGCGCACGAGCGAGAGGTGCCCCTCGTGGAGCGCGCCCATGGTCGGTACGAGCCCGACGTGCGGCGATCCCGCAGCCCGCGCATTGCGCACCTGCTCACGCAGTTCGCGCACCGTGCGCACGATCTTCATCGGGTCTCCTCGGTCTGGTCGCGAGCGCCGGTCGGCTGCCCCGTCGTGTCGTCGTGCTGCGCCGCCAGTTCTCGACTCGCGGTCACCATCGCATCGTACAGCGGTACGGCATCGGGCAGGCGCTCCGTCACCGCGGCACGCTGCCGTGCGATCGTTGCTTCGTCGCCGCGCGCGACCGGGCCGGTCAATGCGCGGACGGCGCCGAGATGCTCCCAGTTGTCGAGCGCCCCGCGTGCCAGCGGCACTAGGGCCTCTCGCGGCACCCCGGCCGTCGATGCGAGTCGCTCAGCCACGCTTTCGAGCGTCACCAGAAAGTTCGCCGCGATCGACGCAGACGCGTGATAGGCCGCGCGATCCGCATCGCTCACTGCGAACGTGCGCAGGCCAAGCTGCCCCGCGAGCCAGATCGCTGCGGCGTGCGCCCGCTCTCCGGCCGCCGAGAGCGCTGCCCAGGAACCCGCGAACCGCGTCTCGGCTCCCGTCACCGAGAGCAGCGGGTGCACGCTGAAGCGCTCGTGCGGTGCGAGCGGTGCGAGCGTCGTCGCGCCGGAGAGATGCGCGACGATCGGGCCGGGCTCGACCAGCACTGCCGCAGCGGAGATCTCGGCGTCGGGCACCGCGAGCAACACGACGTCGGCCGACCGGCCGTCGGCATCACGGCCCGTGGCTCCGCGCCCGGCAAGCGGCAGTACGTCGACGCCGGCCTCGCGCAGCACGTGATGCAGCGCGGCGCCCATGCGACCCTGCCCGACGACCTGGACCCGCATGGTCTCGGCTACAGCTCGAGGCCGTAGAGGTTGGGCTCGGGCGCCAGGATCACGCCGAACTCCTGCTGCACCCGCTGCACGACGAAGCGCGCGAGCTCCGCGACGTCATGCGCCGTGGCACCGCCGCGATTCGTGATGGCGAGCGTGTGCTTCGACGAGATCGCCGCACCCGACCCGGGCAGGTGGAAGCCGCGCTGCACCCCGGCGTGCTCGATGAGCCAGGCGGCCGACAGCTTCACCATGCGCTCGGGCGTCGCCTGCGGCACACGGATCGGGTACCCCGCCTCGAGCTCCTCGAACGTCGTCACGGCGTCCGCGACCTCGGGCACCGGCTGCGGAAAGCGCGGGGCGTTCTCGGGCAGCTCATGGGCGAAGCGCTCGGTCACGATCGGGTTCGTGAAGAACGAGCCAGAGCTCCAACTGTCATGGTCATCGGGATCGAGCACCATGCCCTTGGATGCGCGCAGGCCGAGCACCGAATCGCGCAGGTCGCGGATCGGCACCCGATCGCCGATCTCGACGCCGAGCGCGCCGGCCAGCTGCGCGTACGCGATCGGCTCGGAGAGCACCTCGGGGGCGGCGTGCGCACGGCGCCCGGGGCCCACCTCACCCACGGTCAGCACGATGTCGATGGAGAGCACGACGCCTTCGAGACCCTGCTTGATCGCCGAGTCGCGGTACGCAAGACCGAGATCTTCGGCGGGAATGCGCCGGGCGTACCCGCGGTCGCGATCGAGAAACTCGATCGAGTGGAGTACGTCCGAGAGCTCTTGACCGTACGCGCCGATGTTCTGCACCGGAGCCGCACCCGCAGCGCCCGGGATGCCCGAGAGGGCTTCGATGCCCGACCAGCCGTTCTCGACGCACGCCGCGACGAGGTGATCCCAGTCGTGCCCGGCCTGCACTCGCAGACGAATCTTGCCCTCGGGCAGTGCGTCGTCTTCGACCGGCGCGATGCCCGTGGTGCGCACGAGCAGCACCGTTCCCGGGAAGCCGTCGTCGTGCATAACGGTGTTCGAGCCGCCACCGAGCAGCAGCCACGGCTCGTCCGTATCCCACAGCCCCTGCGCGAACGCCACGAGCTCCTGCAGTTCGTGCGCGACGAGCACGCGCTCGGCGGGGCCGCCAACGCGCATCGTCGTGAGCTGCGAGAACGGGGTGCCGTCGCCCGCGGGCTCGGGTCCGATCTCGGGCAGGATCACGCGAACGCCGCCACGAGCTGCGACTTGCCGAGCACCGTCGCGCCGTCGAACACGACCTTCAGATCGAGGCGTGCGGTGCGGGCCTCGGCGTCGAGGGCACCGACCGTCGCGGTGACCGTCAGCGTCGCACCGGCGACGGCATCGACGGGAACCGGTCGGGTGAAGCGCGACTGGAAGTCGGCGACATGCCCGGCGGTGCCGAGCCAGTCGGTGGCAACCGAGCCCGCGACGCCCATCGTGAGCATGCCGTGCGCGAGCACGCCGGGGAGCCCCACCGAGGTCGCGACGTCATCGCGGTAGTGGATCGGGTTGAAGTCGCCCGAGGCGCCCGCGTAGCGCACGAGGTGGTCGCGGGTCAGCGCGATCTCGCGTTCGGCGACGACGTCACCGACGGTGAGCTGAGAAAAGTCTGCGGCGGTCATGCGTGCTCCTCCTCGGCGCGAACGACGAGCGTAGAGATGGCCGTCACGACGTGCGCACCATCGGCGTCGACCACGTCGCTCGACGCGGTCACCATCGAGTGCCCGCCGAGCTGCTTCACTGCCGCGATCGTGAGCGTCGCGGTGAGCTCGTCACCGGCGACGATCGGCCGAGAATAACTGAAGCGCTGGTCGCCGTGCACGACTCGGGAGAAGTCGACGCCTGCCTCGTCGTCGGCGAGCAGCTGTGCGAGTGTGCCTTCTTGCACCACGACCGCGAAGGTGGGCGGTGCCACCACGTCGGTGTAGCCGGCGACTCGGGCCGCCTCGGGGTCATGATGCAGCGGCGACGCGCTGTGCACGGCTCGTGCGAATTCGCGCACCTTCTCGCGGCCGACGAGGTACGGCGCAGTCGAGGGGTACACCCGGCCTTGGATCTCTGGATTCACCACGGTGCCAGTGTAGCGAGAGCGGCTCCGGGCCGTGCCGGAGCCGCTCTCGCTGGTCACTCTGAACTGGGTCGGCTACTTCTTGCCGCCCAGCAGGCCACCGAGCAGGTCGCCGAGACCGCCGCCTGAAGACTGCTTGGAATCGGAGCCGCCGCCGAGCAGGCCGCCCAGCAGATCACCGATGCCGCCACCGGACGACTGCTTCGAATCGGAGCCGCCGCCGAGCACGCCGCCGAGCAGATCGCCCAGGCCGCCACCCGAGGACTGCTGGGCGTTGCCCGAGCCGCCGCCCAGCACGCCGCCGAGCAAGTTGCCGAGCACGCCGCCGAGGCCGCCGCCATCATTCGTGGCAACGGTGGAGGTCTGACCGCCGACCTTGCCCGAGAGGAACTGCAGCACGATCGGAGCGAGGAGCGGGAGGAGCTGCGGGATGAGGCCGGAGATCACCGAGTTGCCCGAGTTCGAGCCGAGTGCGAGCGCGACGTCATCTTTCTTGTCACCGAGCACGTGCTTCACGATCTTCTCGCCATCGGCTTCATCGATCGCATCGAGGGAGATCGTTCCCTGCTGCGGAGCGTGCTTCTCGAGCGTCGAGGCGAGCTTCGCCGCGCCCTGCTCGTCGCTGGCGTTGACGGCGAGGCCGCCCACGAGACCCGGCAGCGCCTGGCGCACAGCCGCATCGATGGTGGCCTCATCGACGCCGAACTTGGCGGCGAGGTCGGCGGTGGGAACCTGGCTGAGCAGGTCGTCGAGTTCGTTCTTGCTGGCCATCGGATCCTCCATCGGGTCTGCACTGCGACCACTCATCCGCGGCCACGATTCACAGATTATCGGGATGCGCTCCGATTCCACACCCTTTATGACGCCGCAGTAGTCAACCAGATCGTGAACACTGCGAACGCGAGTGCGGCCACCCCCAGACCGACGTAGACGAGCGGGAGGGAGGCCCGGCCCGGGATCGCGAGGCCGCGCTGCACTCGAGTCAGCCGAGCGAGCGCGGGATCTTGGAGCGCCGTGGCGTGCTGCGCCGGGTCGGCGAGCGTCGCGTAGTGGGCGATGTCGGGTCGGGCCGGGTCCATGACCAACCACGCGCCGGAGTCGGTCGGTGGGAGCACCGCGGCCGCGGGCAAGGCGAGTGCGACGGGCACGACCCCGCGCTCCGTGTGCACGGCGTACAGCAGCTGATGCACTGTGCGTTTTCCGCGGGCGGGCACAATGCGCACGAGCTTCGCCGGCACCGGGGCGGTCGCGGCCGGGGTGGCAGACATCGAAGCGACGAGCCGCGGGGTGAACGCCTGCTGATCTCGCAGCAGCAGAACGAGGCCGATGACGAACCCGATGAGCATGACTGAGGTCGCCACGAGGTGAAAGAACGAGGTCTGCGCGATGACCTCGGGCGAAAGCCGCGGCAGCGCGATGAGCCACGCGAGCAACCACCCGAGCATCACCGCCGCCCCCGCGAGATACCAGCCACCGCCACGGAGCAGGGTACGGCGTTGGCGTTCGGCCAGAGTCATCGCGACGTCCATGCCAACACCCTATGGGCCACCGCCGACATCCGCGCACGCTGTGGCCGTCGGTAACGTTTCACGAAAAGGTTTGTGCGATATATCCAAGGGATGACCGCACCGCTCGAATAGGCTGTACCTCATGTCGCGTATTCGTAAAGTGCTCATCGCCAACCGCGGTGAGATCGCCGTCCGCATCATCCGAGCCGCCGCAGACAGCGGCATCGCCTCGGTCGCCGTCTACGCAGATCAGGATCGCGACGCGCTCCACGCGCAGCTCGCCGACGAGGCCTACGCCCTGAACGGCACCACCAGCGCCGACACGTACCTCGTGATCGAGAAGATTTTGGGCGTCGCCCGCCGCTCGGGCGCCGACGCCGTGCACCCCGGGTACGGCTTCCTCGCCGAGAACGCCGACTTTGCTCGTGCGGTCATCGCCGCGGGCCTCACCTGGATCGGCCCCGGCCCCGACGCCATCGAGCGCCTCGGCGACAAGGTTTCGGCCCGCCACGTCGCCGAAAAGGTGGGCGCCCCGCTCGCCGCCGGCACCAGCGACCCGGTGCAGAACGCCGACGAGGTGCTCGCGTTCGCCGACGAGGTCGGCCTGCCCATCGCCATCAAGGCTGCCTTCGGCGGCGGCGGTCGCGGTCTGAAAGTCGCCTACGAGCGTGACGAAGTCGCCGAGCTCTTCGAATCGGCCACGCGCGAGGCCGTCGCCGCCTTCGGCCGCGGCGAGTGCTTCGTCGAGAAGTACCTCGAAAAGCCCCGCCACGTCGAGACGCAGTGTCTCGCCGATGCGCACGGCAATGTCGTGGTCGTCTCGACCCGCGACTGCTCGCTGCAGCGCCGCCACCAGAAGCTCGTGGAAGAGGCGCCCGCACCGTTCCTCACCGAGGAGCAGAACGAGAAGCTCTACGCGGCGTCGAAGGCCATCTTGAAGGAGGTCGGCTACGTCGGCGCGGGTACCTGCGAGTTCCTCGTCGCGAAAGACGGCACCGTGTCGTTCCTCGAGGTCAACACGCGCCTGCAGGTCGAGCACCCGGTCTCGGAAGAGGTCACCGGCCTCGACCTCGTGCGCGAGCAGTTCCGCATCGCCGAGGGCGGCGTGATCGAGTACGGCGACCCTGAGCCCCGCGGCCACTCCTTCGAGTTCCGTCTGAACGGAGAAGATCCGGGCAACGGCTTCCTGCCCGCTCCCGGCCCCGTCTCGCTCTTCAAGCCCGCATCGGGCCCCGGTGTGCGTATCGACACGGGCGTGACCTCGGGCGACGTCGTCTCAGGCGCGTTCGATTCGATGCTCGGCAAGCTCATCGTGACTGGCGCGACGCGCGAGGAAGCGCTCGAGCGCTCGCGCCGCGCGCTCGACGAATTCGAGATCCAGGGCCTGCCTACGGTGCTGCCGTTCCACCGCAAGATCGTGCGCGATCCCGCATTCACGGCACCCGACGGCACCTTCGGCGTCTACACGCTCTGGATCGAGAGCGAGTTCGACAACGACATCGAGCCGTGGGAGGGCGAAGTGCCCCCGATCGCTCAAGATGCGAAGCGCCGCACCGTCACCGTCGAGGTCGAGGGTCGCCGCGTCGAGGTCACCATGCCGGCGACGCTGCTGCCGCTCGTCGACCAGGAGGTCACCCGCGGGCCCGCGCCGCGCCGCGCGAAGGGCGCCGGCATCGCCGCGTCGGCCGGTGACAGCGTCACCGCACCGATGCAGGCCACCGTCGTGAAGCTCGCGGTCGAAGAGGGTCAGGAGGTCGCCGAGGGCGATCTCATCGTGGTGCTCGAGGCGATGAAGATGGAGCAGTCGATCTACGCGCACCGCTCCGGCATCGTCGCGGGCGTCGACGCGCCGGTCGGCCAGACCGTGTCGAACGGCCATTTGCTGCTCTCGATCATCGACCCGGCCGAGTAACGCGAGCGCTCCGCCGCACGGGCGGAATAGACCCACCGACAGCGGGGTTGCATTCACTATGAGTGCAACCCCGCTGTCGATTCTGGACCTCGCCACCGTCGAAGCGGATGGCACCATCGCGGACGCGTTCCGCCACTCGGTCGAGATCGCTCAGCTTGCGGAGTCCGGCGGCTACACGCGCATCTGGTACGCAGAACACCACAACATGCCGTCGATCGCTTCGAGTGCGACGTCGGTGCTCATCGCGCACATCGCCTCGCAGACGCACACCATCGGGCTCGGCGCCGGAGGCGTGATGCTGCCGAATCACTCGCCGCTCGTCATCGCCGAGCAGTTCGGTACGCTCGCAGAACTGCACCCCGGGCGCATCCACCTCGGGCTGGGCCGGGCACCGGGCTCTGACGGCGCCACCTTCCGCGCGCTGCGGCGCACATACGAGGCGGCCGAGAGCTTCCCGAACGACGTCGCCGAGTTGCAGCGCTATCTTTCTGACGAGCTGCCGCGCACCGCCGTCAATGCCTACCCCGGCCGCGGCACCCGAGTGCCGCTCACCATCCTCGGGTCCAGCCTGTTCGGGGCCAGCCTCGCGGCGCAGTACGGGCTCCCCTACTCGTTCGCCTCGCACTTCGCCCCGCAGGCGCTGAAGTCGGCGATCGACCACTACCGGAGCCACTACGTGCCGAGCGAGGCGCACCCCGAGCCCTACGCCAGCGCGGGCGTCAACGTGGTCGCCGCCGACAGCGACGCCGAGGCCGAAACGCTGTTCGCTCGCGCCGAGGTGGATCGCGTACGCCGTTTCCTCTCACGCGGTCGCGAGCAGGAGCTCACCTACGACGAGGCCTCCCAGCTGATCGACACCCCGGCTGGCCGGGAGATCCGCGGCATGATGCAGTACACCGCGATCGGCGGTGCCACTCGTGTGCGCGAAGAGCTCGAGGCGTTCGCGAAGTTCGCCGACGTCGATGAGCTCGTCACCGTGCACGTGGCCCCGACGCGCGCCGAGCAATTGGCGTCGGTGCGCATCGCCGCCTCGGCGTAGGCACCGCGCCGCCCCGCCGCCCACGACCCAACCTTCTGCGATTGGGCTAACTTCGGACCAGTGTTGGCGCCCCAAACGGCCTTCGCACCGGTCCGAAGTTACCCCGATCGCGCGGGATGCATGCAGTGGGGACCTCTGACGTGGGTGCGGGGGTGAGGTGCCTGCGCGGTGCTCCACGCACAGAGGCCGGGCACGGGAGCCACATAGCTCGGGCACTAGCGCGGGCGCCGCCCCGACCCCTAGGGTGATGTGGGGGATCGCGATCCCGCACCGATTCCGTCTCGATGAAGGGCCCGCATGCGCGCTGTTCGCTCACGTTTTCTTGCCGCGTTCGGCGGGCTGGCGGTTGCCGCCTTCGCCCTCAGCGGGCCACTCGCGTCCGTCGCCGCACACGCAGAGACCACGCCTGCAGAGACCACGCCTGCAGATGCCGCACCGACAGCGCCCGCGCCGCTCGACACTGAACCGGTGATTGAATCGGTGACGCTCGAGCCGCACTTTATCGGCGAGCCGAGCTGGCCGTCGACGATCTTTCCGACCGCGGCAGTGCGCGTCGCGTGGACTGAAGCGGCGCCGGTGCCGGGCGGTTCGTTCTCGGTCGACCTGTCGGCCGGCCTCACGGCATCCGCAGCAGCCGGCGAGATCACCGACGACGCGGGTGTGCCGCTCGCGACGTACGCCGTGTCAGGGAACGGCAGTCGCATCACGGTCAACTACGCCGAAGCCGCCGGGTCAGTGGTGAACCTGTCGGCGACGCTCGGTATCTTCGTGGGCACCGACACCGCGGGCCCGTCGTCGACGACGATCACCGGCACTGCCACGATCGGCGGCACCGCGTATCCCCTCTCGACGCCGATCACCGGAATGCCCTGGAGCACTCTGAACACCATCGGCACCTGGACCACCGGCCCCGCAGGAGCGCCGCGATTCGTCGCGCGCGCCATCGCGGAGTCGGAGTCGGCGAACGCCGCGCACGGCGGCGAGTGGGTCGGAGTCGGCTCCACCGAGGAGTGGCCCGGCACGCTCGCTCCGACCTCGGGTGGCACGCGTGTCTTCGCGTTCGACGCACTCCCCGACACGCTCGCCGAATTCTCTGACCCGACCGCAATGCTGACTCTTGGCGACGACTACACCCTTGACGAGACCGACTCCCAGTCCGGCTATGCGGTCTTCGGAGTCACGGTTCCCGAGCCCGCAGATGGCTATCTCGTGGTCGAGCAGCAGTTCGATTTCGTGGACGACGGCGGGGTGCTGTTCCTCGGCCCGAACACCGCATTGCCCGACGCAGCCCGTGGCGTGTTCGCCACCGGCACGGCGGTGGCCTCGGGCACCGTCGACGCGCACGCGGGTACGGGCACCGACACCGGGGTCAGCCGCCTCACCTCGCTCACCTACTTCGCGGGGTCGGGAGGCACGGCGACGGCCGACGCCATCGAGCTCGGCCTCACGCTCACGCGCGACACGTCGGTCGTCGCGACCGGCACCGGCACCGCGAGCGCCGCCACGACACTCACGCTCCGCAATACGGGCAACGCGACGGTCGATGTCTTCGCGTCCGATGCGGTCACGACCGCTGCGGCGAGCGCGACGCTGCGCGATGCCACCGCGTCGCTCGGCGCAGCCACGATCGACGGGCGCGCCGTGCACTGGACGGCGCGCCTCAGCGCTGGTGAGACCGCCACACTCGCGTACACCGCCGACGCTCGCGCGACGAGCACCTCGGCTGGCAGCGTCACGTTCTCGGGCTCGGCGGTCGGCGTCGCACTGTCAAACGCGACGCTCAGCGTGCCCGTTGTGGCCCCCGACGGCACGCTCGCGGTGACGGGCTTGCCGGTGCCGGTGGATCCGGTGAACCCCGTCGATCCGGTAGACCCGGTGGACCCAGCTCTGCCGACAGCCCCACCGTCGCCAACAGCCGAAGCGAACGCGTCGGCCACCGGGCAGGGCCCGATGCTCGCGCGCACCGGTGCGTCCGAGCAGGTCGTGCCAGTCGGCCTGATCGCCGCAGCAGCCTTCATCGTCGGCGGTGTCTTCGCGCTCGCCGCTCGCCGGCGACGCCGACTCTAAGCGACGCACGCCCGAACGCTACTGCTCGCCGGCCGTGCGCTCGTCGATGCGTCCGAGCGAGGCACGCAGCGCGAACACGATCGTGCCGAATCCCGATTCGGCCGACGCGCGCATGAATACCTCCCCCACTGCAGCGACCTCGGCGGCGGCTGCCGCACGGGCTGCCTCGAGCTCGATGCCGGTGTTCCACGCGCGCAAGTATTCCGCGAGGGCATGCAGTGCGTCCCCGAGCACCTCCAGTGCCTCAACCGGAATCTCGACCGCGACCGGCCGCTGCCACATCGCCCCGCTCAGCGCATCGGCGATATCGGCGATGCGCAGCCCGACGTAGCGCAGCGTCTCGATGTCGGCGTCATCACCGCTCGCGTCGTCGCGTCGCCACAGCGCGCGCGGATTCGCGAACCCGCTCTCTCGAGCTTCCTGCACCATCGCTTCGGCTTCGTCGACGTAGCGCTGCCGCCGGCGCGCCTCGTCGAGCCAGTCCGCGCGATCCGGCGGCCATTCTGCCCCCAGCACTTCGGCCAGGTCGTCGGCGGAAGCCGCGAGGTCGGTCTTCAACTCGGCGACCCGGGCACGCGCATACCCGAATGCGAGTGGAGGGATGAAGATCAGGTTCACGAGGGTGCCGACGGCGAGCCCGAGCCCGAACTGGGCGATGTACCCGGCGACATACGATTCGGGGTCGCCGGCCCCCAGAATCACCACAAAGACACCAGCGATCGCGACGTACACGCGGCCTTCCCCGAGCTTGCGCACTCCGGCGATCAGCATGCCGAGCCCGGCCGCGAGCGGTGCACGCACGTACCAGGGCCAACCGAGGGCGACGAGGCTCCACCCGATCACGAGGCCGATCGCGATGCCGCTCAGCAGTTCGAGACTCGTACGCATCGAACTCACGATCGTGGGGGCGACACCCAGCAGTGCCCCGAGTGGCGCGTAGTACGCGTACTGCTCCAGAGGCATGGGGAGTAGCCGCCCGATCAGCCATGCCGCCGTCACACCGATCGCGGCTTTGAGAGCGACCAGAAGTCGGTAGCGGGTCAGGATCGGTCGCAGCACATTCACCGATCGCCGCGTGACGACCTGCAGCGGCGATGTGGATTCCGATGGACTACGCACGTTCCGAGCCTGCCTGCACGATCCTGCATCGGCCAGGGGATCGACCGACCCCTGCCCCGACTGGTAGGAGGTGGCCGTTACTCCCGCAGACGGCGCAGCCGGTCTTCGGCCCGCGCCACGCGCTCCGACTCGGCGAGCTCCCACCACGCGGTGCCGCGTTCGCCGAGGCCTTCTTTTGCCCACTGCACGCGATCGCGCACCGGCCGTCGCTCATCCTCGGAGTCGAGGTGCCCGATGCGCGAGCGTGCCGAGCCGAGCTCCGAGCGGAGTGCGGCGACCAGGCGCGGCGGCAGCACCGGATCCGTGGCGCGCCACCGACGACCGTGCACGATGATGTATCGGCCGTCGGCGGTGCGCTCCGGATCGCTCATGTTCGACCGCCTAAGCGCGCTCGGGCTCAGGCTCGGGTTGCGGCTCGTCGGCTTGGTCAGCGACGCGCTCCGGGAACAGCTCGTCGAGGTCGATGTCCGGGTTCGTATCCTGAGTCTCGACGAGTTCGACCGCTTCCTCTTCGGTGAGCACGCTCGGCATCGCACCGGGCAGCGGGCGTCGCGCCGATTCTTTGAGCACGAACACCGCGATGAGGCCGGCGATCGAGGTACCGATCACGTAGAAGGCGGGCGCGAGCGCCGTGCCCGTGAGCTGTACCAGCGCCTCCATGATCACGGGCGCGGTGCCTCCGAGCAGCGCGACCGAAAGGTTGTACGAGATGCCCATACCGCCGTAGCGCGACGACGTCGGGAAGAGCGCAGGCAACGACGATGCCAGGTTCGCGATATAGAACGTCACGGGCACGGCGAGCAGCACCAGCCCGAGCAGGGTCGACCAGTTCGCACCGTGCATCATGAAGAGGAAGGCCGGCACGGCGAGCACGATCGCGCTGCCGGCGCCCATGAAGAGCACCTTGCGGCGGCCGATGCGATCCGACAGCATGCCAGTCAGCGGGATGCAGAGCGCCATGCCGACGAGCACCGGCAGGGTGAGCAGCGTGCCGTGGGTCTCGTCGTAGCCGAGCGTGCCCGTGAGGTAGGTCGGCATGTACGAGGTCAGTGCGTAGCCGACCGTGTTTGCGGCGGCGACGAGTACGAATGCGGTGAGCAGTTCGCGCCAGTATGCACGGACGAGGGCGATGACGCCCTTCGGCGCATTCTCTGCCGCCTGCGCCTCGGTGCTCGCCTGTTCAGCCGCGTCTTGCGCCGCCTGGAATGCGGGGGTGTCTTCGATCTTGAGTCGGAAGTAGATCGCGATGAGGCCAAGCGGCAGTGCGACGAGGAACGGCACGCGCCAGACGAACCCGTCCATAGCCTCGGCCGAAACGGTGAGCTGCAGCACCGATACGAAGGCGGCGCCGATCGCGAAGCCAAAGTACGAGCCCATGTCGAGCAGCGAGGCGTAGAAGCCGCGCTTACGATCGGGGGCGTACTCGGTGATGAACGTGGTCGCGCCGGCGTACTCGCCGCCGGTCGAGAAGCCCTGAGCGAGCTTCAGCACGATGAGCAGGATCGGGGCGAAGACGCCGATCACCGAGAAGTCGGGCAGCACGCCGATCAAGAACGTGGCGGCGGCCATCATGATCAGGGTGAAGGCGAGCACTTTCTGGCGGCCGAGGCGGTCACCGAGCTGACCGAGAATGATGCCGCCCAGCGGCCGCGCTACGAAGGTCACGGCGAACACGCCGAGTGAGAACAGCGACTGGGCGCCCGCCGACGCATCAGGGAGAAAGACGCGGCCGAGAATCACGGCGAGGTAGCCGTAGATGCCGATGTCGTACCACTCCATGAGGTTGCCCACGACGGTGCCGGCGACGGCGCGCTTGAGCATCGGCCGATCGACGACGTTGACATCGTCGAGTTCGAGCCGTCGCGGCTCGTCACTGGGACGTTGCCGCCAGGGCGTCAGCCGGTCGATCCAGCGACGCCAGGGGGCCCGGGTAGGTTCGGGTGTGGACATGAGAGGATGCTCCGATCCGGGTTCAGTCGAGCGCGTCGAGTGCGCTCGTGAGGCGCTCGATCACCCGCGCGGCCAGTTCGGCCTCGGTGGGGTCGAGCTCATCGATCTCGGCCACGAGCGCTGCGTGATGCCGGGAGAACACGGCATCGACTTGCTCACGACCGGTGTCGGAGGGTTCGAGATAATGGGCGCGTCGATCGGTGGGGTGGCTCACTCGGTCAATGAAGCCCTTGCGCACCAGACGGTCGACAATGTTCGTGACGTTGGCGCTCGAGGTGCCGAGCATGCCGATCAGATCTTTTGGCCCGATGTGGCGGCCGTCGCGCGAGGCCTGCACGAGATAGCGGAGTGCGCGGAGGTCGAGGCTCGAGAGCCCCGAAGCCCCGATCCTCCGCGTCTCCTGCTGGTGCTCAGACCGCCTCAGCCGCAGCAGCGCCGATGCCAGCGCTTTCCCCGCCGCGGCCAGCGGCTCGGTCGCATAGAGATGCTCCGATTCATTTTTCACAATGTTCTGCGGCACTGTCCCGTTCCCCCGAGTTCGACCGTTGAGTTATTGCACACTCACTGTACTACTCACTCAGTGGAACTTTCAAATCATGGATGACACGAGCACTGAGGCAGTCGCCGATGACGGTGCACGGTGGCGGATCGCCAGGCCTGCCGCTCACCGCGCGTGACGGGCATGTTCCCCCTCCGCGATCGACACGATGCGCGCGACCATTCCACTGAAGATCAGCCCGTGGAACGGTAGCATCGAGAGCCAGTACAGTCGACCCGCGAGACCGCGCGGAAAAAACACGGCGCGCTGCGAATAGCGCGAGCCCCGCTCGGTGGGTTCGACGCCGAGCTCGAGCCACGCAAGCCCCGGCACCCGCATCTCAGCCCGCAGGCGCAGCACCCGACTCGGTTCGATCGCCTCGACGCGCCACACGTCGAGCGCGTCACCCACGGCGAGCCGAGCTCGCGAGCGTCGACCGCGTTGCAGCCCGACTCCCCCGGTCACCCGGTCGTACCACCCGCGCAGCGCCCACAGCCGCGGCGCCGAATACCACCCGGTCTCACCGCCGATCTGCGTGATCACCGACCACACCGCCTCGGGCGTCGCACTCGACTCGCGTTCACGGGCATCCGAGAACACCGTGCGCCCCGCCCACTCTGGGTCACTCGGCAACGGTTCGCTCGGCGCGGTCACTCGCGCGTCGACCCAGCTCGTCTCGATCGCGTCGAGTTCGATGCGGCCGAGTGCGAGTCGCACCGCCTCGCGATACGGCGTCAGACCTGACGACGGCCGAGGCAGAATGGCGTCGACGTCGTGATCGCTCATCACGCACCGGTGCTGCAGCGATTCGACGAGTGGGCGCGCGATCGACGCCGGCACCGGGGTGACGAGGCCGACCCACAGCGACGCCAGCTTCGGCGTCAGCACCGGCAGAGAAGCGATCGCTCGCTGGCGCAACCCGGCTTCGACGGCGTACCCGTTCATCATCTGCCCGTAGCGCAGCACGTCGGGCCCGCCGATGTCGAGCACACGACTCACCTCGGCGTCGGCCCGGGCGGCGAGCAGCAGGTAGTGGAGCACGTCTCGCACGGCGATCGGCTGAATGAAGTTGCGCACCCACTTCGGCGCCGGCATGTAGGGCAGCACCTCCGTCAGATGGCGCACCATCTCGAACGACGCCGAGCCCGATCCGATCACCACGCCCGCCTGCAGCACGAGCGTCGGCACCCCGGATCCGAGCAGGATCTCCCCGACCTCCTTGCGCGATGCCAGGTGAGGCGAGAGTCGCACCCCCTCCGGGTGCAACCCGCCAAGATAGACGATGCGCCGCACTCCGGCCTCTTGCGCACGGGCGGCGACGTTCTCGGCGATCTCGCGATCCTGCTCGGCGAACGCAGTGCCGCTCGACATCGAATGCACCAGATAGAACACGACGTCGACCCCGTCGGTGGCCCGGCGCACGGCATCAGCGTCAGCGGCGTCGCCCACCTCGACCTCGATTTCGCCCGACCACGGGAAGGCATGAATGCGCTCCGCCGAGCGCGACAGCGTACGCACGCGATACCCGGCGCGCAGCAGCCGCGGCACGAGCCGCCCGCCCAGGTATCCGGTCGCTCCGAGCACCAGTGCCCGGGGCGCTGCCCGGCCAGTGCTCGGGATCGCCCGATACTCGCGCTCCGCACCCGTCGGTGCGCTGAGTTCGTCTGTCCGCTGCTCGCTGCTCTCGCTCATGATTCCCCCGATCATCGCCAGGGTACGCAGAAATGCTGCGCGGCTGCGGGATCACCCGCACGGGTTGCACTCCGCGCCTCCGGTGAACTATAAGCTCAGCGACCCCCGGTCTCGGCGAGCACCGTGCGCACCGTTTCGAGCACCTCGGGGTGGTCGAGAATGCGGAAGTGACCCCCCGTGTCGATGCGCACGTTGCGCGCGCCGAGCAACTCGCTACCCTCGGGAATGTGCGGGTCGAAGGCCGCGAAGACGGACGTGATACGCGCGTTGGCCTCGGGGGCCGCCACCAGGAGGCGGATGGTGGGATCAACCGGCGACAGCGCTCTCAGCGTGCGCCCCGGCATGAGTCGCGCGTAACGCGAGCCCCCGAAGGGCGCTGCGATGGCCACCATTGCGCGCACCCGATCGGCGTGCTCGCCGAAGGCCATCACGTGCTTGCCGACGAGACCCCCCTTGCTGTGCGCAATCACGACGGCATCGGTGATCTCAGTAGCGGCAAGGAACGCATCGACCATGCGCGCGCCATCCACCACTGGAACACGGTTGCTGCGCAGCGGATCGAGCACGTGCACCGGGTGCCCGAGTGCGTGCACATGACGGATCAGCGGGAGCATGAAGCGCCACGGCTCGTACACGCCGGGAATGATCACGACCGGCGATCCGGCACCCGAACGGAAGTCACCTGGGCTGCTGCGAGAGAAGCGAGCCGCGACCTGCCACCGCAGCGCAGCGAGGTAGTCGGCACCCCACCACAGTGCGCGGCGCACGCGACCGGTGCCGCGCACGCGACTCCTCACGACTCCGCGATGCGCGCGACGCGCACGCGAACAATGCCCGCAGGCGATGTCGACGCGGTCGACGCGGTCTCGGTGAGCAGCGCATCCGCGACCACACGCGCCACTTCCGGCGTCACCGCCTCGCGGTCGGTGGCGATGGTGACTGCTGCGGCGATGGATTCTTGCGAGGCGAGCCGCCGAGTGACCGACTCGGCGACTGCACGCAGGCCCGCACGTTCGGGATAGACCGCTGCGACTCCGGGAACCCCGGCAACCGCGTCTGCGTCTGCCTCCGCGCGCACCGGATCATCAGCGTGTGATTCCACAGGCATCAGGCACCCTCTTTCTGGCGATAGCCGTGCACATCCACAACTTCGATATCAATGCGTTCGACGTGCAACTCCGTGTGCTGACCCAACGCTCGAGCGGCCTCGATCCGCAGTCGCTCGCTCACTTCAGGGATGCTCACTGACCATTCCGCACTGATGCTGAGCGTAATGCCGACTGGCGCCTCGGGAGTCTCGACGTCGCCCGACAACACGACCGAACCGACGATGACGCCGGGTACCCCGTCGCCCGTCGCTCGCAGAAGCGACTTCACCGCTCCCTCGTCAATGGAGATGGCGACGCGCGGGTCGGGGTGCGAGATCGGGAGTGCGCGCCCCGCCTGCAGATCGAGTGCGATCGCATCCATAATGCCCGCGAACCAGTTCGACGACGGCTCCGGTAGCTGTTCGGCTTCGGACTCCAGCAGCGCTCGAGCCGCACCCGATGAGCCACTCAAGGCCTCGAGCGCGTTCTGGCAGTAGGGACACTCGGAGATGTGCGGATCTTGCTCGGCAACCTCGGCATCGAGGAAGGAACTGACGTCGCCGAGCGTGCGGCCGCACTCGAGTCGTGGATCGTGTTCGCTCATCGCCATCCTTCCATGCTCACGGTGATTGCGGTTCGCGCCCGGGCCAACTGTCCGCGCACAGTGCTCGCCGGCACTCCGAGCTCCGCGGCGATTTCCTCGTAGCTCAAGCCTGCCATCTCCCGAAGCAACCAGCACTGCCGCTGCGTTTCTGGAAGCGTACCGAGCACCGCCGACACCGCGGAGACCTGCGCGCGCTGCAACACGACGCGATCGGGGCCGGGGCCGGGCGAGGCGGTCTCGGCGACAGCGTCGATTGGCACCTGCGGAGCCCGCTGTCGCAGCACCGCCGTCGCCTCGTGGCTCGCGACACGCATGAGCCACGGTTTCAGCGCTGACGGATCACGCAGCGTCTCAAGCTTGCGCCACGCAACAACGAACGCGTTTTGCACGACATCGTCGGCCTCCGACTGCGAACCCAGCAGCCGGGCGACGTAGGCGCGCATCAGCCTGCTGTAGCGACACACGATCTCACGGAACGCCCGCGCATCCTGGTCGATGGCGCGCGCGACGAGTATCGCGTCACCCACCTCTGAGATATCGCCGCGCCAGGCCTCGTTCGCGTTCGTCGGAGCCTCCCGAAACTTTTTTGTGACGATTGTGCCGCGATCGCCCTCTTACTTGTGAGCGACGCTACCGCGCTCGGTTCACGCGCCACAAGCACGTGGATTTTTCCTCACCCAATGAGATAGGAGCCATCATGGCCGACACCACGAAGCCCACCACCCCCGCAGCGCCCCGCGTCGACCGAGTCACCGCGAAGCAGTCCGCCTCTGACGCCGCGGCGGCGACCGGAGCAACCGCAGGCCGAACGACCATTGCCGACCACGTTGTCGCCAAAGTTGCCGGTATCGCCGCGCGAGAGGTTCCGGGCGTCTTCGCGCTCGGTTCGGGTGGTGCACGCACGCTCGGTGCGATTCGCGATGCGATCAACGCCACCGATCTGACTCAGGGAGTCAAGGTCGAGGTCGGAGAGACGCAGGCCGCAGTCGATGTGACGATCGTGGTCGAATACCCGTCACCGATTCACACGGTGTCTGCCCAGGTGCGCACCGCTGTCGCCCGCGCCGTATCCGAACTTGCCGGTCTGGAAGTCGTCGAGGTCAACATCGCCGTCGACGACGTACACCTGCCGTCGGAGGACGCCGAGTCTGATGAAGGTCGCGTCGCATGAGTGCGACGGCCTCCGGAGCTCTCATCGGAGCGGCCCTCGCCTTCGCCGCACTCGCGTTCGGCTTCTGGGGGTTCCTCCTCGTCGCCGTCTGCACCGCGATCGGCGCGCTCATTGGCCGCATTGCGAGCGGCCAAATCGATGTGCGCGCCGTAATCGGCGCGTTCTCGGGCAGGCGCACCTCATGACCTTCGCAGCCCCCGCGATCCCCGGCCGCACCGAGGTACAAGATCGTGTACTCAACGGTGTGGCCCGCGCCGCTGCGGCCGAGTGCCTCGGCGTCCCGACCCGAAGCGTTCGCGCATCGGTCTCGGCATACGGCAGCGGACTCGCCGTGCACGTACGAAGCCCGCTCACCGTTCCAAATCTGCTGGACGCCGCGGCGGTCGAATCGACCCCGGTCATTCTCGATCGTCTCGATCGTGCGCAAAGCGACTTGCAAGCTCGTTTGGCCGACCTGCTCGGTCGCGACATCGCACGCGTCGATCTGACGATCACCGGCGCGGAAGTCGCGAAGAGACGGAGACTGCGATGAGCGACCGAGCTCAAGAACGCGTTGTGCGACGAGAACTGCATGCATCACGAAGCACCCCTGCAACGATCGTCGTGATCGTGGTCGCCCTCGCGCTGTGCTGGGCAGCGGCCGAGACGGTACTGCAGATGCTGGATCGCCCGCCGCTCTGGGTCTCACCGTCGGCCGCCATCGCCACGCTTCGAGACGCTCCGGCCTCCGCCTCGCCCGCAGCAGTTGTGGGCTCTGGGGTGCTGTGCATCGCGGTCGGACTCGCGCTGCTCATTCTGGCGATCTCCCCCGCTCGGCGCGCGAGGCATCGGCTGACCCACGACACTGTGGGGATCGTGGCAGACAACGGCGTGATCGCCTCGAGCGTCGCGGCAGAGGTCGCACGCCTCCTCGGACTGCGCCCTGCGGCGGTGCATGTGGGAGTCGGGCGACGCGTTGTCGATGTCACGGTGCGGCCTGAACCCGGGCTTCCCCTCGACCCGGCGGAAGTGTCAGCAGCCGCGACGGGTGCCATCACTGACGTCGCAGCGGCTCAAGCGCTCCAACCCCGGGTGCGCATCGCACGCGAACGAGAAGCGGAGGAAATCGCATGAACCTCACCCGTCGCGGCCTCAACCGCGGAGTGCTTGCGGTGATTGGCCTCGGTGTCGCGGTGGTAGGCGCGGCGCTCATCCTGGCCACCGCGCTCCCGGCATGGACAGACACCTGGCAGCGTGCAGGGCACGCGCTCCTCACCTGGTGCGCGGAAGCAGCCGAAGCGACCCGCATTCCGGGGAGCCCGGCGAGCGGGGCGGCCATCGCGGTCGCCATCGCCTTCGTCGGCGTCGCCATCGCACTGATCGCGATCCCGTGCCGTATTGTCGCTCGTCGACGCAGCATCGCAAGCCCGGGAGTGCGTATCGTGCGCGAGACCGGCCGACTCACGCTCGCGCCGCGCTTCATCGCCGACGCACTGCATGCAAGCCTCGAACAGCGACCGGATGTAGTGGGGGCTCGCGTCGACCTGCGTCGTTTGGGCACCGAAGATTTCGTGCACGTCATCTTGACGCCGCGACGGGGCGCGCGGGCCGGCGAACTTGCAGCCGTGGCAGCGGAAACCGCGGAACGTTTCGCCCGCCTCACCGGCATCGAATATCGCGCCATCGTGTCGCTCCGCACTTCAGTGCGCGCACGGCTCGCGGGAGACCCTCCTCGCATCATGGACGCACCCGAGCGCATCTCTGCGCCCGGAACGTCGCTCGAATCGCGAACACCCCTGACAGCAGGCGAAACGCCTCCTGATTCAGCAGGCGTTCGGGCGCTACGATGAACACGACCACCAATTCTCGGCACCTGTCACCCGTGCGTCCTGTGCGACCTCTTGCTGATGGAGAAAGGCACTTCTGATGAGTGACCGCACGCCCTTTTACCCTGGTGGCATCACCTGGGCCCGCATTGAAGACGATTTTTTCGTCGGGAGTCGCGGAGGCGAATTTCTTGGCTTCATTGACCGCGAGGCCCCCGGCACGTACGTCGTCTGCGACCAGTTCTCGCAGCCCATCGGCGAGCACGCCAATCTTGAGGCCGCGATGGCGGCCCTGACCGCGGCATCCGGCGATGCACTCGCAGAAACCGGAGCCGCGTGACATGACGCTTCACCCCTCCACCTCCGCCACACCGGGCAGCGAACTGAGGTCTCTCGTGTATTCGAGCACCGCGACGCGCGCTTTCAGCGAGAGCGAGCTCGATGCACTGCTGCAGCAGGCTCGCGAGCGCAACGAGCGGTTGGGGGTGACCGGAATGCTGTCGTACCGCAGCGGAAGCTTCGTGCAATTTCTCGAGGGCGACCCGACGCACATAGACGCGCTGCTCCAGTCGCTGCGCGCCGATGATCGGCACCGCGACCTCACCGTACTGATCGACGAGCCGATCTCCGAACGCCAGTTCACGAGCTGGACGATGGGGTACGAACGCATGCGCACCCCACAGTCTCCGGCGCCCGAAGGATTCCGTGACACCTTCGCCGATCTCGAGCAGAACGTGGATAGCGAAGCCACCACCCGTGCGGCGCGAGAATTGACGCTGTGGTTCAAAGTGCGGGCTGCGCGCGCGTAGGCCGCGGAAGACTCTCACGGGTTCTTGGCGTTCACCATGTGTTTCTGCCCTAAAATGGGCCTGCATCACGTGAGAGCTCTGGGTAAGGAATCGGGTAGTGAAGAATATCGTCAGCAGCGAAGAGGAGCACCTGTACTCAGCTGACCCCATTACCGAGTCCGCTCGCGAACTCATCACCGCCATGCAGCATCTCCGCGGCGCGCAGCAGCGCCAAGAGGCGCGCTCCCTCGATCACTCGGGTCTGCATAGCCAAGATCTGCGCGCGCTCCGCTACATCGTGCAAGCCGACCGCAATGACCAGCCGATCAGCCCGAAAGATCTCATCAGCATGCTCAGAACGTCGAGTGCCAACGTTACGAACGTGATCGATCGACTGGTGAAGAAGTCGCTCGTCACGCGTGATCCGCATCCGACCGATCGCCGAGCTCGCTACTTGAAGCCGACCGGCGTCGCAGTGAACGAGGTCGACGCGGCGTTCGAGGAGCACCACGCGGCACTCATCGGTACCGCAAACGACATTTCTGAAGCCGACGCACAGACGACGGCGCGCGTGCTGCGGCAGCTCACCGCAGCACTCGACGGTGTCGCGTAGTCAGCACAGCGCCTTCGCTCAGGCCGTGCAAGCTCGCGCGTCGCACCGACCGGGTGTCAGCGGTCGAGCAGTCGTGGGCGACGCCCGGGCCGACGGTTGAAATGCTCGCGCACCTTGAAGTGCGCACGCACCGCATTCGCCATGTCTTCGTCGAGCTCCCAGGGCTGGTGACGCGGATGGTCGGGATAGCGCAGGCGTAAGAACTTGCGCACGCGATTTCCGGGGTGCTGACCGGGGTCGTGTCCCAGCTCGTTCGCAAGGTCGCTGGGCGTCATGGGGTACTGCATTGCGCATCCATCCGGGTCTACCGCTACGCCTGCGTCCACGAACTATGCATTCGTGTTCCCACCCGGAACAGTCATCTCAATGCGCGATTTCCGCACAGAGGAATCGCAGGGTCGCCGACAGCATGGCATGCGGCCGCTGCGGCGTGTTGCGACGCGCCGACCTATCTTAAAAGTTGACTTTAATTCTTTTCTAAACCCAGTCCACCGTTACCTCGCCGTTATACTTTCGCTCAGACTCGGTTGCTAGCGTTTCGGAGTCATCGCTGATGCGGTGATACGCCGACATCGCACAGACCGAGGAGGTGAACGATGCAACGAACGACAATTCCACAGGCAGCCCTGACGCGACCGCGCCTCGGCGCCTCCTGGTGGCTGATCGCCGTCGCATCACTCTGCCTCGGGTTGTTCGGCATGCTCGCCATGCCCGATGCCGTCGCTCACTCATCTCAGGCGGAACCCGCCGCCTTGCCGGTAATGATCAGCTCTGACGTGGCCGCCGTCACGGCCGCCACCCCGGCAACACTCGAGGGTGCAGCAGACATGGAGCTCGAGCGTCGCGACCCGGGCTCGTTGCCCGGAATCGATGCCGCCGAGCTCGTCGCACTTGGCCTCCTGGCCGTGCTTCTTGCACTCGCGCTCGTGGGTCGGGCGCACACGTCGCGATCCGGACAGGCTGCACGCGCCCGAGCCGCACGCGTGCAGCATCGGTCAGCGCCACCCCTGCTGCACCTTCGACCATCGCTCGTGCATCTGTCGATCAGTCGCACGTGAGCCGCTGTGCACACGGCGATCGCACCCGGCGACCGTCACGCACGCCCATTTCGTCCCGTTCCAGGGCTCGGTGCACGCCACCGACAGCGCCTCTCGCATGCGCTGCACGGCCTTGACCTTTCACTTCTAGGAGTATCTCTGTGACCACCACCAAGCGTTCCATTCGCAACCCGAAGACGTTCACCGCCCTCATCGTTCCCGCCGCACTCGTGGTGTCGGTGGGCACGTACCTGGTCACAGGCCTGCTCTTCCCCTAACCGGAGCCCCTCAAAGCTCCACTTGCGCAAGGAGACCTCATGCAGTGCCCCATCGACCAGTCCGCCCTCGTCATGTCGGAGCGATCCGGCGTCGAGATCGATTACTGCCCCCAGTGCCGAGGCATCTGGCTGGATCGCGGTGAGCTCGACAAGATTCTCGACCGCGTCGCCGCCGAGAGCTCTGCCGCGCCGGCCGCACCGCTCGTCGCCCCGGTGGTCGCGCCCGTCGCACCCGCGGCGGTGATCCCTGACCCCCGCGCCTCAGCACCGTACGGCGCCGCCCAGCCTCGCCTCGACGATCGCGGGCGCGGATATGACGATCGTCGCGGATACGACGACCGCCGTGGAGGCTACGACGATCGCGGGTACGACGACCGCGGTCGGCCGCGCAAGCGCAAGCGCGAAGGCTTCCTCGGAGAACTCTTCGATTTCTAACCCCCTGGAAACACGATGGCCCCGGTCCCCTCAGGACCGGGGCCATCGTGCGTTCGGCAGCATCGCACGAGGGGGATCCTGCCAAGATGGACGCATGATCGCCGAGCTCGAGCTGCCCATCGACCTGACCGACGTAGCACCTGGATTGCGTCTGCGGCGCGCTTCGCGTGCCGACCTCGATGCCCTGATCGCGCTGCTCGCCGAAGACCCGATCAGCGCGAGCCGCGGCGACACCGGTGACGCATCCGATCGGCCGGCGTACGCGGCGGCCTTGGACGCCATCATTCGCAACGATGCGAATGAACTGATCGTTGTCGTTGGCGCCGATGACTATCCGATCGGCACGCTTCAGCTGACGCGCATCCCTGGTATGGCTCGCCAGGGCGCGTCTCGGTTACTGGTCGAGGCCGTGCGCGTTGCGGCACACGCGCGCTCGCGCGGTATCGGGAGTGCGCTCATGCGCTGGGTCATGCACACCGCTGCACCCGAGCTGCACACTCCGATGGTCCAGCTCACGTCTGATGCTGCGCGCGAGTCCGCCCATCGTTTCTACCTGCGGCTCGGCTTCACCGACTCCCATGTCGGCTTCAAATACTACGCGTCAGCGGCCAGATAGGTCGCGCAGCACCTGCTCGCGGCTAGGCGATCAGCGGGTTGCGTTTCGCGTACTTCGCCGCTTCGGATTCGGAGATAACCGTCAATCCCCGAGTCGAGTGCGACAGCGCCGCGAGCACGTGCAACCACTCAGGGTTGAGCTCGGGCGCCTTGGCCCCGCTGAACCGAAAAGCGATGGTCGTGTGCTCCGAGATCCAGAGCGAGTTGCGCCCGCTACCCTCTTCGGGCGGTTGCGTCCAGGAGAGAAAGAACCCCTCTCGCTTCGCGAGTTTTTGGCCGATGACTGTTTTCAAGTGTGCGAGTGTTCGGTCTTCGAACTGATACTCGCGTTCCCCGTGCAAGATGTACCCCATGTGCGCAGCTTTGCACGTTTAGCGTCAAATAGATAGCGAACGTGAAGTTTCGCACGACCGCAAGGGGGTGGCGCTTCGCACGATGTCAGCGAGAATCGTATGGTGTCACCGTCGCTCGACCGTGGTGTACCCCAATGCATCCGTGCACGGTGACACGGCCCCGGCTCCGCGTTCTGCGGGGCCGGGGCCGCTCTCGTGTGATGCAGCTGATTCAGGGCTGGAGGCCGGCGATTGCCGGCTTGAACCCGAGCCGCGGGTTCTCGCAGCAGCCGGGGCGGCACACGTCGAACCACGGCCCGATCGTCGTGGTATTCGCTCGCTCAGCTACCGGCCGGCCCTCGATACGCTCTTGCACCAGGTCGATGAGAGCGTCGACGAATGCGGGGTGCACCCCTGGAGTGGGTGTTCGGGTCACCCAAAGTCCGCGCTCCGTCGCGGTTTCTGTGGCTTCTTCGTCGAGATCCCACATGACTTCCATATGGTCGCTGACGAAGCCGAGCGGCACGATGATCACCGCGGTGCGCTGCTCGAGCGCGTTGATCGCATCATTGATGTCGGGTTCGAGCCAGGGCTGCGACGGCGGGCCTGAGCGTGACTGGTAGACGAGCTGCCAGGCCACTTCGGGCGCAGCCTGCGCGATGACTTCGGCGGCGGCGGCAAGATGCTGTGCGGCGTACCCGCCTCCGTCGACGTCGGTGAAGAGCCCGGCACCCGAGAGCTCCGCATCGGCGGTTGGGATGCTGTGGGTGGCGAACATGACTTCAACCTGTTCGAGGGAGTGCCCGGCTGCGATCGCCTGCTCGACCCCGGCACGAACCCCCTCGATAAACGGCTGCAGAAACCCGGGGTGCGAGAAGAACTGTCGCACTTTATCGATGCGCAGCGTCTGCTGCAGCCCCGACGCCTCGAGCGCGTCGGCCCAGTCTTCTCGGTATTGGCGACAGGAGGAGTATGAGGAGTAGGCACTCGTGGGGATCGCCAGCATCGTGCGCACCCCATCAGCGGCGGCGCGCTGCAGGGCCTCATCGAGGTACGGTGCCCAGTTGCGATTGCCCCAATAGATCGGCAGGTCGAGCCCGGCACGATCGAGAGCAACGTTCAGTGCCGCGAGCAGTTCGCGGTTGTGGTCGTTGATCGGGCTCACGCCCCCGAAATGCCGGTAGTGGTGCGCGACTTCTTCGAGCCGCTCGTCGGGGATGCCGCGACCACGGGTCACGTTGCGCAAGAACGGCAGCACGTCGTCCTGCCCCTCGGGGCCACCAAAGCCAGAGAGCAGAATTGCATCGTAGGCGAACGGTGCGCTCGTGTGTTCAGGCCCATCGGCAGTCGCCGCCGTGGCGCTCGGCACTTTCGCGCCCGGGTCCAGATGGACACCGGTTGCGGCGCCAGGCTTCGTTTCACGGCGCCCGGTCGGGCGATAGAGCGTCGCGTCGATGGTGTGTTCCGCGTCGGCCTGCTGGTCGTGTGTCATGGATCCTCCCCAGAGTTCAGCGTCGCATTTATCTTAGATTGTTTCTTTGTTTGATTCTTACAGATCAGTGCACGTGAGGAGTCAGGCGATCTCAATGCCGAGCTGCGACGCGAAGATGTCGAGCAGGTCGGTTGCCTGGTGCGTCGAGATGCGTGCGCCACGCAGGCCATCGATACCGGCGATCGACGCGAAGTCGAGCCCTCGCAGATCGAGGTGCTGCGACCGCGCACCGGTCAGCACCAGCTTGTCGACGGTGCAGTTGTCGAATGCGACGCGCACCAATTCGGCCCCCTCGAGGTCGAGTTCGTCGATGTGGCAGTTCACGAACTGCACGTCGTGGAGCTTCGCAGCGCGGAAGTTGAGCCAGCCGAGCTTTGACCCGTCGATGCGCACGCGCGAGAATTCGGCATCGTAAGCTTCGACCGCGCCGAGCCGAGACGTCGAGAGTTCGACCCCCTTCCAGGTCGTGCGCCGCATCGACAGTACCGGCGCCGTCAGGTGCTCGAATCTCGAGTCAATAAATCGAGTGCTCTGCAGATCTGCCTCATGAGCCTGCACCGCTTCGAACGCACACTCGGTGAACTGGGCCCCGGCGAGCGAGAGGCCAGAAATGTCGACCGTGTCGAATCGTTGCAGCTCGTACACGCCTCGCGGCGCGAGCATCTCAACACCACCATTCTCGAGCCCGTTCAGGCGAAGATCGTCGAGCTGGGGCGCCTGAAAGGCATTGCGGGTGCGCGGCGGCATGGAAACTCCTGAGCTTGCAGTTCGCAGCCCGGGCCGTGCCGCGATGCATCCAGGCTACGTCGCGCCACCGACATCCCACTTCCAGACCCTCAACCGGTCGATAACAGCGCGCACTCGCACTGTAAGCAGCGATTCCGCACAGCGCCACCCCCTGTGCCCCGCGAGGGGAACGCGCGCAACCTGGTACTCCACGAACGAAGGGACTCGACATGTCAACGAATCTGCAGAACCCGAACCCCGAAGATCTCGGCCCCGCGGGCAACAATCCACTGATCGACCCCGCGACAGAGCCTGAGCAGCCCCGCATCGATCAGTTCGAAGAAGGCGCCGACCTTGACGCTCCGACTCAGCCCGCGAGCCCGGATGCACCGGCGTCAGCAAACCTGCCCGATCAGCAGGATCCCGATGCCACCGAGGGTCTCGCTCCGTAACGACGGCATGAGGGTCACGGAGTACCAGCCCACACACGAGAAAACCCCCGGTGCGGCCGGGGGTTCTCTCGTGACTCTCTGTAGCTGAGGCGGGGCTCGATCCCGCGACCTCACGATTATGAGTCGTGCGCTCTAACCAGCTGAGCTACTCAGCCAAACTGGCCCGCACGAATGCGAGCCAGAGAGTCAGAGCCCCGAGCCAGGATTGAACTGGCGACCCCTTCCTTACCATGGAAGTGCTCTACCACTGAGCTATCGGGGCGCGGCCACCTTGCGATGACAACCGTTAGAGAATAGCACTTAAGCTCGGCCAATGCGAAATCTGTCGACCCGGTAGCGTTATCCCGGGCGGGTCACGCAGATCGCCCACGGGTTCGAGCAGCGAAATGGGTGGAGTAGTGCGGGTGCAGAGTCGCGGTATCGCGATCGTCGGAGTGGTCTTGGCGCTGTGGATGGCGGTCGGTCGTTGGCCATTCGGGATCGGCGGCAGCCTGACGTGGTGGTATCTGCCCACCATCGGCCTCGTGTTCGCATGGCTGCAGATCTGGCTCGCCCGGCGCGTGCGCGTTACCGCATCGCGCGGTCGCCGCACGAGCCGCAGCACGATCGTCTCGCTGATCCTGGCATGGGTGTGCGCAATCGGGTTCGGGTTGACGGTGCCGGATCGCGTCGGCGACGAACTCCTCTCGATCATGAGCCTCGCAGCCGGCTCCTCCTTCTCAACAGAGATGTCGCTGGCCCTCTGCAACCCGCTCGGCATTCTCACCTTCGCGCTGGCGGTCGCGGCTCTCGGATTCAGTTACGCCGATGCGCGCGACCCGAAACCTGAAGAAGACGAGTTCCTCGACGACGCTGGAGGCGAACAGGGCGGCATGGCGCCGCATCCGCTGGCTTGACGCGCACTTTTCTGGATTCCGTTCCGATAGAGTTACGACCATGAGAGCCTCGACGTCGCGACTCGCGCTGGCCGCCTCGGCAGCCGTACTCACCCTTGCCCTGGCGGGCTGCGCCGATGAGCGAGAGGGCGATCCGGCACCAACGACGTCGCTCCCCTCGGTGACGGCGGACCCGACTTCGTCCCCGAGCTCGACACTTGCACCCACGGCATCGCCGACACCCGCGCCGCCAACGATCATGCCAGCCTGCGACGCGCTCATTCCTCTGGAGCAGGCGCGGCAGCTCTCCGGTATCGACATGCTCGAAGCGTTTCATGATCGACAAGACCTTCGCGATGCGTATCTCGCGCACGAGTTCGGTCCGGTTGCCGCCGACGCGTTCACCAACGCCGAACAGGCCCAGTATTGCTTGTGGGCGCCACCCAATAGCGACAACATCACTGCGGTGTTCACCGCCGTGCTCAGCATCGAATCGAAAACCGCCCTGACTGCCGCGCTCGATGATTCGTCGTTTGTGCGTTCGGAGACAGGGGATACGGTGCTGTACACCCAGGAAGACCAGATGGGGCTCGGGCCATGGTTTACCTGGTACGCCCTCCATGACAATGTCTGGGTAGTCGAGTTCGGAAACGTGTCCACTCCCATATTCGGCCAAGCCGCACTCGACGCAATTCTCGCGGCGAACTGAATCCGACCGCGCACCTTACGCCGGCCACTGACACGCGGCCACCCCCTCGCGCCCGACTGATTCTCAGCGCAGTCTGGAATGACGCAGACGCAAGGGAGCAAATCATGACGATGAACAACACCAGCGCAAATCCAGATGGTCCTGAGGAGGGCCGGGCACCGCTCGCCCACCCGCCCGTGGAAGGGGAGCACATTCTCGAAGACGGGTTCGTGCAGAGCCCGGAGTTCGGCGAAGCGGACGCAGACGACCCCAACGACCCGGATCCGGTCGCAAACCTCGAATAGCCGCCTGAGCCGCGCTTCAACGCCGAACCCCTCTCATCTCGCCGAATGCCCCCGAAGTGCACGCGCACATGGGGAGCGTTCGGCGAGATGAGAGGGGTTCGGCAAAATGAGAGGACCTCGACATCCGCTCACCGGGTTCGATGCGTGGGACGCAGCGTGCAGCGCGCGATCCGCGGAGTGCCGAACTCACGCAGGGGCGGCCGCCTGTCGGCGCCGCGCTGGGAGCAATTCGGTGAAGAGCAGGTTCAAGAGCACTGCGGTGACCGCAGCGGCACTGATGCCCGAGTGGAAAATCGTGCTGAACCAGGTCGGAAACTGATCGAAGAAGTCGGGTTGCACCACGGGAATGCAGCCGATCGCGAGAGATGCGGCGACGATCAGCATGTTATAAGTGCCCTCATACTGCACCTTGCTCAGTGTGCGGATACCCGAGGCAGCGACAGTTCCGAAGAGCAGAATTCCCGCGCCACCGAGCACCGCAGTGGGTAAAGTTGCGACGACGCGACCGAGCACGGGCAGCAGCCCAAGCATGACGAGAATGCCGCCACCGGTCGCGACGACGAATCTGCTTGTGATGCCAGTAATGGCGACGAGCCCGACGTTCTGCGCGAAAGCGCTCTGAGTGAACGTATTGAAGACGGGAGCGACGATGCTCGAGAGCATGTCAGCTCGAAGTCCGTCGGCGATGCGGCGAGAGTCGACCTGGGAACCAGTGATCTGACCGACGGCAAGGAGGTCGGCGGTCGTTTCAGTGAGGATCACGAGCACAACGACAAACATCGAAATGATGCCGCCAATCTCGAACGTCGGCCAACCGAAGGCGAAGGGTTGCGGCACGGCAAAGATCGCACCGTTCGTGACCGACGAGAAGTCTGCTTTGCCGAGGAGCAGCGCGATCACGGTACCGATGACGAGGGCGAGCAGGATCGCCAAGCGGGCGATCCCGAACGCTCGCACGCGCGAGAGCAGCAGTGCGATCAGCAGCGTTCCCGCGGCGAGCGCAATGTTTGCGATGCTGCCGTAGTCGGGGGCACTCGCATTGCCACCCATCGCCCAGCGCGCGGCAACCGGGATCAGTGATACGCCGATGATGGTGATGACCACACCCGTGACCACGGGTGGAAAGAATCGCACGATGCGGGCAAAGAACGGAGCGATCAAGAATCCGGCTGCGGCGGCAGCGAGTACGGCACCAAATACCGCCGGCATGCCCCCACCACCCTCGATGATCGCCGTGAGCGTCGCGACCGAGGCAAACGAGGTGCCCTGCACGAGCGGCAGTTGGCTTCCGAAGAATGGGATACCGATGGTTTGCAGCAGCGTCGCGAGACCGCCGATGAATAGGCAGCTCGCGATGAGTACGCCAATCTCGGCGCTCGTGAGCCCGGCCGCCGTACCAATGATGAGCGGTGGCGCGATGATGCCTCCGTACATGCTGAGCACGTGCTGCATGCCATAGGCAAGGTTCTTGCTCCAAGGCAACCGCTCGTCTTCAGGCCTGACTTCACGCGTTGCGGATCGTTGCTTCACGGCTGTACTCGCTTCTCGTTCAGACCGATACTGAGCGCCTCACAGCACTGCAGCCATCCGTCGCATGATCTTCGTGCTGGGCTTCTCACCGCAAGTAGGTTAACTTAGAAACTGTGTAACTTAAAGAAGTAACCAAAAAGCTTACAAACCGAGAGTCGGATCGAAGGTCCCAATGGGAGTGGTCACTCACCTGCAGCAGGTTCGCGCCGCAGACACGCTCACGCACGCGCTTGCACTGTCGCATGAATTCGCTTCAGCTCCAGCGCATGCACTCGATACTGGGCCCGCAATCGCTGAAGCGCTCGCCGCTGTAATTGATGCGCTGGCAGGCCCGGACCACGTGCTCTCTATCGCCGCATTGCACGCTGCAGCTCGCATCGATCACCACGTTGTCGACGAGATACTCGAAGAGGCCGTGCGGGATCACCGCGCGCACATTCGTGAGCACGCCGCTTGGGCTTGCGCTTCTCGCCCATTCCGCGAGTCCACCGTCGACGCCCTCTTGGAAATGGTGATGACGGGAGGTCTCGGCGGCATGCTCGCGCAACAGTGCTTGGAGGAGTGGGGCCGAGTACACGCCAGACTGATCACACGGCACCTCATTACAGCGCTCGCAAAGGGCTCAAGTGCTCACTCGCGCCGACTCCTCGTCGAGACGCTCGGACTGCTGCACACGCCGGACGCCATCGACCTGATCCAGCACATCGAGGCCGACGAGCAGGAGCCTGCGCCCGTCCGTGAAGCTGCTGCAGCAGCTGTCGCGAACCTCTCCGAGGATCGCGCTGCGCGCACGACAGAATGTGGAGCCCAATCTGAGCGCACCGGCGTCACCGTTGCTCAGCTCTTCCTCGGCGCCGACATTGATGCCGACCTGCGCCGCGTCGGGAGCGGCAACAACGGGGGTATCGCGACGCTCCTGGTGCGGCTGGGAGATGCGCTGGTCGATCCCGCAGTCCGGGAGGGCGGCCAAGAACCCCTCGGGCAATCTGGCGCAGTCTCACGCGTTGTCACGCTCTCGCGCGAGCGCGGTGACGCTCCCCGTCGCGCGCACAGCGCACACGTGCTAGCGACGCCTCCCGGAGCCCTCTCCACTCATCACACCTACGACACCGTATCGCTCGCCGTCACTGCGACGAGCGCTGACGACGCCTGGTCGAATTACGTCTCGGCCAGGCGAGGCATCGCTCGGGCGCTGCGCCGCCACGGCCCTGTCGACGCTGTCCACCTGCGCATGGCCGATGTCGGAACGCTCGCTGCCTGGCACGTCGCACGCGCCACCGGCATCGCCGTCGTGTTCACCGCCGCCCCTGATCCACACGCGCTCATCGAAACGCTTGAACACAGCGGCACGCTGACACGCGAAAACTTCGGCGAGCACGACGCGGCTGATCGCTATTGGTTCCGCACCCGACTCGTACACGACCTCGCCCACTCGGCACATCACACGGTGCTCATGCCGCGGGAGCACTTGCGCGAAGATTTCGCGCGACTCGTGGGCATCGATATCGCCGATACCGCCACTGGGAATGGGCGTGCGCGCCGAAGTGACGCCGCGCTTTCCTCCCAATTCTCCGCGATCGCTGAAGGCATCGACGTGCAGGTGATCGATGACGCCGTCGCCGAGGCAACCGACGCGGCGATCGGCTCGCCGCCTTCCCCTGCGATTGCACAGCTGCAACAACTGCTCGACGCGCTCCCTGCTGCACGTCGATCGCTTCCTCTGCTGCTCTCAGTCGGAAGACTGCACCGCGTCAAAGGAATGGCCGACGTCGTCGCCACCTGGGCCGGCTCAGATTTGCGCGATCGCTGCAACTTGTTCATCGTCGGCGGCGATCTGCGTACCCCTTCGGCCGAAGAGACCGAACAACTCGCTCGCATCGACGCGCTGGTCGATCCGGCACATCGGGCTGATGCCGGGCTGCTGCTGGCCGGCCACCGCCCGAACGCGGTCACGGCGCGGTGGATGGCGGCCGCGCAGATCGGTCTTCCCGGGTTTGCGGCGCCTCATGGGGTCTACGTGTGCGGCAGTGTGAAAGAAGAATTCGGGCTTGCAATATTGGAGGCCCTCGCCGCCGGCCTCTTCGTCGTTGCTCCCCAGCGAGGCGGCCCAGCAACCTACCTCGTTCACGGCGAAACTGGCTTACTCACCGACACGTCGAACGGCGCTGAGCTGCGCGATGCCCTGGCCGAGGCGTTCACCATTGCCGCGAGTCCGCACGCCGCGAAGCGGGCCGAACGCGCACGCCGTGCGGTGCTCGAACGGTTCTCGATCCGCACGATGGCCGCCAATCTGTCGCGCATCTACGCCTCCGCTACGGCGCATTCGCACGAGACGGGTCAGCGGCTCCACTGGCAGCCCTCCCTCAAAGCTCTTCTCTCTGCCCCTCCACGCTCCCTCGTGCATACCCTCGGATCGGACGGCCACTCGTGACTCTCCTCATCATCAGCCCCGACTACGCCTCGCACCTGTACCCGCTCGCGGCAATGGGCAGTGTCTGGCGCGAGCACGGGCACCGAGTGGTCGTCGCTACCGGCCGCGCGACCGCCGAGATCGTCGCCGCGTTCGGCTACGATCACGAACCCCTGCAGCTCAGTCAAGGCTCGAACCCTGGCACGATCCGCGCCGAGGAGCAGCCCCAGGGAGAAGATGACGCGCTGCGCGGATTCTTTGCGGCGACGCACGGAGGCATGATCGAGACGCTGGCGTTCCAGGCACGCGCTCGTCTGCACGATCTCATGTGGGAACCCGTCGCTACCGCAGGGCGCGTCCTCGACATCATCGAGCGGGTGCAGCCTGACGAGATCATCGTCGACCACCTCGCGTTCAGCGCGCGGCTCGCACTGCAGGCTGCTGGCGTCTCCCACGTCGACGTGGTGCTGGGTCATCCGACCGCGCTGCCCCTCCCTGCTGCGGGCGAACTCTACGGATACCCGCCTGCCTGGCCCGACGCGTTCGCACCGGATCCCGATGAGCTCGACGAGCTGCGCGAGCTGTGCCGCGAGGTGAGCGAGCGCTTCACCGAGGAATGGAATGCGGCACTTCACGAAATTGCCCCGGATCGTGCTCCGTCACCTGACGCGTTCGCCGAGCACGGCGACTTTCTCGTGTTCAACTATCCCGCAGCACTCATGCCGGCGGACCGAGCCGCCCTCTTGCCACCGCACACCTGCATCGGCTCGTCGCTGCGGCCAGAAGCCCCCGACGCTGAGGTGGCGTCGTGGCTGGAGGCCAGCGACGAGCCATTCGTCTACGTCAGCTTCGGCAGCTTTCTCTCAGTGCGCGGCGACGTGCTCGCCCGCGTCGCCACCGCCCTGCGCGACCTCGGGGTCCGCGCTGCGATCGCGCATGGTTCCTCGCACCCGGAAGCGCTCGGGGAGATCCCGCAATCTTGGCTCGTCCGCGAGTTCCTGCCACAGGTCACCCTGCTCGAACACGCGGCGGCAGCGGTGACGCACGGCGGCAATAACAGTGTCACCGAGGCTTTGGCGTTCGATGTACCACTCGTCGTGCTGCCGTTCTCAACCGATCAGTTCGCCGGTGCCGCGGCGCTCGAGCGAGCCGGGCTGGGGATCGCTCTGGCACCGAACACCGCGACGGTCTCGCAGCTCGCCTCAGCAATCTCAGCGACCCTGTCCGGATTCGGTGATCGTTCTGCCGCTGCAGCGACCATCGCTGAGTACCAAGGCGCAGAACTCGCGTTCCAGGCTCGGCGGCGACACATTTCCGCTGCGCACGCTCGCTAGAGCAGGCACGCCTTCTCGAACGCGAGTTCGGCACCGATCGCGTCTCGCGCCCAGATCGCCGCCGCGAGATCTTCATACCCGGAGATGACGCGGTGCCAGTTGTTGGCCTGTTGCGTCCATATGCCGTCAAGCTGGTCTCCCAGCGACTCAATCGTGTTCTTCACGGTATTCACGAGGTGTCGGTTCGGGCAGGCTTCGAGCAGCAACCGCACCAGTGCCGAGCCGTGCTCGCGGTGCCGGGCAATGTCGCCCGCGTGTGCCGCTCCCTGCGCCCGCTCGACCGCGTGCAGTACACGCGAAAGCTCTGCTCCGCGCAGCTCAGCGGCGGTCAGCCTAACGGTCGCACCGAGCAGTGCGCCCACCATCTGTGTGACCGCAACATCATCGCCCGCGAGCACCGAGGGGGCCGGCTCAGCGATGCCGTCGGAGAGCTGCGCGACCGAATCCCCGGTAATACGGAACGCATGCTCGAGCGCCAACTCCGCAGCAACCGCGTCGCCGCTATCGATGGCCGACCGCAGCGCAGAGTAGCTCCCGTGCAGGCGATCCCACTGCGGTGCTTCTTCTGCCTGCGTCAACGAGATGAGATACGAGAGCGCCTCGATACGCCCCTGCGTTGCGCGCGCGAGCTCGGGGTTCGGGCAGGCGTGCACGAGGAATTCGATGAACTGCCAGGTGTGCGCCGCGTACTCGTAGGGCTCCTGCTCCCCGACGGCTTCAAGCAACTGCCCGAGCTGCAGCGAGAGAGACTCACGCTCGCACGTCGGTAGCGCTGGAATCGTGACTCGTGCCACCCCACCCAGCAGCGCACCGAGGCACTGGATGATCTGATCGCGCTCTTCCAGAGCAGGCAGCACGACACGTGGGCGCTCGATGTCGACGGCTTCGATCAGCCCGACCTTGGCCAGCTCGCGCATCACGTCTCGTGCGGCGGAGTCTGAGAGCCCGAGCCATCGCTGCAGCTCCCAGTAATCGATCGCCTCGCCTGGCTTGAGCGTACCGTCGAAAATCGCCGACCGCACGCGATGAAACGGCGTATGACTGAGTTCCGGGCTTCCCGATTCTGCGGGGGTGCTCGGGATCGCCATGCGTGCTCCAGCCGGTCGAAAACAGCGTCACCGACACACTACCCGGAGCGCGCTCCGAATTTTGCATTGCTGCGAACATGCACAATCGATCATCGGTGTAACGCCGCGCGTATTGCCGGACACTATCAAGTATGGAAGCAGAAGTGCGGGTCGAAGCTGAAGCGTGGCAGCAGGCCGTCGGCGGCAGCGCGGAAGCGTTCGGGGTCATCTTCGATCGGCACCGCGATCGCGTGTATCGTCACTGTCTGCGAATGCTCGGCGGCACCCACGACGCCGAGGACGCAACCGCAATCGCTTTTCTGGAACTCTGGAGAAAACGGGATCGGGTGCGCATCGTCGACGGCTCAGTCGCGCCGTGGCTGCTCGTGACGGCGACCAACACCGCTCGAAACCTGAGCCGTTCTCGTCGGCGATATCAGCAGTTTCTGCACGCGCTGCCCGAAGCCGCTTCAGCACCCTCCGCTGAGGAACGCGCCGAGCTCTTCGATGTGGAGCATCCCGAGCTCAACGCCGCACTCGCTCGCCTCCCGGATGCCGATGCCTCGCTCTTCGCGCTGGTTGCGCTCGAGGGATACACCCCCGCCGAAGCCGCCGAGGCGCTCAACATCAGCGGATCCGCCGCGCGCACCCGCCTGCACCGCATTCGAGCGCGATTGCAGCGCCACCTGCAACGCACGACCAGTGCGAGCATCCGAGCAGAGGAGACCTCATGAGCGACCACACCATGCGCGAAGAGTACGCCGACGCACTCCGCGACGCCCTCATTCACGAGGTCGTGCGTACCTCGCAGCCGCAACGCCGACGCCGGCGCCGACGACTCTTCATCGGCTCAGGAATCGGACTCGCCGCAGTGCTTGCAGGCGGCGGCGTCGCCATCGCGAGCGGTGTGTGGACCGTCCCCGGGGGTGTTGCCCTCAGCCCTGTCTCTGAGATCGGCTCGACCGCCCAAACGGGGAGCGGATCGATCCCCCTCGGTGATCCGCCGGCTGAAGCAAACGCGGTCGAAGTGTCGTTTACCTGCCTGACCGCGGGAGAATTCGCGTTTCCCGCAGTACCGCCTGACCCATCGCACCCGGCGAACCCGAATGAGTTCACGGGCGTTGGATGCAGCGAACCGACGAGCAACGGGCCAGTGCACGGCTACGTACCACTCGCTGCACTCGACGGGAATGTCTTCACGGTGACCACGAGCCCGGAAGCCCGGTGGACCGCGACGGCGAACTACGCCACCGCCGAGATCACCGCGTGGGGCACGAACAACCAGGGTGAAGATTACGGTGTGAGCAACGAACTCGGCGTGCCCGATCTCGTTCGCGCGGGGGCCACGAACGGCAAGATCGGCTACGTGCGCAATTCCGATCTCATCGGCACCATGCCGGGTTCACCCGAGGAAGTCGAGGCCTGGCAAGAGGGGCAGACAGACTCGCGCACGATTCCCGTCTACGACGAAGACGGGATCACCGTCATTGGCGAATTCGTCATCGTCGGCGACTCGGCCACCGAATAGAGTCCGCCCCGCTCTGCGTCGACGCCGCGCTCCCCTACTCCGGGCGCAGCAGGTGCCGCAGCAGGGGCATGGCGAGCTCCAACCGCGCCGGCAGCGATTTCCACCCGTCACTCATGCCCGACATCACCTGGGCACCGACGAAGATCTCGTTGAGGAGCTCGCCGATGTCTTCCGCGGGCTGCGTCGACGTGATCGATCCCTCGGCCAGGCCCTCACGAATGAGGTCGGTCGTCGTGTTCTGCCAATCGCGATAGTGATCGTGCCCGACCTGCTTGAGGTTGTCGGGAAGCGACGCGAGCAGCCGGATGCCCGCCTGCACCACCTTGTCGACCGAGATCAGCGCCGCCATGTTCGTGAGCAGCACCAGCATGCGGTCGAAGGCCGAGTCGTCGCCGGCGACGCTCGTCGTGAACACCTCAGTCATACGGGTCTGCTGCAGTGTCAGCACGGCAGAGGCAACGTCGTCTTTGTTGCCGAAGTGGAAGTAGAGTGACCCAACACTGACACCGGCTTCCTCGGAGATGTCGGTGAGCTTCGCGTTGTTGTAGTCCAAGCGCGCGAAGACGATCGCCGCCGACTCGAGCAGCAGGGTCTCAGTTTCCAGGCTGCGCGGTTGCCGCTTCCTGGGGGTGGTACGGGTGGTGTTGGAGGCCACGGGGGCACCTTCCTGTGTTGAGAGCTTCGTCCATCGTATGAGTGACTGGGTGGGCGGCCGATGAGGCGGTCGCCTTAATTCATGTCGCCTCTCGCACCGACTTCTGATGCCCACGACGCGCACCAATTGTCGACCCACCGGTGACGTCGAGGGCGGTACCCGTGATTCGACGGGCGGCGGGAGACGCCAGGAACACGACGGCCTGTGCGACGTCATCGGGGTGCGCGACACCGCCGAGCACTGCGAACGTGTCCATATAGGCGAGTGCCTCGGCATTCTGGAACAACTCATACCCGTTGTCGGTGAACCCGGGGACCACGGTATTGATACGGATGCCTCGTTCTGCCAGGGTTTCGGCGGCCTGCACCGTGAACGATTCGAGCGCGGCTTTACTCATCGCGTACGCGGTATCACCCGGGCTTGAAAAGTGGGCGGACGCCGATGAGACGTTCACAACCGAAGCGCCTCTCGGCATCACCGGAAACAGCGACTGCACGAGAAAGAATGGTGCGCGCACGTTGGTGGCGAAGAAGTAGTCGAAATCGTTTGGCGTCGTCAATGCAAATGCGGGGCTGAGCAGCGCGGCGGCGTTGTTCACGATGAGGGTGAGCTCATGGCCGTCAGACACCAGCTGCCGTGCGCGGTCGCTGACCGAGACCACACCGGATTGCCTGCTCAGATCAGCACGCACGGTGAAAGCTTCAACACCCGCCGCCGTGCACGCCCGTTCGATGTCGCGCAAACGCGAATGCTCGGCGCGCGATTGGAGCAGAAGCGTGTACCCGGCGGCGGCGAGCGCGTGCGCAATGCGACTGCCGATCCCGCCGCTTGCTCCGGTCACGAGCGCAAGCCCGCGAGACGGCGTCTGCTCAGTCATGAGCGAGGTGCCGCTCGTGCGTCGCGAACCGCATCTGCACCTGCGCAATCTCGACGCCACCCTGACGCACGTGCGCCGTCGACGCATTCGCCTGCTCGCGCCGGTCGATGTCGATGGGCGCGTTCGCGGTTCCCACTCGGGTGAAGTTGACCTCAAGCCACTCGACTGCGCGAACGGTGCGATTGGCCCGAGTCGCGTCGAGGGCACGCGAGACGATCTGCATGCCGGCCAGGTGAGCGCGCTGCGTGTCGACCTGTGGCTTTCGAGCATTGAGACGCAGCATCTCACGGGCTCGCTGAGCGATCGAGGGCGCAGGGTTGACGATGGTGGATCGACTCATCTGCTCGATCCGCTCGAACAGGTCGGAATCGAGATAGACCCCTTCAATCTCGCTGCGTGCCGCACGTGCGCAGCCGGCGACGATCTCCACGGATGCCGCCACGACGACTTTCTTGCCGGCGCGCGAACGGTGAGACCGGCACAGCAGCGTCAGTTCTCCGGAGCGGCTCAACTCTGCGCCTGCAACCGCTGTGAATGCGGCCCGGGTCAGCAGCGACCGCGTCTCCAGCGGAACGCCCAGCTGCAGGTGTGCGAAGCAGTGCATCGCTTGGCGTGCGGTTTCAATGGCGACGACTGGTCCCAGTTCGACGTCTGCAGGGATCCGGTATCGAAATCTCGCGCCGACCTCCGAGATCTCGATGACCTCTTGCACCCACGTGCGCCGATCGTCTGCCTGGTGCGCCAGAGTGGCGAGCGATTCCATATAGTCCGCCCCTCAGCCGGCATGCCATTTCTTGAATCCAAAAATAGATTCTAAGCGTGCTCGGCGAAAACGGTGAGGGCTGCATGCATGAAGGTGAGGAATTCCCAGGGTTTGCCAGGCACAGCACACGGCATCCCAGACAGGCGCATGGGAACACAAAAGGGCCCGTCGCAATGCGACGGGCCCTGGTGGCGGAGGATAGGGGATTTGAACTCGTCAGGGCACGTGAGCACCTAGGCACGCCAGGGCGCATGTAGGCGCATGAACATGCCAAACCTTCATGGGCCGAACACCCTGCAGCACTCCTAAGATCACGGCGGAGCATGGACGGTAGCACATCATTAAGCACATGGCTCAGCGCAAATCCTTTGCAGGTGAGATGCTTATCCCATGAAGAAGCTCCTCACAGTTGCGGCCATCTCCCTCCTTGCACTCACCGGCTGCACCGCAGCATCGAACTCCGACAGCACAGCGAAAGAGTCCACTGAAACCACGGCAACCACCGAAGCCGCAACTCCGGTCGACCTCGCCGGCGAATGGAAGCAGACAAACTCCAACTCGCCGGAGAACTACCAAACGGCGACCATCAGCGGCGAAACCATCTCCGTCGACTGGGTCAACGAAACCGATAGCTCGAAGTCGGTCTACTGGGCGGGCACGTTCATCGCACCGACCGAGCCCGCCGACTCCTACAAGTGGGACTCGGTGAACGACACGACCATCACCGACACCGCGCTTCTCGCCTCCGGTGACGACACGAAAACGTTCACATACGAAGGTGGCGTGCTCAGCTATGACGTGACCGCGATGGGAACCACGCAGACCGTCAAGCTTGAACGGCAGTAAGAAGTAGTGATTCTCGATGTCTTGAGTGCTGCCGCAGATGTTGAGGCGCAGCTCATCGCACAAGCGGAACTAATCGACTCGATCAGGCTGCTTGTACTTTCATCATTAGTCCCCCTGGCAGTGGTCGCAATCACAGTCCTCACAAACTCATACCTGGCACGTGATGCCCGCCGCTCCGAGTGGAATATCCAAGCAGTTCGAGACGCCCGCACTTTCAATACGGAAGCCTTGCAATCTGCGACAGACCTCTGGCTTTCTTTGGCGCACTTGTCCAGAGCAAGAGACAAATTCGTAGAAGAGGTCGAAGCCGCAATCTCTCAACAAAACGCAGGGAGCCCATCGGACACGAAAGGCATGAACCCAACCGAAATCAACGTGTTAGCGAACTTCTCTTACCCCGCTGATCAAGTCGAAAGGAATGCTTTGGCGACTGAAGCCTTCCGGGCGTCGCTGAACAAAGCTCGGGTTGTCGGTGACCCGCCTATTTATGAAGCCCTGAAAGGAATTGACCTCGACAGATCCGAAGTCGTTTTTCAGCTAGAGAACGGTAACCCGAAGTCGCCAATTTCAGAGCTAGATTACATGCTCGAACCCCTCTACCTAGCCGCGTTCGAGGCTAGCTACCGACATAATCAGGTGCTAGCTCACAGCGTTTTTGGGATTTTCGGTCGAAGGCAGCATCTGAAGAGTGCGTATAAGGAGTACGTGCATTCTCGCGAAGGGATGATCGATCAGATGACGAGCCCACGAATCCCTGAGGCGCAGAAGACCTATGACAAGAATCGGGCCGAAAATGCAGGGGAAAGCAAAGCCGCGGAGTCTTAACTAGTCGAATACTGCGATAAAACAGAGAAAGCCCCCTGCAGGCCCAGTAGGACACTGCAGGGGGAACGTGAGTTTTAGTCGCCGGTCACCCGGAACTCGTTGCGCTCGATACCTTTCGAGGCCTCGATTATCTCGGTCGTGCCGTCTTTCTCGTCAGGCGGTTCAATGGGGAATTTTCCGGAGTTAGCCATAAAGAACAACTATCACGGAATCATAGAAAGCACTACAGAAGCTGCCAGTCCCAGAAAACCTGCATTCAGCAACTTTGCTTTCCTAGCGATTATCGCCTCAGCCTTCAGCACGTGTTGAAAGTACTTATCGCCGACCCAAAACATGTCCACATAAGGTGGATTTCCGCCAGACACTATCCGCTTACGCAGCACAAGATGATCTAGTTCTGATCCAACAACAGTTCTAAGGACTGCCACCCCGAAGCCGATGGCGACCAATGCCGCAATGCCTGCCGCAGCGGTGATCGGTTCAGGGTCACTGCCGATCTCTCCCGTCAATTGGAGAGATGACGCGATCGCGGTCGAACTGATGAGCAGTCCAGCTCGAGTGTCCAGTGAACCGCTGCGAGTCCGGGTGCGGTCCATACGACGTCGGCCCTCCTCCAAGAAAAGTTCCGCGTGTTCGCGATCATGTGGATTGTACGAAGAAGTGCCCCACCATCCCATTCTTGGAGATTACACCCCACAGAAAGCCGACTGCCCGGACACAGTCATTGCTTCAAATACTGTTGGAGTCAAATGGCTCATCAGGGTACGGGTATGAAGCTTCCTCCCGGATTCGCTCTTCCTCACCGCCCGGCCATTCGTTTGTCATCGACCAGATCTCACGCCGGCGACGCCATTCCTCGAAGCGGCGTTCCCAGTCATGAAATCGACCAAGCCGCGCATTGACCGACTCGGAGTAGTCATCTTTGAATTGCGGTAGCGCGGCCATCTCGAGATCGCGGGGTATCCCGTTTCCGTTGATTCTCCGTCGCCTCATGACGCCACCTCGGCTTCCACTGCTTCACGGTTCACCGTTAGAAGTTCGCGCGCAGAAGCCCGACGCCGGGTGGCCTGCATCGAGTCGATCTGGTGCCGGTCATACCCGAGCATTTCCAGCGCTTCATCAGTCTCAGCGAGCCACGGGAACGACGACACCTGCTTAGTAACCGCGTCAGACGCAGACACCACAGACGGCAGAGCCGGGTTCCGGAAGTGCGGGCGAATCTGCCGGTACACCTCACGAGCAACAGGCGAATCATCGTGAATACGCAGAGCCCCAACCACGAGACGCTTCCAAGCGGGAGACACCGTGTCAGTGAACTCCTTCGCATCCAACACGAGGTCTTCCTTCGCCTCGATAATCGCGTCCGCCGATTCAGGATTGTCCTGCACGATGCCGAACGACCGTGGCGTCATGTTGAACTCCGAAGAGACCAACGAAGCCAACTGCCGGATCTGCGCGAAATGCGGCTCGAACGACTGCTGCGAGAACTGACCCACGGAGGGAAGATCGCCGTTCTCGTCGCGCCCCACCGCAAACATGCGGCCAATAACCGCCTGCCACGCCGGGATCGACTTACCGTCCGGGCCAATGAATGTATCTTCATCGACTCCGAGCGCATACCGTTGCGGCGCAGAGAAGAACTCAGCGGAGACTTCAGAACGAAGCAACGTGCGAACGCCAGAATCCGTCAGAGCCATTACCGCGCGCGAGATCCGCGACTTTCCAAACGGCCGCGACAGCGAAGGTTTGTGAGGCAGTACCTCCACTGGCATGCCAAGGTCATGCTCCATGCGCTGCACGTCCCACCGGAGACCTGTCCACCGAAACGCAATCACTTCCCCCGGCATGTAGAGGTTGAAGCGCACAGGCTTGCCCTCATCACTGAACTCGATGACAGACAATGCGGACGCCAAAGCTCGCTTGCGGGTGTCCCACCGGGCAGTCGCCACAGACGACGATTTCACCGAGATCAGAGCCCTAGGCTCGCCCAAGTACTCGTCCCCCTTGTGGACAAACCCGAACGCGCACGATGCCACCGCGGCGTCGGTGTGAGCCATTCGAGACTCAACGCCCAGTTGGTTGCCTTCAAAAACATCAGTGAGCCCGATCGAATCCGCGTCGACACCGGACGGCGTTGAGAAACCGTCCAACACAGACCGCTTCACCAAGCCCTCGACGCCCTTCGCGGACCAACCCAACACCGTCTCAATCGATCGAAGTTGCGGCGGGATCGCGATACCGAGATCCTTCAACCCCGATTTGTAGTCGTAATAACGCCGATGCACATCATTCCTGCGCTGATGGTGCTGCAGTTGCGCGAACAGCCCTTTGAGCTCCGTACCGTAAGGCTCAGGGATCGCGTCAAGCGACAAGTAGCTCATTTGCGCCCCCTCATTGCGTAAGTGCCACGCACACCCCGTGAAGGTGGCAGGTCATCGTCTTCGAGCCCCGGAACGTCGAGCGTTGCCAGGAGTCGAGCAAGAGCGAGACGCTGCTGCCGCCCTTCAGCGATCGCAGGATGAAGCCGAGAACCCTGCGACGAATCGATCATCGTCCCATCGGCATCAACAGCCTCTCGAAGTTTCTCGATCTGGTCGCGGACTCGACATGCTTCCTCAAGGACCGCGAGTTCATGCTCTGCAAGCTCGAAATCGCCGGCAACAGCACTCCACAGCTTGCTTCCCTTCGCTCCAAGCCCCTCAGGGATAGCGTGATCGCCACCGGAATCGTGGTCAATAAGTGAATCGTCGGTCATGGTTTCTCCAATCATGGTGTTACGGATAAACCGCGTAATCGCGCGGAAGTTGAGATGTGTCATCTGACACAGGTGTCGGATTTCCGACAGGTGCCGAAGTTGCTTCGACCCACCCTTTTCGCGCGCCAGAAAGGCGCACACAAGCGCTCAGGCACACCAGGGCCCCGTCGTTTCGGAAAAACGGGGGGAGATAGCCCTAAGCACCTGGGGAGGGCCGCGGACGGGGTGGGGAGGGGGTGTGCCCCACCCTCCGGGCGCTGGCTGCTGCCCGCTTGTTGTGTCTGCACCGAAGCTGCAGTCGTGTCCGTTCAGAGCCTGTGGTGGTCGTGCTTTGTGTGGGCGGTGGTGGTGTCCGTCCTGGTGTTGCGGGGGCCAGCGTGGGCGTGTTGCACGGGCAGGCAGGTCGGTAGATGGTGTGGGGCTGCTGGTGATGTCGCGAGGGGTGTCCACAGTAGGTACACCCCTACGCCTGGGGTGAATCTTCCCCGCACGCTTTACCCGAGGTGATGCATTTGCATCACCTGATCCCACGATGCCAGTGCCGGTGATGCGGTGGGGTGGCTTGTTTCTGAGGGAGGGGGCAGGTTTAAAGCCGTACCCCCTCCCCTCTTCGTTAGAACCCCGTGCGTCTCCGAGCCGCTGCGCGTTGGCTCGAATAGACATCGATCTCTTCGTTGGCGACTACTCGTGCCCTGGTGAGGATTGAGCCGTCTGCGTCCACGAGGGTGATCGCGTCGGGTATCGCGGCGGATCGTGCGTCTGCTGGCACACTCACTAGGTGCGATACCTGGCTGTCGATCCGGCTCGCGATCGCCTGGTCCCCGATACCTTCGAGTAGCCCGAGGCCCACCATCTTGCCTACTTCGTCTCGGAAGACGCGTGAGGGAGAGTGGATGCCGAGTGCTGATTTGGCACCGTCGACCATCGAGCCGGCGACGTTCTGGATGGCTGCGATGGCGTTGCCGATCATGGATGAGACACCGTTGATGAGGCCTTGCACCATCTGTTGTCCGACACCGACGAGGAGGCCGGGTAATCCGGCTACTGCGGAGCTGATCTGACCGGGCAGGCTTTGAACGAGTCCGATCACCGCTGCGATGCCGTTAGAAACTGCCGACGTAACGTTGCTCCACACTCCCCCGACTGTTGAAGTCAGGGCGTTCCATGAAGTCGTCCACCAGTTGCCTATGGTCGCAAGGCTGATCGAGATGACGTTTCTAACCGCCGTCAGTCCGTTGGTGACTAAGATCGCGATCGTGCCGAGCGAGTTCGCTACTGCCGTGGTCATGCTGAGCCAGAAGGGTGCCCATTGCTGGATCACGTCTTCGGTGAACTTGATGGTGTTCACGGTGGCTTCGGATACCCACTCGCTGAATCCTTCGAGCGATCCGCCGAGTTCCTGGATGCCGCGAATTAGTGGCCCGATGAACGGGAGCCACACGAACATCTGGTCGCCGAGCTTCGCCCAGTCGGAGGAGGTGTTTGAAGCGAGGTTGCCTTCGTCTTCACCGAACAGGAAGCTTGCGGCGTCTTTCAGGAACCCGAGTGATTCAGCGAGCCCTTCGACCGCGTTTGCGAAGTTGGAGACGGATGCGGATGCCACCGGGCCGACTGCGGCGATCAAGTCAACGAGTGCGGGGATGCCCTCCTTGCCGAGATCCGCGAGGGACACAGCCAAGTCCGTCAGAGCGGGCGCGAGCTCCACAATGGCGTCTGCGAGCGCTTCTGCGAGTCCGGGCAGTTCCGGCGCGAGCGCTGTGCCAAACTCGGCGAGAACGCTCCCGAGTTCTTTCCAGATCGTTCCGGCCGCTTCTCCCAGCGCGGGCAGCACGGGTGCGAGTGCCTGCATGATTTGCGGGATCGGACCGTTCTTGAGGGCTTCGAGAATGCTGTCGAACCATGCGAGGAACTTCTCGCCCGATCCTTGGATTTCGAACATGCCGGCGAAGCGTTCGCGTAGGCCTGCGACGACGGGCTTTGAGCGGTCGGTGATCCCGTCGAAGATGACGGTGAGCTCGTTGAAGAAGTCTTTGGCTCCGCTGAGTGCGGGTCCGGCGAATACTTCTCCGAGTCGTGACAGTGACGCTCCGAGGTTGGCAAGTGCCCCTCGCGTGGTGTCTCCTGAAGCGAGTGCGGCCCCGCCGACGTTGTCTTCGAGAGCTTTCCTGAATCGCTCGGCGTCAACCTCGCCCTTAGTGACCATCTTCGACATCTCTTCAGCGGTCACACCGTACTCGTCCGCAAGCATCTGAAGGATCGGGATGCCACGCTCCGTGAGCTGGTTGAGGTCTTCCGTCTGGACCTTGCCCTTGGCCGTGACCTTGTTCAGGATCGAACCGAGCTCTTCCATCGAGACGCCCGCGATGGTGGCCGCATCCGCTGTCAGGCGGAGATACTTCTCGAGCTCTTGACCGGGTTTGATGCCGGCCGCGACGGCGGTGGCTGCGGTCGTGGCAGCCGCGTCGAGACCGAACGCAGTACCCTTCACCGCACCGAGGGCGTTCGTCATGATGGTTTCGATCGACTGGGTATCGTGCCCGAGACCTTTGAGCTTCGCTTGCGCGTCTTCGATGTTGAGCGCTCGAGCAATGCCGCCGCCGACTGCGAGTGTTGCGACGGTGCCGCCAAGTGCTGCGACGCCTAAACCGACACGCTTGATGCCCGTGCCCAGCTTTGAGAAGAACCCGTTTGCTTTCTTCTCGCTTGTGTCGAGGGCGGTATCGACTTGCCCTTCGACTGCTTTTCCGAATCCTCTGCCTGAGGGCAGGAGGGTGACGTATGCAACGCCTACTTCTTGAGCCATTTCTGGCCCCCTTCTAGCAACCTCTGGTCGCGCAACGCACGAAGGGGCACCGATCGTTTCAGATCGGTGCCCCTTCAGGGTCGAGCGAGTGACGGTTTAGTTGTTGGACTTCGAGCGTTTAGCGATCGTGGCGATTGCTGAGTAGACGACGAGTCCGCAGAGGGCGGTGACGGCGATTGCGCCGGCCCATGATGCGATGTCCCAGGGGTTCATTTGCGGTTTCCTTTCTTGCGTCGTGCGGCCCGGTTCGTGGGGCCGCTGATGTTGTTCACGGTGGAGAGGAGGTCGGCATAGGAGCTAACCGCTTCGAGGCGTGATGTGAGGAGGGTGCGTGCTGCGCCGTCTGGGATGATGTGCGCGATGATGCCGAGCACGTTCCCGAGGGTTGCTTCGACCACGCGCGCCGTGTCGGCATCGGTGAGCTTTTGGCTCGCGAGCACGAGGTAGGCGTTTCTGAGTCGCGATTCGGGGTCGTCTGAGACGACTGCTCGAACGACGTTCGATGTGTGTGTCAGCGCGTACACGTCAATTTGTTCTTGGTTGAGCACGTCACTTGCCTTTCGCAGCGCCGAAGGCTTCCGCGGCCTTGTTTTCAATCCCGGAGCCGTTGAGCGGGAGTGGGGTGGGCGTCGGCTTCTTCTCCGCCATGCGCTTACCGCTCACCAACGTGCGAGTAGTCCATGCCTGCCTGGAACTGGTTGCGCAGATCACCTTCGAAGCGGTCGATGTAGGCCAGTGCTTCGATTCGCTCGCGGTCATAGGGGCTTCGTTCCGCGTGCGCGTTCAGAACACCGTCGAAGCCTGTGTCGTAGGCGCGCGAGACGAGGGCAGTAACGAGTGTCTTATCACCGACCTCCTGCGCCTGCTGGTACATGGTGAGGGCCTTCGAATCGTCGCCTACGTCGAGTCGGCTGACGCGGTCGTTTGCATCGCGGAAGGCCATCAGGTCGCTCGCAGTTGGCGCGTAGCCGATGCTGAAGAGTTCCTTGCGGAGCGATTCACGTTTACCGGCCATGAACTCTGACTCCTTCTGCTTCAGGGAGTCGAGGGCCGCATTCGTCTTATCGCGGGCAGACGTGATCTCGTCCGTCTTGCCTGTGGTGCTCAGCCGGTCGTTCTGCTTGATCAGTTCGCTGTCTTCGCGGAAGCGTCCGCGGTGGCCGTGCGCGGATTCGCGGAACGTCGAGAGCTGCGCCTGAATCTGTTCGGTCTGTGTTGCCATGGGTTTCTCCTTCAATGAAAAAAGCTCCACCGATTTGGCAGAGCTTGTTGGTCGACACCGGGTGGTGCCAGGTCTAGTGTTCGGACCGAATCTCAGTGAGCTGGTCCGCGATTTCCTTTGCGAGCCGTAGGGCCGCGTCGGGAGGTAGTACGAGGATTGGTCGCCCGAGAAGGAGGATGGCGATGCCAGGCTCTTCCTTGTTGAGCGGGGCCTGCATGAGGGCTCGTCGCACGTTGAGTTGTGCGGCTTGCCGGTGGTTTTCCTCGTATCGGTGACGGGCGGCGAAGAACACTGGCCCGATCATCGTTCGCGCCGTTCGTGTTCGTCGCACAGGTCGTGCACGGCGTCCACGAGTTTGCGTGCGTTCTCGTAGGGAACGATGACGAAGTGATTTCCTGAGTCGATCCTTATGACTGGCTGCTTCACCCCGCCGACGAGCCATCGGGTGCGTTTCGCGATGACGGTTGGCCCGATTTCTGGCATCTGTGTTCCTCCTTGTCTGTCGCAATCTGGATGCGAACGATTTCATGACGCCCGGTACATCGCCCGCCACACCGCAGAGCATCGAGCTCAGTGAGCGCAGCCTGAGCGAGGGTCGCCGACGACCAGAGTGTGACTGTGGGTGTGCGGCACCACGCGATGACTGCGTAGTGACCGTCGCCCTGGACCCAGGCGAGCGTCGGGAACGCGCAGCGGAGAAAGGTGCTCTCCGACTTGTGATGGCTCTTACATCGGTGGTTGCGGTACGTCTTCACTATCACCCTCCTTCCGGGTGTGATGCTCGAGTAGGAGCTGTCCGAGGTCTGCAAGGAGTTGCGGGATCTCGGTGTAGTCGATGGCGATTGGTCGACCGCCTGCGGGCAGAAGACGCACGACATCGATCTGTTCGCCGTCTGGTGTTCCCCATCGGGAGTGCCGCGCTTTGATGCGGAGAGTGGGTTTCGTCACGGCTGATTCCCTTCTCCGGTGTGCGGTAGTCCTGACTTTTCGTCAGCCCTGTCAGGGGTGGTCGAACAGGGCTGAACTTCGTTGGAATCATGCGGAAGTTGAGGCATGCTCGCCAGAGCTGACTTTTTGTCAGGGCTGACAGTGTTGAGACGGATTCTGACGCGCGGCCGGTTCTGATATTCGTCTCGCAGAACCTCGATCGCACTCGCACTCTCGAGCTGGTCGACTGCGACTTCGAAGAATGGTCGAATCTTCGTAGACAGTGCGATGCGGAGATTCGCCGCGGACTCCCACTCAGTAGTGGCTTTCAGGATGACGCGCTCTTTCGCCCGTTCAAGCAGCGCTGTCTCGGTGTGATCCGCGGTCACGGCTGCGGCCTCTGCTCTTGCTTCGGCCCGTGCGACGTTCGCGTTCTTTGCCACCTCTTCCAGCGCGTCCAGGCACGCTTTCCGCGTGGCATCGGACACTCGCATGATGTGGCTCGAGAGTTCCCAGTCGTCATCGTTCACGTCTCCGCGCTGATCAAACAGAGTGAGCGCCGCCGCGACTTTCAGTCGGGAGAAGAGAGCGTGGCCATCGAGCGCATCACCTTCCCCGCGCAGGCGAGCGATCTGCGCGCGGTCGATCGTCTCCCATGCGGTGTCGCATACTCGCAGTGTGCGGCGCCCGTCGATCGTCGGAAGAACATGTTCCCCCGGCATGTCCCACCGGATCACTTCGGGCGGGGCTGGGGCTCGGTCGGGCGCGTAGGGGTCCGTTGCCGGTAGCCAGATGAATCGCTGCGGTGTGCCTCCGTCCGCGTCTCGGAGGAGCGCACCAGAACGTGTGGGCTGTACGCCGACGATCATTGCCGCGCGGTACGAGTGTGCTTCGACGGGGAGCGTGCGGGCACTGTCGCGGTTCTGGAATCCGAGTGCTTCGCCGGACCACACTTTCCGCACCTCCGGCATCAGCGTGGAGCCTGTACGGTTTCCCGTTGCGGCGAAGGTGTCGACCTCTGCGACCTCGAACAGTACCGAGTCGGTGTGCTGCACGATCTCGGTATCGCCATCCTCGTTTTGCTCCCGTCCCACGAATGCGGCCGAGATGCCTTCGCCGGAGCCGAGGTTCGCACGAGCCACTCGGAGCGTGTGCATTCCGACCTCGAGCGCTTCATTTGCGGTGGCACCTGCTGCACCTTTGCCCTGCCCAGAGCGCCCCACGATGTTGAGGAACGTGTTCAGCGATCCCGGCCCGCCGACGATTGCCGGGAGGAGCACGTTCGGTGGAGTGTTCGTGATGATCTTCGCGAGGATGACTCCGAGGACTGCCCAGGGTGAAACGCGGCGAGCTCTCGCCCATTGTTGGATTGCGGTGAAGTGTGGTCGACTCAGCCAGAATGCTTTGTCGGGGTCATGCTGCTCGTTTTCCACGAGCTTGAGTGCTGCCGTCATGCGGCCTCCTCTGTGCAACGGCCGGCGTGATGTCGGCTCCAATAGAGTTGGTGTTCAGTTGTCGATCGGCCAATGCTTCGTAAAGCTCTGCTTCGATCCGGTCCCATTGCTCTTCGGTCGCGACCTCGAGAGCTTGCGAGAGGCGTGCTTCGAGTCGTGCACGCCGGTCTTTGTCGGTTTCGAATGCGAGGTTGTGAAGGCGGTTTGCCGCGCGCTCGAGCTGCTCGATTTCGAGCTGCCGTGAGGCTCTGCCGAGTGAGTACCCGACATGTAGGTACGCCTCTACGGCGAGGGGGAGATCTCCGAAGTGAAGATCTCCCCCCATAAACTGCTCGAGCCAACCCTCGAGCGTCGCGGTTGCCTTAGCGGTTATCGTCCGTCTGGTCATGCGGACCCCAGTCCACATCACGGACGATGTTCTCGAACCGTTCGTACACCTGAGCATTGGCGAGCGCCTCACGAGACCATTCGTGGAAATGCTTCAATGCTTCGTCGCGTGGACCGTCGTAACGGGGGTAGTAGTCCGTGACGCCGTAGTCCGCTGTCCACTGCTCGACCACGGGGGTTCCGTCCGCGTAGGTGCGCCCATCCGGGTGGATGTACCGCAGCTCTCCCAGACGTTCGTCGCGTGCGACGGGAACGTGCTCGGCAATCGCGGCGAAGTGCATCGTCTTGATCGCATCGATGTACTCGAGGAGATCTTCCGGGACTTCGTGCGCTCCTCCTCCGAGCTGATCGGTGACGTAGTCGAGCCGGTCGATGGTTCGCAGGGCGAGGGCTTTGAGTGTGTCGAGCGGGGTACTTGGCGGCGTGGTCTGTGTGACGTAGCCGGTGAGTGGTGTTTGGTCGGTCATGCGTTGGTCCTCTCGGAGACGTGCGCGGCGATCGCTGCTGCGGCACGGTGAATGTATTGGGGTGCACTACGGCGTTCGGATTCGAGGAGCTGAATGAAGGGCTCCGGCAGCCCGGTGAGCTCTGCTACCTCGCGGGTGTCGAGGCCGGCCGCTTCACGCTGCTGCCTGAGTGCGGTGCCAGTGATGATGGAACTCATGCGGTCACCTCCGCTGCGTTGAGGCGATCGCACTCGCCCTGCACCCAAGCGAAGTCGTTCGCGAAGTCACGGAGCATCTTGAGGCCGGCCGGACCATCGGGAATGATGTCGCAGTCGTTGCCCGCTTCTGCCTGCCATGCCTTGTCGCCCGCCCAACGGAAGCCGCGAACGATGTAGCGGTCATCCGGATGTTCGATGACGATGCAGACACAGGGCTCGTCCTGCTCATCGTCACTCCACGCGTGGAACGGCTCTACGCACCCGCGCATCGCGCACGGTCGGAGATCGTTCGGTTCGCCCTTGCCGTCATTCCAGAGATGGAGCGTCATCTGCCACCCGCCGAAGCTCTGGTTTGCGAACTTCTCGACTCTCCACCAGGTGTCCGCAGCGAAGCGTCCACGCTTGGCCTCGCTGATGACGCGCCGCGCGTTCGCGAGATCGCGGGACGATGCGCCAGCGAAGAGTTTGATGTTGAAGGTGCGGCCGTGCCCGGGTGCAACTGTGATGACGAACGCTGCCCGATAGAGCTTGCCGTCTTCCGCTCGCGCGACAGACACCTTCTTGTCCGAGAACGAGATGTGCTCGGAGAGAGGGTCAAGGTTCGCTGCGGCCCACATCTGCACTTCCGGTGAGGCTTCGAGGTTCCGCTTGATAGTTGTGAGATCTTCCCGGAGAACGGCTTCATTCTCGGGCTTCGAGAACAACGACTCCGCGGTGACGTTCAGCACTTCACAGAGGTTCGCGATCTCTGATGTGGTGAAGTCGATGTGCTGGGAGAGCTTGCGCTGCAGAGCTTCCAGAGACACCCCGATTCGCTCTGCCAGATCCCGGGTCTTGAACCCGCGACGGTCGATCGCGCGCCAGAGGTTGTCGATCACGATGTGCTGCTGCTCCACGACGGCGCTCATGCTGCGACCTCCTCAGGTGCCGTCACGATCTCGCACCAGGAGACGACCGTGAGGATGGCTTCAGCGAACGCTCGCGCTTCCTCGAGAGCGAGGTCGCGGCGGTAGGTCGAGACGGCGTCGATTTCCCAGCGCCCGTCTGCTTCGTCGAGCATCGCGCTCACCGACCAGGCGTCGGTGTACTTCGTGATGCCCTGGTGAAGCGATGGTGCCGCTTCGTCGTGCTGCTCGAGCTGGCAGCCTGGGACATGGCAGATGGAGTTGTTCGTGCTCGCATCGGGTGCGAGAATAGAAATAGCGGACATGATGATCCTCCTGATCAATTGTTCGGGCCCCCATCGAGAACTTGTTTGGTCGCAGTCTCGGTGGGGGTTTGCGTTGTTTCGGGGTAATGAGCGTGAACGGTGCCACGCTTGTCGATGCCGAATTTCAGCCTTGACAACGGAGCCGTATGCATTTGGGGAATCAGCAAGACTGAATCGTCTGACTGCTTGATCCACCAGGAACCTCGATGGAGTGGAACCTGCGCAACTCTTCCTCCAGACCACATGCCGTGGTCGTCAGGATCGAGAACGTAGACGGCCGGAGCATCCCTCTTCTTCGATCGGTCGACGCGATAGAACCGGTTAAGCCAATCTGCGAGCTCTACGGCCTTGATCGGAATAAGTCGCCCGTCGCGTGCTTGAAGGCAGTACGTCAGACGGTTATCAAAGAGGACTGGGGTTGTGCGGATGGCGTTGCCATCGGCGTCTTCCTCGACAACATCCGGATCAATCGATCCAGCCTCATCGACTCGAACGCGGAACCACTTTTGTTCCTGTTCGCTGTACTTGTTGCGACTCCCTCTGGGGGTTCCGGTGCGGTGCGAGCCATTCACGGGAAGGGGTGCTGCTTCGAGCAGCGGCGGGCTCATTCAGTCGCCCCCGTCGAAGAGCTTCAAGAACTTTTCACGAGGGATGAGCACACGGCGGCCAATCTTGATGGCCGGAATAACACCATCCCGAATGCCTGCCGTGATGGTGCGAGGATCGACGCCCGCGATAGCCGCCGCATCCAGTCGAGTGAGTGTTGCTGCCTGTGATGCGCGGGCCTGCTCGAGCGTCCCAACTGCTTGAATACTGGACACTGGGTCTCCTTTCCTTCTTTCGTAATCTCCTTGCTGAACTAGGAAGTTCGTTTCTGGGCCTAAACGCCCGAACTTGCATTTGTCAAACTCGGAATGTAGCTTCCTACTTATGGAATCGGAGAAGAAGCGCGGTAACGCTAAGGGTCGAACATCAGAGGTTGTTGCCGCACGGGTGAGGCAGGCACGCCAGGATGCGCAGATGGACCTTGCTGCACTATCGGCGAGGCTCACAGACCTGGGTTGGCCGATCCCCGTCGCAGCACTCAGTCGACTCGAGAACGGGAACCGTCGCGTCGATGTCGACGATTTGATGGCTATCTCTAATGCACTGCAGGTATCCCCATCCGACATGCTCATCCCATCTGAAGACGAGCACCCCCTCGGCACGACAATCCCCGCAGATCTATCGCTCGGAGAGGCCCGGGCGTGGGTGAGAGCAGAGATAAAGGATTTCTCCTCACACGAACGAAACAGTTACTGGTGGAATCGCCGTCACGCCGCAATAACGGCCTATGACCGATGGGCCAATGATGCCGAGAGGTGGGCAAAAATCCACGAGGAAAAACCCAACGATCCTGGCGCGCTCAGAATGGCCACCACGTTTAAGAACCTCATTGATGACGCGAAGCGTGAGATGGAACTATCCGGCGAGATGATTAAGAAGTATCCGCAGGAACGACCACACGAGGTCGGCCCTCCTTCTTTCGAACGATCCGAAATCTTCGGCTTCACGGCAGGCCCTCGCGATGACTAATTCCCCAAAGAAGCGAATTCGACGCCGGGGCCGTGGCTCTCTGCTGCCGTACGCAACGAAGGGCGGGGAGCGATGGAAGTTCCAGATCTACGTTCCTGTCGACCCCGATCACCCAGAAATGGGGGAACGTCGCTTAACTCGTGGCGGCTTCGGATCAATGGATGAAGCTGACGAGGCGCTGGGCAAGGCACTGGCGAAGCGTCGGAACCTCGAGAAGTTCGCGTCGAGCTCACCCACGATCAGTCAGTACGGAGATGAGTGGGTAAACGGGCTTCGTTTGGCAGCTTCCACGATTCAGGGTTATCGGAAGATCATCCGTAACCACATCAGCCCACACATCGGATCGCTTCGTGTCGACAAACTGACAGCGTCGCGGATTGCGCGGCTGTATCGCGAGCTTGAAGCGTCGGGACGACAAGACGGCGCGAACAAAGGACAGCCGCTCTCTGCAAACTCAGTAAACAAGGTCCACATCGTGCTCGGTGCCATCCTCGACACGGCAGTCGATGACGGCTTGATCGCCATCAATCCCGCGAAAAAGAAGCGCACGGTGAACGCGCCGGCCGGGAAGCAAATCAGGGCATCACGGCCGGAGATCCTGACATGGTCCGGCGCAGAGCTGCACGCGTTCCTGACATGGAACCGTGACACGTTCGACGACGATCTCTTCACACTCTGGCGCACGATCGCTTACACCGGGATGCGCCGCTCAGAAGCTCTCGCATTGCGTTGGGGCGACATCAACTTCCGCACAGCCAGCATCAGCCTCCGCCGCGCTGCAGACGTTACTCAGCGCAACGCGACGAAGACGACGAAAACTGGCTCCGCTCGCGTTCTCGACGTGGACGCTGACACGCTCGCAGCGTTGAAGTCTTACAAGGCCGCGCGGGGATCGATCTCGCTACAACTCGCGCGCGCAGAGTCGTACATATTCGGGAATCTTGTCGGCGAGCTGCGTTCGCCGAATGAGGTCAGTCGTCGTTGGACCTACCGTGTGACGCGGGCTCAGGAGACGATTGAGTCTCTCCCCCGCATCACCCTTAAGGGCCTTAGGCACACTCACGCCACTTTGCTGCTCGAGATGGGTATCCACCCGAAAGTCGTCCAAGAACGACTAGGCCATTCGACCATCACGACAACGATGAACATATACAGCCACGTGACACCCACGATGCAACGCTCAGCCATTGATGGGTTCGCGCGGCACGTCTCAGATGCTGGTTAGCACACAAGACGGCACATGAAACAGAAAAAGCCCCTCGCCTCGGAACAAAAAGTCCAGGTGAGGGGCTAAATCATTGTGGCGGAGGATAGGGGATTTGAACCCCTGAGGGCGTGAACCCAACACGCGTTCCAGGCGTGCGCCATAGGCCGCTAGGCGAATCCTCCTCACTGGCCGAAGCCAGCGCGATCCAGTCTAGCGTGTTCTCGTCACCGGTCAGAACCGAGGCGATCACGCGGTCGCGATCGACGCGCTCTCACTATAGAGGGGCGCCTGATCCAGGGCGGATGTGATCCCGTGAGAACCCTGAGCAGATCTGAGAAAACGTGGCCGAACTTGAAAGTAACAGAAAGGTAACGCATACTGGTTGAGGCGCACGGGCCACCGCCCGGCGCTTTTTGTTGGAAAGTCCGGAGTTTTACGAGTGAATTTATCTGCCAAGGCGTTCGTTGTCGGCCTGGTATCCACGGTTACCTTCGCCCTCGGCGCAGCACCCGCGGTAGCCGACGCGCCTCTTGAGGACTTCTCCTCCCCCGCCGCTTCCGTTCAGCCCGCCACCGCAGTGTCGCAGCAACTCGACACCACCAGCGAGGCACTGGCCGGCACCTCGATCGATTCGGTCCTCGAGATCGAAGAGGTCTCGAAGGTTCCCCACAACTACGACGTCAAGGCCGCGATCGCGCTCGCCAAGAGCGAGGTCGGCACGAGCCGCCCCACCGGCTGGAGCGCCCCGGGCGAGTGCATCATGTCGGCTCAGCGCTGGCTGCTCGCCGGCGGTGCCGCATGGACCGGCAGCGGCGACCCCGTCAACAACTACAAGGGCGCCACCCGCATGACGCTCGCCGACGCTGATGCGGGCGACATCATCCAGTACGAGTACACCTCGTCCCCCACCTCGTGGGTCACCGGCGTGCACACGGTACTGATCACCGCGGTGAACGATGACGGCACGTTCGATATCGTGCAGTCGAACAGCCCCGGCGGCTCCGGTCTCGTGACCGAAGAGACCAATTGGACCCCGGCTCCCCCGGCAGGCTTCACCGCCGCTGTGTGGCGCTTCTAAGTCGGCAGACAAACGCCAACGATTTCGCGAGAGGCCCGCACCCATTGGAGTGCGGGCCTCTCGCGTATGCGCGTGACGTCGGCCAGCGGCGAAGCATGCCGAGCTGCGGCTCAGCCTCGCTGATCGAGCGCGTCTGCGTACACTGCGAGCATCTCCTCGCTGCGCGCCGACTGCAAGAAGCGCGCCGACGTTTCGACCGAGACCCGGTACGTCTCGCCGTCGATCGCGCCGGCGAGGGCTGTGACGGCCTCGGTCAGGGTCGCGGCCAGCGCGTTCACGCTGCGGTCGGTCACCAACCACTGCGGAGTCACCGCGACGTCCTGCGCGATGTTGGGGTCGCAGAAGATCGTGGGTGTGCCGAGCGCCGCGGCTTCATAGGGGGTGAGCCCCTGAGTTTCGAAGCCCACCGAGGTTTGCACCAGCGCGTCCGCATCACGGATCGCAGCGAGCGCCTCCGCATACGGCACGGGCCCGGGAATCGTGACGCGATCGGTCAGCCCTAAGTCGGCGATGCGCTGCTGCACGCGCGGCAACAGCAATCCGGCACCGTGCAACGCGATATCAGCGTCAATCGCTGAGGCCGCGATCGCTTCGATGAACTCGAGCACCCGCTTCTCCTGACTCATGCGTCCGAGCCACACGAGCTTCGGTCGGCTGCGCGGCGAGCGCGACCGTTCCCGGGTCTCCGCGATCACGTCATCGTCGACACCCCCCGCCGTCACCCGCACCGACTCGGCAACGCCGTGTGCAACGAGTTCGTCGGCGAAGTGCTGCGACGGCGCCGTGACGATTGCAGCCTCGGCGGCGATCTCGGCGAGGTAGCGCCAGGCCCCTCGCGACGCCGGCGAGACTGCCCCTCGGGGCCGCCCGAGTGCGAGCGCACGCCACCCGCGCAGTCCGGCGAACGCGACAGGTGCGAACGGCGTCACCGCGCGCGTACCTGCGTCGACGTGGTTATGCATGGTGTGCACGATCGGCACACCGAGCCCACGCGCCGCACGGATGCCGATCAGGGCACCCCAGAAGTCACCTTGGATGTGCACGAGATCGACCGGAGGCAACGCTGCGAGTGCCCGCGCCAGAAACCGATCCGTGCGACGTCCGGGCCACGAGATGCCGTACTCGCGATCTGCGGTGATCGCCCGCGACGGCAAGTCGATGTACGCCCGGCGATCCTGCGCCGATGTCACATAGCCCGCCCGGTGCAATGCCGGAGCCGCGATCGTAACCCGGTGCCCCTGCCGCTCGAGCGCGCGCCGCTGCAGCCGAATCGCCACCTGCACCCCACCGAGCGACTCGGCGTGCTGGTCGGTGACGATGAGCACATGCACGGTCAGGCCCGCGCGTCGCCGCGGTACAGGCCCTCGAACGTGTCGAGGGTGCGATCGATGTCGTGCACCTGCACGGCGTCGAGCGAGGCCTGCTGCATCGTGCGGTAGTCGTCGGGTGAGAGCGCCAGAATGCGGCGGATGCGACTCGCGAGCTCACGATCATTGCCCGGCTGGAAGAGATAGCCGTTCTCTCCATCGTGAACGAGGTGCGGCAGCGCCATCGCGTTGGCCGCGACGATGGGCAGACCAGAAGCCATCGCTTCCATCGTCGCGATCGACTGCAATTCGGCGATCGATGCGATGGTGAAGATGCTGGCGTGGGTGAGGTGCGCTCGCAATTGCTCATCGGTGACACGACCGGTGAATTCCACCCGATCGGCGATCCCTAAATCAACCGCGAGCTTTTCGAGATTCTTCCGCTGATCGCCGTCTCCGACGACGGTGAAGCGCACGTCGAGCTCGGCATCGAGGCGCGGGATCGCGCGGAGAATCACATCGATCTCCTTCTCGAGCGTGACACGACCGACGAACACGAGCCGGTTGGCGGTGCGCGGGGTGAGGTCCGCCGTGTAGTTCGAGGCGCGCAGCCCACAGCTCACCGGCAGCACCCCGCGGCGGTGCGTGCTGCGCTCGAGGAAATCGGCAGCGCGACGGGTCGGCGTCGTCACGGCGGAGGCGAGACGCAGTACACGGTCGGCAGCGTTCCAGCCCCAGCGCACGAACACCCGCTTGGCCTTCTCGGGCAGCAGCGTGAAGTCGAGCACGTTCTCGGGCATGACGTGGTTCGTCGCAACGATACGAATGCCGCGCTTCGACCCCTCGATGGCGAGCGCGCGCCCGATCACGATGTGCGACTGGATGTGAATGACATCGGGCCGCACGCGATCGAGCAACTTGCGGGCGTAGCCGCGTGCCCGCCACGGCAGCACGAATCGCAGCCAGTCGTGCGGGTACCACCGCCAGCTCGCCCAGCGGTGCACCGTCATCTGCTCGCCCTCGATGGTCTCGGCGAACGATCCCGTGCGATTGTGGCGCTTCGAGGGAGCGACGACGTGCACATCGTGCCCCCGTTGCACCAGGCCGGCAGCGAGGCGCTCGGCGAAACGGGCCGCGCCGTTCACATCGGGCAGGAAGGTATCGCAGCCGATGAGGATGCGAAGCGGTGCCGGGCCTTCTGGGGTACTCACGGTGCGCGTGGTTCCTTCGGTCGATGCTGGGACGAGCCCGCGCGGCACGCCGCGCGGGAGCCGCGCGATGATGCGCGACGAGCTGCGCCCAGTCTACAAAGCGCGCATCCGAGCAGTCCTCAGGCGCGGCGGGGTCATTGACCCCCACCGCGCCCGAGCTTCACTTGCCGGTGGGCCCGTTCTGGCCGCGCCCGCCGCGCGTGTGCGGAATGTAGCGCGGGATCCACCTGGCGAATCCCATCGCTCCGAGCACCGCAAGCACTCCGGCAGCGCCACTCGCGAGCGGCAGCGACGCGACCGCGATACCCGAGATCGCGAGCGGCGCGACCGCACCGCCGAAATCGGTGAGTGTGCGCCAGGCCGCGAGGAACGGGGCCGGGTTTCCCTGCGGCGCGAGGTCGGCGCCGAGCGTCATATTGATACCGCTGGAGAGCCCGTTGCCGAGCCCGACGACGATGGCAACCGCGAGCAGCCAGTACCCAGCACCCGGCAGGTCGTGGCTGATCGACAGCACCCCGAATCCGACGGCCATCACGATCATGGCGGGCAAGCTCGCCCACAGGCGCCCGTAGCGATCCATGACCTGGCCGCTCGTGTAGAACAGTGCGAAGTCGACCGTGCCCGAGATGCCCACGACGAGCGCCACCTGCGTGGCGTCGAGCCCGATCGAGACGCCCCACAGCGGCAGTAGTACGTCGCGGATCGAGCGCATGCCCGCGAGGATCGCGGAAGCGCCACCCACACGCAGCAGCCCCGCCCCACCATCGCGCATTGCTCCCCACACACCGTCGCGCGGGGGCGCCGGCAGAGATCCCGTATCCGTGAGCTGGGGCGGCGCCGCGACGACGATGCGTTCGGGGTCGGGCGAAAAGGCGACGAGCGCGGCAGCGAGGATCAGGCAGACGACGAATGCCCACACCGGCGATTCGTGATCCGCCGTGAGCGCGATCAGCCCCGCTGCGGCAAACGGCCCGGCGAAGCGACCGAGACGATTGGTGCCACCGAGCAGCGAGAGCGCGCGGGCCCGAAACGCGATCGGCACCCGGTTCGTCATGAACGAGTGGCGGGCGAGCCCGAACGCAGCACCGGCGAAGCCGATCACGAACACCGCCAGCCCCAACACGGCGGGGCTGGGAGCGAAGGCGATCCCGAGCGCTCCGAGCAGCGCGACGCCCGCGGCGATCAGCATCGCCGTGCGCTCCCCCGCTCGCGCGACGACCCAGCTCGCGGGAAGGTTGCCGAGCACCTGGCCCACGACCGCGGCCGATGCGATCACGCCCGCGAGCCCGATGCCGGCACCCATCTGCACTGCGATGACGGGCACAAGGGGCAGGATCGCGTACTCGCCGAGCGAGAACAGCACCGAGGGCCCGTAGATGCTCGGGGCCAATTTCCGGAGAAATAGCGGTGCTGAGTTCGTCATATGGGTTCCAGCGTATCGTCGGCAGTGGTCGCGGAATGCGGCCTGACGTCTTGGTTTGATGCGTTTGCGCACAGGGTGTTTGGCTTCTGGTGCTGATCGCCTGGGTCTTGGACGATGGTGCGGTGTCCCAGACCCACTCAGATGCTGCCGTGAAGATCGGCCGGCGCGTGCGCGAGGTGCGCCATCAGCTGGGTATTTCGCTCGAGGACTTGGGTGAGTTGGCGCAGATCAGTTGGACCAGTATCGGCAAGATCGAGCGGGGCGTATCGAGCCCGACCGCGGAGTCGCTAGTGCGGATCGCTACCGCACTCGAGGTCGATCCCGGCGCTTTTCTGACCGGTATCACCGCCGACGACTACGGCACCCGGGCCCACCAGGTCACGGTGCGCGATCTGATTCGAGCGCGGGCGGGCGACGATCGCCGCCGCGGAGCCTGAGATGCTCCGTCACCGACGCCGCGCCGCCAGCACCGTGAAGGTTGCTGTACGCGCGAGCTGCTGCACGGGACCAATCTCGCGCTCGATCATCGATCGATAGGGCAGGTGCGAATTGAAGACGAGCCGCAGCTCGCCGCCCGGCGCCAATGCGCGACGACAGGCTCTGATGAGTCGCTGACCGACTCCGGCGTGCACCGTGGCTCCCGTGTGGAACGGAGGGTTCAGCAGGATCAGGTCTGCCCATGCGTCGGGTACCGCTTCAAGCGCGTCGGCGCGCTGCACGTCGATGCGATCTGCGACCCCGGCGGCTTCAGCGGTCGCACGAGTCGCTGCGACGGCCGCCGTCGATTGATCCGTTGCAATCACGCGTGCTGTCGGAAACGTTCGCGCCGCAGTCACCGCGAGCACCCCGTTGCCGCACCCAAGATCGACAATCTGCGTTGCCACGGGCGGCGCCGTCATCAGTGTGTCGATCAGTAGACGACTGCCGTGATCGAGCACCGGGCCGCCGAAGGTCGCCCCGAAGGCGGCGAGGCGGAAGTCAAGCGCCGCATCATCGCCCCAGCGCGGCGAGATCTCGCCGGAGTCAGTTGCGGCAACCGACCGCGGCGAGCTCGCCGTGAGCACTCGCGACTTGCGCCAGCCGAGCCCGGCAGAGACGTCGACGAATGAGCGGGCCAGCACGTCGTTCATGGTGCGCGTCATGTGTTTCACCCGGCCACCGGCGAAGACGCGTACGTCAGGGTCAGCCCACCGTGCGATCGCGGTCGCAATCTCATCGAGCGCGTCGAGCCCTCGGGGCAGTTGCAGCAGCACGAGGCGCGCCCCTGAGAGCAGTTCTGCGTTGAGTTCGTGAGCAAGGTATCGATCGGAGAACCCGAGCCGATCGGCGTTCTGCGCGAGCGCGCGCTCTCCGAGCAGCGGGTCTTGGTGGGTGCGGATCGCCGTGGCCCCGAGCGTGGCGAGCCCCAGTGCGAGCGCGCCGTGTCGATCACCGATGACGACGGTCTTGCCGGGTACGGCGATGAGGTCAGGGGCCGCGGTCGCGGCGGTGCGCACGATGAGGTGATCTGCGGCGTCGAATGCCTGGAGCTCTTCGGCGTCGAAGTCGGGATCACGGCTGAGTTGCGCGAACACCTCGGTGAGCCGGTCGTCGATGAGTGGGTGGCGCTCGCTCGGAGTCTCAGCGCCTGAGGCAGCCGCCGGATCGGGCAGGGAATCAGCACCGATCACGGGTGCCACACGACGACTTCCGCGTTTCGTCGCATACGCGTACCGCGCTTCAGCGTCACCACTTCGCCTCCGGCCGAGCCGGCCGCGAAGACGCGTCGGTCGGGGCGCTGCAGACGTTCTTCCGTCAGGGCCCGCTCGAGGTCGCGCACGCGCCCTTCGAGTTCGCGTACACGGTCTTCCAACTGCAGCACGCGACGGATGCCTTCGAGGCTCAGCCCCTCGGCTGAGAGTCGAGCCACTTCGCGCAGTCGGGCGACATCGTGCAGGGAGTAGCGACGCGTATTGCCACGGGTGCGCTGCGGAGACACCAGGCCGATGCGGTCGTACTGCCGCAGGGTTTGCGGATGCATTTCCGCGAGCTCTGCGGCTGCGGCGATCGCAAAGACCGGTGTGAAACGGTCCATCTGCGGAAGCGCCATGATGCTCACCTGCTTTCTGTACGTCGATGTTGCACGAGGCGCGAGGCGCGGCACGAGTGCATGACTCGGTACCGCGCCTCGCCCGATCGCATGTTCGAGTTACCCTTTCGCCCGCGCGAGCAGATCCTCGCGAGGGTTCTCCTGCGGTTCGACGGCACGAAACGCTTCGAGCGCCTCAGTGGCCTCGGCCGACAGGTGCGACGGCACCACGATCTGCACTTCGGCAAGCAGGTCGCCGGTTCCCTTGGAACTCGAAACTCCACGACCCTTCACGCGCAGCACCCGACCACTCGGGGTTCCGGGCTGCACCTTGAGCTTCACCGGGGCTCCGCCGAGCGTCGGTACCTCGACGGTTGCGCCGAGCGCGGCCTCCGAGAACGTCACTGGCAGTTTGAGCCGCAGGTTCTGGCCGTCGCGCTCGAATACGGGGTGCTTGCGCACGCTCACCGTCAGGATGATGTCGCCCGCCGGCCCACCGGTCGGACTCGGCTCACCCTTGCCGCGCACCTTGATCTTCTGACCGTCGGCAACGCCCGCGGGAATCTTGACCTTGACGGAGCCCGTGGACGCCTGCAGCGTCACGGTCTTGCCCTGCACGGCTGTTTCGAAATCGAGCGTCGTCGTGGCCTGAATATCGCGGCCGGGCTGCGGACCCCGAGGGGCCCCGCCGCCGAACATACCGCCGAAGAGGTCTTCAAAGCCTTGCGGACCGCCCGACTGAAAGTGGGTATTGCGCCCACCCGCGCCGCCGAAACGGCCGCCGAACATGTCTTCAAAGCCTTGCGCGCCGCCGCCCGAGGTGAAACGGGCACCGCCGGCGCCCATTGCGCGGATCTGATCGTACTCGGCCCGCTGCTCGGAGTCCGAGAGCACCGAGTAGGCCTCGCTGATCTCCTTGAACTTTGCTTCGGCTGCGGCATCGCCCGGGTTCGAATCCGGGTGATACTTGCGAGCGAGCTTGCGGTACGACTTCTTCAGGTCAGCGTCGCTGACGCTCTTCGAAACGCCGAGCAGCTGGTAGAAGTCTTTGTCGAGCCAATCCTGACTAGCCATCCGCTCCCACCGCCACCGCTACCTTGGCGGGGCGCAGCTCGACATCGCCGATGCGATAGCCCCGTTCGACCACGTCAAGCACGGTCTGCTGCTCGGTGCCGGGCACCGGCACCTGAGCGATCGCTTCGTGAAGCTGCGGGTCGAACACTTCGCCCGCTTCGCCGAAGCTCTGCACGCCGAGCCGCTCGAACGTACCGCGAATCTTCTGAGCGATCGTCGCGAACGCGGTGCCTTCGGTGAGGTCGCCGTGCTTCTCAGCCCGATCAAGATCGTCGAGCACGGTGAGCATCGGCGTCACGGCCGCGGCGATCGCGCGCTGCTTTTCGAGCAGCGCGTTCGCCTCAGTGCGCTTGCGATAGTTGGCGTACTCCGCGGTCAGGCGACGCAGATCGTCGAGATACGGGTTATTGGCGTCATCCGCCGCCGCCGCGTCCTCGCTCTGCTCGGCACCGAGAATATCGTCGACCGTGAGATCGGCCTGCGCGTCTTGCTCGGATGCCTGGCCGGCGGAGCCGGAGTCCTGCGACTCCGGCTCCTGAGCGGGAACCTCGTCAGCGTTCGGGTCTTGCCCGGGCGTGCGCTGTTCCTCGTTCGCCATGGTTACTTCTTCTCCTCGTCGTCTTCAACGACCTCGGCGTCAACCACGTCGTCATCGTTCGACTCGCCCTCGGCAGCCCCCTCGGCGGGTGCTTCGGCCTGAGCGGCGGCATAGATTGCCTCGCCGAGCTTGGTCTGGCTCTGGCCCAGCTTCTCGGAGGCGTTCTTAACCGCCTCGTCGTCTTCACCGGCCAGCGCCTGCTTCAGCGCATCGAGATCGCCCTGCACCTCGGTCTTGACGTCCTCGGGCAGCTTGTCTTCGTTCTCGGTGATGAGCTTCTCAACCGAGTACGCCAGCTGCTCGGCGTTGTTGCGCACCTCAGCGGCTTCGCGGCGCTGCTTGTCTTCCGCAGCGTGCTCTTCCGCCTCGCGCACCATGCGCTCGATATCTTCCTTCGAGAGCGTTGAGCCACCCGAGATGGTGATGGTCTGCTCCTTGCCGGTGCCCTTGTCCTTCGCCGACACCTGGACGATGCCGTTGGCATCGATGTCGAACGTGACCTCGATCTGCGGAATGCCGCGCGGAGCCGGCGCGATGCCGGTCAGCTCGAACGTGCCGAGGTTCTTGTTGTCGCGGGTGAACTCGCGCTCGCCCTGGAACACCTGGATGGCAACCGAAGGCTGGTTGTCTTCCGCGGTCGTGAAGGTCTCGCTCCGCTTCGTCGGAATCGCCGTGTTGCGCTCGATGAGCTTCGTCATGATGCCACCCTTGGTCTCGATGCCGAGGGAGAGCGGAGTCACATCGATGAGCAAGACGTCTTTGCGCTCACCCTTCAGCACGCCGGCCTGCAGGGCAGCGCCCACGGCAACGACCTCATCGGGGTTGACGCCCTTGTTGGGCTCGCGGCCGCCGGTGAGCGACTTCACGAGTTCAGTGACAGCGGGCATGCGGGTCGAACCGCCAACGAGCACGACGTGAGCGATGTCGCCCACCTTCACGCCGGCCTCTGCGATGACGTCCTGGAACGGCTTGCGCGTGCGCTCGAGCAGGTCCTTGGTGAGCTCCTCGAACTTGGCGCGAGTCAGCGTCGCGTCAAGGTTCGCAGGGCCGTTCTCCGTGAGCGAAAGGTAGGGCAGCTGAATCTGGGTGCTCATCGAGTTCGAGAGCTCCTTCTTCGCCTGCTCCGCCGCTTCCTTCAGACGCTGCAGCGCGATCTTGTCATTCGCGACGTCGACACCGGTCGAGGTCTTGAACTGCTCGATGAGCCACTGCACGACGCGCTGATCCCAGTCATCGCCGCCGAGGCGGTTGTCGCCTGCGGTCGAACGCACCTGGATGGTGGAGAAGTCGTCGTCCTTGCCCACCTCGAGCAGCGAGACGTCGAAGGTGCCGCCGCCGAGGTCGAAGACCAGGATGAGCTCGTCTTCCTTGCCCTTGTCGAGGCCGTACGCCAGGGCAGCAGCCGTCGGCTCATTGATGATGCGCAGCACGTTGAGGCCCGCGATCTCACCGGCCTCCTTGGTCGCCTGACGCTCGGCGTCGTTGAAGTACGCCGGAACGGTGATGACGGCGTCGGTGACCTTATCGCCCAAGTAGGTCTCGGCATCGCGCTTCAGCTTCTGGAGCGTGCGAGCGGAGATCTCCTGAGGGGTGTAGCGCTTGCCGTCGATCTCATCAGTCTTCCAGTCCGTGCCCATGTGGCGCTTGACCGAAGCAAGGGTGCGATCGACGTTGGTGACCGCCTGGCGCTTCGCGGTCTCACCGACGAGCACCTCGCCGTCCTTCGTGAAAGCGACGATCGAGGGGGTGGTGCGAAGGCCCTCTGCGTTCGCAATGACCGTGGGCTCGCCACCTTCGAGCACTGAGACCACCGAGTTGGTGGTGCCGAGGTCGATGCCGACTGCACGTGACATGTGTTCTCCTTCGTTCGTTGAATTCGGGAGGCTCATCGCCACCCGGAGTCTGCACTCGTCCACGGCCCCGCGAAATCACGAGTTCGAGGTTGAGCCTGATGGACTCAAGTTTACTCGGACCCGCATGAAGGTCAAGTTCACATTCGCAAACTTGAGTCGATCTCACTCAACTCTCAGAATCGCCCGCGAGTGGATGCGATTCGAAGTCGTACTCCTGATGCGACTCCACCTCTGTGACCCACCGGGTCGCAACGAATTCCTGGTGCACGGCGTGATCGTTGTACGCCTCGTACGCCGCCTGGTCGACGAACACCATGCTGAACTGCCACTCAAGATCGCTCTTCGAGCTGACCTGCCGATTCACCGCGAACTCGGTCACCCCGGGAATGCCCGTAAGTAAGCGATGGGCGGTTTCAAGAAACTCCTGCTCCTGCGTCGACCCGGCGGGGTGCACCAGACGAAAAACGACGGTGTGTTGCAGCGACATGGGATCTCCTGACGGTAATCGAACGTGGATTCCGAGCATACGCAGCACCTCTGACATCGACGGGGTCGGAAGCTCCACCTCGGAGAACGAGTGGTGTCTCGGCGCTGAACTCCGCGCAAATCGCCCGTGCTCCGGTGCTTGCACACAGCTACGCTGTCCCTATGACCGAGCACGTCCTGCCGGCCCCCTCCTCGTCGGGCCCCGCAGACATCGAATCCGTGAAGAAGCGCACCGTGTTCGCCTGGTCGCTGTGGGATTGGGGCTCGGCGTCGTTCAACGCCGTCGTCACGACGTTCGTCTTCAGCGTCTACATCACGAGCGCCCCGTTCGGCCCGGAGGAGCAAGTCTCCGCGCAACTGGGCGTCGCGCTGCTCATCGCCGGCGTGGTCGTCGCACTCTTCGCGCCGGTCATCGGTCGACTCACCGACCAGGCCGGGCGCCGCAAATTCTGGCTCGGCGTCAACACCGCCATCGTGGTTGCGAGCACCGTGCTCATGGTGTTCGTCGCCCCAAACCAGCAGTTCCTCATCTTCGGACTCTTCCTGCTCGCCGTGGGCAACGTCGCATTCGAGTTCGCGAGCGTGAGCTACAATGCGATGCTCGGCCAAATCGCCAACAACCGCAACGTCGGCAAGATCTCGGGCATCGGCTGGGGCATGGGGTACCTCGGCGGCATCGTGCTCCTCGCGATCATCCTGGTCGGCTTCATCTTCCCGGATGTCGGGTGGTTCGGGGTCACGGCCGAAGGTTCTTGGAACGTGCGCATCGCGATGCTTCTGTCGGCCGCCTGGTTCGCGGTGTTCGCAATCCCAGTCTTTTTTGCCGTCCCCGAGATCGAAGCCACACACCACCCGAAGAGCGGCGGGCGCTGGTTCTTCAGCGCCTACGCAGATGTATTCCGGAGCATTGCTGATCTGTGGCGCAATGCGCGCCAGACGCTCTACTTTCTGTTCGCAAGCGCCGTATTCCGCGACGGGCTGGCCGGTGTCTTCACGTTCGGCGGCGTGATCGCCGCCCGCAGCTTCGGTTTCGACAACACGACGGTGATCCTCTTCGCCATAGCCGCGAACGTGGTCGCCGGCCTTGCGACGATCGGCGTCGGAATTTTCGAGGATCGACTCGGCGCGAAGCGCGTCATGATCTGGTCGATTCTCCTCATGGTGGTCTGCGCGTTGCTCGTCTTCGCATTGCACTCCTTCGGTACCTGGGTGTTCTGGGTCTTCGGACTCCTGCTGTGCATCTTCGTCGGCCCAGTGCAGTCAGCAAGCCGATCGTTCCTCGCGCGACTCATTCCGGCCGGTCGGGAGGGCGAGATCTTCGGCCTCTATGCGACCACGGGCCGAGCCGTTTCGTTCCTCGCCCCGCTCGGTTTCACCGTGGCCATCGCCATTGGCGGTTCGACGATCTTCGGCATCATCGGCATCGGCATCGTGCTCCTCATCGGGCTGTTGCTCCTCCTGCCCGTCAAAGCGCGCGGCTAGGGTTCAACCGCAGTGTCGGCGGCTCCGCGTAGTCTCGGAGGTATGACCGACGCCCGCACGGATGCCGACCGCAGCCCGGCCCTCGACCTGACCGTTGACGCTGGCTTTGCGATCCTGCTCGCTGTCTGCACGTGGCGCTATTTCGTGTACCACCCGCTCGAGGGCACCGGAATACTCGCTTTGGTGCTCGCGATCGGCACGGGAATTGCCTATGGCATCGCGGTTGCGCGCCCGCTCGTTCGAGACACGGCACTCACGCAACAGCGCGTGGGCATTCTGCTCGCGACGGCGCTCTGGCTCCCGCTCACCGTGCTCGCCCCATCGTTTGGCTGGTGCGCTTTCGCACTCGTCTTTGCGGTGCACCGGGTGCTCTCGACACGCACGGCTCTGATCATCTCGACGATCATCGTCGTCGCCGTCAGCTTGGGGTTGCTCATCATGTCGCGGGGGCAAGATCTGGGTCTCGTGCTCGGCCCGTTCTTCGGCGGCCTCGTACTCTCGTACGCCTACGCCGCATTGACGCAGACGATCGCGGCGAAACGCGCCGTCATCACCGAGCTCACCGACACTCGGGCGCAACTCGCCCGGTTCGAGCGAGAGGCGGGCGCCCTCGCCGAACGCAATCGGTTTGCCAGCGAATTGCACGACACCGTGGTGCAACGAACGGCAAGTGCACTCCTCCTCCTTGAATCAGTGGACCAGCGAGGCGACCGAGCCGTGGCAGACGACACCGTGGCAGACGCGCGCGAGGCCCTTCGAGAAACACTCGTCGAAACCCGCCGGCTCGTGCACGGCCTCGCAGACCCCCGCACGACGGGAGTGACGCTCACGAGCGCGCTTCGAGCCGAGGCCGACGCCGCCGGAGCGCATTTTGTGATCTCCGGCACCGAAACCGACGTGCCAGACCCAGTCGTACATGCGTTACAACGGGTCACTCGGGAGGCATTGCTGAATGCCGCTGCGCACGCACAGGCCGACACCGTTCGGGTCACCCTGACCTTCTTCCCCACGTCCATCGGCGTCGACGTCGTCGACAACGGGTGCGGGTTCGACGCCGAGAATGCTTCTGAACCAGCCACGGAGCCTCGAATCGATGGCGGTGGGTACGGGCTCCGGGCAATGCGTTGGCGCCTACGCGATCTCGGGGGCGAGCTCGCCATCGAATCCCAGGTCGGGCAGGGTACGGTGATCGCTGCCAGCGTGCCACTGCACTGCGGGGACGAAGGGACGATCACTTCATGATTCGAATTCTGCTGGTCGATGACCACCCGGTCGTGCGGCACGGTATGCGTGCTCTACTCGAGACGCAGAGCGACCTCGAGGTCAGCGCTGAGGCCGGCAGCCTTGACGAGGCGAGTGCGCGTCTGGAATCGCATACGTTTGACGTCGCGCTCGTCGACCTCGATCTCGGTGAAGGGCTTCCCAACGGCTTCGACGTGACCCGCGCGATTCGATCAGCCCCAGACGCCGCGCGCGTCATCGTCTTTACTGCATTCGATTCAGATGCGGACGTCGTGCGAGCTGCAGATGCCGGAGCCGCAGGGTACCTCGTCAAAGACAGCCGACCAGAAGAGGTCTTCCGTGCCATCAGAGCAGCCGCATCCGGCGGTCGCGCGGGCAATATTGCCGAGCGCCTGGGTCGCCGATCCGAGCACCCCGACGACGCGTTGACGGCGCGTGAACTCGAAGTACTCACCTTGGCGGCAACGGGTCTGTCGAACCGCGATCTTGCGCGGCAGCTCGTCGTCAGCGAGGCAACCGTGAAGACCCATCTGCACCACGCCTTCATCAAGCTCGGCGCAGACAATCGTCAGGCCGCGATCGCAGCGGCGGTGAAGCGCGGAGTGATTCGCATCTGAGTTGCACCTCCGCGATATATCGCAGGTTCAACCAATCGGTTGATTCCCCCGTTCTGCATCGTTCGTAGCGTGGAAACACACGATCGCCGAAGAACAGGAACCCCGATGTCTGATCGCACCACCCCCTCCGCAGCCACCACGCCTCGGCGCACTCGCCGACCGCTGCTGGTTGCTACCGCCGTGGCCGCAGCGACGCTCTGCGTGCTGCCGGCAGGCGCTGCGTTTGCCGCTTCCGCCCCGGCTGCCCCTGCAGCATCGACGAGCGCGTTCGGCGCCGCAGCGGAGACCGCAGCACTGACCCCCTCGGAGACGCTCGCTTCGACCCCGTGGGAGACCACCAGCGCCGTCGACCAAAACGGCAACCCCGTCGCACTCGACGACGCCAACGTCGCAAACTTCGTCGGCTGGGCCTACTACAACATCGACGGCACCTTCACGATGTACAACCTCGACGACAGCCCCAAGATGCAGGGCGACTGGGAAGTCGCAGCCGACGGCTCCACCCGCACCATCACCGCACGCGACGCAGACGGCAACCCCCTCTTCACCCGCGTCGTCCCCATCACCGAACTCACCGACACCGAGTTCACCTACCGCGTGATCCCCGACGCAGCCAACCCCGGCGTCTACTACGACATCGTCCACACCCCCACGAACCACCCCGAGCCGACGCCCGGCACTGAGGATCCGGGCACCGAGGATCCCGGCACCACCGATCCGGGCGCCGAGAACCCCGGCACCTCGAATCCGGGCACCACTGACCCGGCGTCGACCGATCAGCCGTCAGCCGGCAACACCGCGGCTGCAGGCGCCAAGGCACCGGGTGCGCTGGCCATCACCGGCGCGAATGCTCCGGTCGTCGCAGGTATCGCCGCAGCACTCGCCGTGCTCGGAGGCCTCGCCGCCTTCGTCGTGCGGATGGTTCGTCGCGCAGGCTGATCCCGCGTCATCCACAACTGCCCCGGAGCGCGCACCCCACGTGCGCTCCGGGGCAGTAGCCTGTTCGGGTGGCCCGTCCTGAACTTTCTGCCGAGCAGCTCTCCGTGTACGAACGCATCGAACACACGCGCGAGCACCTCTTCATTACCGGGCGCGCGGGCACCGGTAAATCCACGATTCTGAATCACCTCTCGTGGAACACCAGCAAGATCATCGCGGTCTGCGCCCCGACCGGCGTCGCCGCACTCAACGTCGGCGGCCAGACCATCCACTCGCTGCTCCGCCTGCCGACGGGCATCATCGCCGACCACGATCTCGATCAGCCCGCTGAGCTCAAGAAGATGCTCGCCGCGATCGACACGCTCGTCATCGACGAGATCTCGATGGTCTCAGCCGACCTCATGGACGCAATCGATCGCTCGCTGCGCCTCGCTCGCGGCAAGAAGCATGACCCCTTCGGCGGCGCGCAGATCATCATGTTCGGTGATCCCTATCAATTGCCTCCCGTACCACCGCGCGACCCGCACGAACGCGCATACTTCGACGACACCTATCGGTCGCTCTGGTTCTTCGATGCGAACGTCTGGAGCACGACGTCACTCTCGACGATCGAGCTGCTCGAGGTGCATCGCCAGCGCGACGACCGATTCAAGCAGATCCTCGGCGCCGTGCGACACGGGGTCGTGGCCGAAGATCAGGCGAACGAATTGAATGCCGCAGGCGCTCGCCCCGCACCTCGCGATGTCATCACGCTCGCGACGACGAATGCGACGGTCAACCGCATCAATGCGCAACGGCTCTCCGAAATCAAGGGGTCCGCGCTGCGCGCCGTCGCCGAGGTCAACGGCGAGTTCCGCGAAAACACGTATCCGGCTGATGAGGTGCTCGAGCTGAAGGCTGGGGCGCAGGTCATGTTCCTGCGCAACGACTCCGACGGCCGGTGGGTCAACGGCACTATAGGCACGGTTTCACGCGTCGATGGCACTGTCTGGGTCGAGATCGGTGAAGAGGAGTTCGAAGTCGAACCGATGGTGTGGGAGCGATACCGCTACCGCTACGACGCGGAGACGAAGAAGCTCGAGAAAGAGGTGGTCGCCGAGTTCGAGCAGTTCCCCCTCCGTCTCGCATGGGCGGTCACCGTACACAAATCACAGGGACACACCTACGATGCCGCGGTCGTCGATCTGGGACCTCGTGCGTTCAGCGCTGGGCAAACGTATGTTGCGCTCAGCCGCGTGCGTTCACTCGATGGACTGTACCTGCAGCGCCCGTTGCAACCGCGCGATGTGATCGTCGACCCCAACGTTGTGCGTTTTATGCAGGGACGCGAGGAGAAAGCGTAGCTTTCGCAACTCGTCCCTGGCGCCGCAACAGCGGCGGCCCACGGAGCGAAGCGCGGGGTGGCGGGCGCGAAGAAAACGCGTAGCGTTTTCGCTCGCCCGCGGTGCCGCTACAGCGGCAGCCTTCAACGGTTAACCGGTTGGCGATTTGACGAGTGACCGGAGTCCACGTGAGACGATGCGTTTCGTCGCGGGGTTCTCACTGTCGGCTTCCCATTCCGCGCAAAGCTGCTGCGCCCAATCGGGTCGTGTTTTCGCGGCGTCATTGATCCAGTTCGCGACTGAATCTTGCACATAGCGCGACGGGTCCGCTCGCAACGGTCGCAAGATCGGCTCTCCCAGCTCGGGGTGCTGCTTGAGTTCGGCGATGTGGGTGGCCCAGACACCTCGCGGGCGCAGCGACTCGCACGCGAAACGGCGTACTCGCTCTGATGGGTCAGCGGTCCACGTCACGAGCACCTCAATGCTTCGTTGGAGATCGGCGCTGAGCTGGGGCCGTGCCGCCATCCACGCCCACTCACGCACTGCGAAGTGGGGGTCGTCCGCAGACACTCGCAGGTCATTGAGCAGCGTGTTCACCCCCTGGGGCTCGCGCGCGGCGACCGCGAAGCAGTACCAGCCGCGCACCGTGTCCGAAGCGTGGTGCGCCAATGCTGCCGTGGCAGCAGCATCCAGTGCGCCGCGGAGGAGGGTGCCGGTGCGCGTCATGCGCCGCAGAATGCCGACATCGGCGGCTTCGCGAATCGACGCCCGAGTGGCTGGATCGATGTCCGGGAGCACGTGCTCGAGGAGCTCGACGTGGTCGACCGCGAGTGCTTCTGTGAGCGTGCGCGATTCGGCGGTTCCGCTGTTGAGCGCACGCGCATGCTCCGACGAGATATCGGTGCGGCGTGCCGCACCCCGCTCACTCATCGCCGGGCACCGCAACAGTGTTGTGCTGCATTCGGGCGAGCACATCTTCGGCGGCCTCGAAATCGGCTTCCGAAAGGCCCGATTCGAGCTGCTGCATCCATTCGGCGTAGAGCGGCGTGAGTGCAGCGAGCAGGCGAGTGCCGCTCGCGGTGAGCGACAGCAGGTGGGTGCGGCGATCCGACGCATGCGACTGACGTTCCACCAGCGCACCGGTGACAAGGTGCTCGACGAGACCGGTGATCGTTGCGGGGGTGACCTCTAATTGGCGTGCGAGATCTCGCGGGGTGACGTGTTGCCCCGATTCGATCGCGAGGAGCACCGCCAACCGCCCCTCTGAGAGACCGTATTGTTCGAGAAGCTGCGCACACGCTTCGTCAATGCGGCGTGCCGTGGTGAGCACGAGCATAACGAGCCGGCCCTGCCCGTCCGCAGCGATTCGCGAGAGCAAGAGTTGCTGTTTTGCGCCGATAAGTTCATTCATAAGTCACCATACTACTTGGCGCCTAATGAAAATTGCACGCGATAGATAGAAGAGGGGAACGAGCACTGCCCGTCCCCCTCCGTCTCACGATGCCGTCTAGGCTGCAGCGAGCTTGGCTTTGCCGAGGTCGCGGAACACCTCGGTGTTGAAGGCGTACGCACGACGCACTTCGTCAAGCATGCGCGCACGCTCGGCGTCGTCGAGCTGTTCACCGAGCACGTCGAGTGCAGCGCGGTACTCGTTTTTGAAATCGCCGAGGTCGCCGAGCGCGGTGAAATCGTAGAACGCGATGCCTTCACGCGGAAGTTCATGCTGCTTGGCGACGCGCTTGGCGATGTACTGCCCGCCCGAGAGGTCACCGAGGTAGCGGGTGTAGTGGTGGGCGACGACGCCGGCGACGAAGCCGTCAGCGGCGACCTCGCGAATGCGCGCGGCATACTCGACGGTCGCCGGAACCGCCTCGATGCGCTCTCGCCAGTCGGCGCCGATCAGGTGCACGAGGTCGGCCTCGAGGGCCGGGATACGCACGAGAGCAGGGGTGTGGAATCCGACGAAGCGCGGGTCGGCGGCGACCTGCTCGGCGGCGGCTTCGAGTGCTTCATACATGAAGTAGTGCTGCGCGACGAGATCGATGTAGTCCTGCAGCGTGCCCTTGCCGCGCATGATGTCTTCCATGAAGGTGGCGCCTTCGCTGTCGGAGTGATCCGACCACGAGCTCTCGCGAATCACGACGGAGAACGGCCGCTCGCCGGCAGAAGCCTCGGCGGTCTCGGAAGATGCGCCGTGATGCCCGTGCGCTGCGTGGGCATGATCACCCGAGTGATCACCCGCCGGCTCCGCATGCTCGTCGCGAGCAGGAACTCCGAGCTTCGCGCACGCCGCCTTGTACAGTTCGACGACCTCGCGACGAATCTCGGGCCGTTCGGAGATCTCGCCGCCCGGCCACGCAACCGAAAGCTCGTGCTCGCCAGCGGCATCGACGACGCGCCATTGGCCGCCCGCTCCCGTGACGCCGACCATCGTGCTGGAGCGCGCCTCGGGGTACCCGAACGCTTTCGCGATCAGGAGATTGTCATCGGTGTGGTCACCGTTCATGTGCCGGGTCACACCGGCGATCACGTCATCCGCAAAAATGGTCACCCGGCCATTCTAGTAAGGACAGCCTCACCTCGCCCCACCGGGCAGCGTTCTTCCCAGATCCACACAGTAGACTCCCGGGTGTTCTGTGTCCTGTTCATCCCGAGATTGGCGGCCGAATTTGATCCCGCGCTTTGCACACCGCACTCGTCTGCTTGCCGTCGGCGCTGTCGTCGTAGCCGCGCTCGGACTCACGGCGTGCACCGGAGGCGGAACCGTCTCGGCGTCTGGCGATGTCAACACGATCGATGCTGGTCTCGCGACGAGCATCGATGACGCCGTCGCCAACGCGATGCAGCTGAGCGGCTCGACTGAGGCCGTGGTCGGCGTGTGGGGCAACGATGACAGCGAATACGTGCGCGGCTACGGCGACAGCGGTATCGATGGGGCGACGCGGATCCGCGCGGCTCAGGCATCTCAGCCGGTGATGTGCGCGCTTCTGCTCGATCTGGTCGACCAGGGAAAGATGGATCTCGACACCGAGGTGTCGGAGGATCTGACCCGCCAGTCTGGCATCTCAGGGGTCACCTATCGTCAGCTGTGCGACATGCGATCCGGAGTCGCCGATTTCAAGGCCGGCTACACCGACATCTTCGCCAACAATCCGTCGCGCCCCTGGCCGGAACAGGAGTTGCTGGCCCAGGGACTCGCGCATTCGCCCGAATCGTGGCCCGGCCGCGACTTCCACGACTCCGATTCGAACGCTGTACTGCTCGCGCGCGCGATCCACGTCAAGACCGGCGAAGAGCTGCCGGATCTGCTCAACGAGCACGTCTTCTCGAAGGCCGGCATGGGGTCGTCGTACTACCCCAACCAGAGTGCCACCACGATTTCCGGCAACACGCTGGCGGGCCTCACCTATGCGTCGAGCGGCGGCAAAGCCGTGTGCGACGCCGGTCCCGTCGAGACCGCTGAGGTCTCCCCCTCGATGCTGGCCGGCGCCGGCTCCACGGTGAGTACGGTGTCGGATCTGAAGAACTTCTACACCGACTACCTCGGCGGCAAGTTCGGCGGTGAGGCGAGCAACGTGGTGACTGACGTGCAGCCCACGACGAACCCGGCCCGCGATGAGAACGGCGAGCCGACTGAAGAGGTCGCGGCAGAGGGGCGCCTGTACGGCTTCGGCGTCGAGAAGATCGGCCCCCTCTACGGCCGCAGCGGCGCGATCACGGGAACACTGACGGCGGCATATACGGACCCCGACAGCGGCTTCTCTGTGGTGGTTTCGCTGAACAACTCGTCGGCCGGTGCCGCGTTCGTGCAGGCACTCGCGTTCCAGCTCGCCTCGCTCGCACAGGCGCAGGGCGTCGCCCCGGAGCTCGGGTGGAGCGCCGACGATCAGACAGCGAAGCTCACCGCGGCCGCGGTCTGCCAGTAGCGACTCAACCCGAACGAACCGGGGCACCCGGTCTGCTAGGGTTGAAACGTTGGAGCCGCAACGCTCCTCTGGGGATGTAGTTCAATGGTAGAACTTCAGCTTCCCAAGCTGATAGCGCGGGTTCGATTCCCGTCATCCCCTCTGAACGGGCCTTTTCCTCCACGATTAGGCCCGTTCTTCTGTTTCCGGCCGCCAACCGGTGCCGCACCCGAAACAACCGCACCGCTATCGTGAGCACATGATGATCCGAACGGTGAGCGCTCTGGCGGCAACTGCCACCGCACTCCTCTGTTTCTCGCTGACCTCGTGCGCGGCCGCACCGACGACGGTGACGGTCGACTTCACCGATCACACCGCGAACATCGCGGAAGGCGACAAGCTCGTCGTCGACTTCGGAGAGGTGAACGCCTCGGTGGGGTCGGCGTGGGTCGTGATTGCCGGTCCCGATCCGTCGGTGCTGACCGCGCCCGAGCAGCACACCGAGTATCTCGGTGAGAACGGCAGCGTCGGTGCACCGAATCACCTGACCTATTCGCTGACGGCAATCGGCTCAGGCTCCACCCGCGTGCAGTTCGAGTATCAGTTCCGAGGCGCCGTGCCCGAGGATCCGCAGGAGCAGCGCACGGCAGTGATCGACGTCACGGTCACCCCAAGTCCATGAGTCACCCACAGGGGAATCACATGAACTCAGCAGATTCACCGACTTTTTGCAGAACACGCATCGCAGTTCGTGCCAGGATGTGACGGATACACGTCTCACCTTGTACCGTGAATGGTATGGATACGACAAGCTTTCAGCGCCTGCCGCAGAGCATTCAGCAGATTGTGCTCGATGGTTTGGACACCGAGGTGCAGGCCGGCCTCGAGCGACTCGACAATGCGAAGAAGAATGGCACGCTCGCTCCCGAGCAGACCGCCGCACTTGAGGGCGACATTCGTCGCGCAGCTGAACTGCGCAACCGCTTCTCGCCAGCCTGAGCCACCGCGCGGCCACCGGGCCGCATCATCGCTCCCGACAACGCCGCGACGAACGATCGTCACTCGGCACGCGAACCGCTCGTTGCGAGCTCGATAAGGTCAGGCTGCCAGGCGCCTTCATGCTGCAGCAGACGCTCTTTGATCTCAGTTCCGAAGAGGTACCCGCCGAGCCCGCCATCTCGCCGAATGATGCGATGACACGGCACGATCAGTGCTACGAGGTTATTGGCGCAGCCCGACGCCGCGGCGCGCACGGCAGTCGGGCGACCCGCGAGCGATGCCAACTCCGTGTAGGTGACGGCCTCACCGGGCGCCACCCCTCTCAGCGCGCGCCAGACTTCGCCGCGAAACGGAGTTTCGGGTTGACGCACCGCGAGCGCGTCGATCGCGCGCAGGTCGCCAGCGGCGTAGGCCCGGAGGGCCTGTGCGATCGGGAGTTCGTCATCGCGCGATTCGACGATCCCGCCCGCCACCGCATCAGGGTCGAGGCGCCCGAGCCGTTCCGCAAGTGAGTGCGCCTCGGGGTCGTTCTCGGTGGCGAATCCGGCCGCGAGCACGGCGCCGTCGAGGGGCGACCAGATCGCGTGGAACGGGGCTCCAACCACGTCGACGACGGTTCGGCGGAGGGGTGTGGTGGTCATGCGAGGTCCTTTCGCGCGGTCGATTCCAAGAAGTCTGCCCAGAGGTGCTGCGTCGCATACCCGCGATAGGGGCGCCAGGGCTCGGCGATCCGCTCGGCTTCGCGGGGTGTCGGATCGCCGAGCGCCCGCCGCAGAATCAGGTCGCCCGCAGGGTACGCATCGGGGTCGCCGAGTGCGCGCATCGTGATGATCTCGACCGTCCACGGCCCGATTCCGGGGAGTGCCGCGAGCTCGCGTCGGGCGGCCTCCCGGTCGGCGCCGGCACCGAGGTCGAGCCCTCCGTCGATCGCGGTCGCCAGGGCGCGCAGTGTTGCAGCGCGCCGGTTCGTCAGGCCGAGCGTCTCCCGCAAGGTCTCCGCCGATTCCGCGGCGATCGCGGCGACGTCGAGCGCGCCGTGGAATCCGGGGGCTGCGGCTGTGCCGGTGAGCGGCGTCGCGAAGCGGGCGGCAAGTCGGCCCTGCACGGTGCGGGCGGCGGCGAGCGAGATCTGCTGACCGAGCACCGTACCGAGTGCGGTCTCGTGAGGCGATCGCGCGGCCGGCAGTCTGAGTCCGGGCCGCGCGGCGACCAGGGGGGCAAGGCGGGGCTCTGCTGCGAACGCCTCGGCGATCTGCCCGGGATCAGCATCGAGGTCGAGCATGCGACGCACGATCGCAATCGCGGGCATCACATCTGCGAGGCGGGGCAGCGTCAGCGTGACGGGTATAGCCACGGTGCCCGCACGGCCGGGTTCGTCCGCAGGCGATTCGACGCCGCTCGCGACGAGCGGCCAGTGCACGCGCACGACTGCCGTGCCGCTGGGCACGTCGAGTGCGTGCACCGTAGACCCGTCGGGGTCGATGCGATCTCGGCCGGGAATCGCATGGGCGACAAGCGACGCGCGCAGCGCACCGGGTTCGAACGGCGCGCGCGTGCGCAGCTGCAGTGCGAGCGCCGGGCGCTCGTCAGACGTCGGCTCTGCGGCGCGCGACGTTGCGCGGTGGTCGACGCGGCGCGACAACTGCGATGGGGCGATCCCGAATTCTTCTCGCATCACGTCACCGAACTGTCGCACACTGCCGAACCCTGCAGCGAAGGCGATATCGGCGAGCGACAGGTCGGTCTGGTCAATGAGCGCACGTGCGGCGTGCGCGCGACGGGTGCGCGCGAGCTGCAACGGGCCGGCGCCGATTTCATCGACCAGCATGCGACGCAGGTGCCGCTCGCTCACCGCGAGTTCGCGGGCCAAACCGGTGACGCCGACGGTGTCGATAGCGCCCTCTCGTATGCGGCGCACGGCCCGCGCGACGAGATCACCCCGCGCATCCCAGTCACGGGTGCCCGGCACCGCCTCGGGGCGGCAGCGCTTGCACGCGCGGAGTCCCGCGGCCACGCAGGCCGCGGCGCTCGGAAAGAACCGGCAGTTTTCGGGCAGCGGCTTCCGAGCGGGGCACGAGGGGCGGCAGTAGATGCCGGTGCTCGTGACCCCGAGGTACACCCGGCCATCCCATCGCGCGTCTCGCCCCGATGCTGCCCGATAGCAGGCATCGAAGTCGAGCGGCAGCGTGCGGGCGTCGCGGTCGGAGGGTGCGGGGTTCACGTGATCCATTCTCGCGGTGCCGGATCACCAGTGCACGCGGAAATCGGACATCGCGGTGCACACACGCCGACCCGCGAGCCGCGCGCGGGTCGCTTCGGGGGAAGCCGATACCCTCGACACCATGACTGACCTCTCGGGCCGCGAAGCGCTGCTGCGCGCCACCGTCGTCGTCGTGGCCGCCGGCGGGCTGCGCGCACTCACCTATCGCGCCGTCGCTGCCGAAGCGGGCGTCTCGCACGGACTCGTGCGACACCACTTCGGCACACGTGACCAACTCGTGGCCGAGGCCATGGAGTTCGCAATCGATGAGAGTTTGCGAGGCTCGAACATGGTCGGTGCCGGGCTCACCGTCGACACCTTTGCCGCCGGCATCGAGTCGTTGGCCGATCGCGAGAGCGGCGTGCAGGCATTCCAGTACGAGCTGCTGCTCGAGTCGCGTCGGCGCCCCGAGCTGCGGCCCCTCGCCGAACGCCACTATCGTGCGTACCGCGAGGCGATCGGGCAGCAGCTCGCGCGCCTCGGCGTCGACGATGCCGAACTCACCGAGCTGATCTGGTTCGCGCTCGACGGCATCGTCTTCAAGCAGCTCGTGCTCCCCGAAGCCGTCGAGCCCGCGCTCGGGCGCATCCGCACGCTCGTCGCAGCGGCCGCGCGGCCTCAGGGATAGCTCCCCGCCGACGGCGGTTCTCGCGCCGCACGCCCCTCGGCCCGCCGCGCCGCACTGCACGACCTGCGCCGCGCCGCTTGCTGTGCGCATCGCGTCACGGGTGCGCGCTTGACTATCCAAATGGATAGTTCTAGGCTGACGCTACCCGCCGCACTGTCGCCGGAACCGCTTTCGAAGGGACACACCGCCGTGCCAGACCACGATCCCACCGCACCCGATACGCGCATCGACTTCCTCTACCTCAACGAGGCAGACATGATCCGCGCCGGGGTAACCGACATGGCCGCCTGCGTCGACACGATGTCAGACATGCTCGGCCTCTTCGCCGAGGGCGATTACCGCATGGCCGGCACCGAGAACAATTCACACGGTGCGCAGATCTTCTTCCCCGAAACCGAGACGTTTCCGGGCATGCCCGTCGACGGGCCCGACCGCCGATTCATGGCCATGCCCGCTTACCTCGGCGGCGACTACCAGGCGGCCGGGTGCAAGTGGTACGGCTCCAATGTGGCGAATAAGGAGCGCGGCCTGCCGCGCTCGATCCTCATGTTCACCCTCAGTGACAAAGACACGGGCGCGCCGCTCGCGATCATGTCGGCGAACCTGCTCAGCGCGTACCGCACCGGCGCGATCCCCGGCGTCGGCGCCCGCGAGCTCGCCCGCGCAGACGCGCGCGTCGTCGGCATTGTCGGCCCCGGTCCCATGAACCGCACCTCGCTCGAATCATTCATGGCGGTGCGCCCCGGCATCGACACCGTGCGCGTCTTCGGCCGCAGCCAGGGCGGCGTCGACACGTTCATCTCGTGGGCGTCCGAGAAGTTTCCGCAGCTCACCCTCGAACAGGTCGACAGCTTCGAAGGCGCCGTGCGCGACTGCGACATCGTCAGCATCGCCGTGCCCAGCCAGTCGGGCTCGGATCACTACCCGCTCGTGCGCGACGAATGGGTGAAGCCCGGCGCGTTCATCTGCTGCTCCGCCCACCTCGCCGTCGAAGAGCCGCTCGTGCAGCGATCCCGCCACGTCGTCGACGCGCGCAAGATCTACCAGGCGTGGGCCGAAGAGCTCCCCGAACCCGCGCACGAGATCGTCGGCATCTGGGGCATCAGCCTCGTCGACCGCGTGCGCGACGGCCGTATGACCCCGGAGCAGTTCGAAGACGTGGGAGAGATCATTCGCGGCATCACGCCGGGCCGTCAGTCAGACGACGAGATCTTCATCTACTCGGTCGGCGGCATGCCCGTCGAAGACGTGGCGTGGGCGACGCAGGTGTATCGCAACGCCCTGCGCGACGGGATCGGCACGCAGCTGAACCTTTGGGATGCGCCCGCGCTCGCGTAGGCGACGCCGCTGCACCTGACGCGATCCCGCACCCCAGCGGACCGACCGAACCCGAACCCGCAACCTCACCGCACCGCACCGACCACCCGAGAAAGAAGACTGATGGAACTGCAGCACACCGACGTGATCGTCATCGGCGCCGGCACCGTGGGCTCGATGGCCCTGTGGCAGCTGAGCAAGCGTGAGGGCCTGAAGGTCGTCGGCATCGAGCAGTACGGGCGCGTGCACCCGCACGGATCGTATGTGGGCGAGTCGCGCGTCTTCCGCACCGCCGTGCACGAGGGCGGCACGTACGTGCGCATGATTCAGCGGTCACGCGATCTCTGGCGCGAACTCGAGCGCGAATCGGGCCGCGACATCTACGCCGAGGTCGGCTGCCTGAGCATCGCCCCCGAGGGGTTCCCCGACCTCGACACCGCGATCGGCACCGTGCGTCAGTTCGGGATCCCCCACCGCCTGCTCAGCACCGAGGAGTTGCGGGCGGAATACCCCCAGCACCGCATCAACGACGGCGATGTGGCGCTGCTCGACGAGCACGGCGGCGGCCTGCGCCCCGAGGTCGCCGTGATGAGCGCGCTCGACCTCGCCGAAGCGAACGGCGCCGAGCTCCACTTCAACACCCCGGTGCTCGAAATCGAGGAGCGCGGCAACGGCGTGGTGGTGCGCACCCCGCAGGGCGCGTGGCTCGCCCGGTCGGTCGTGGTCGCTTCGGGATCGTGGTCGACCCGCCTCTCCCCCGAGCTCAACGACCTGTTGCGCCTCCAAGTGCTCGGCCTCACCTGGTTCATGCCGAAGCATCCCGAGCAGTTCGTGCCGTCGCGCTTCCCGGCGTTCTTGCGCGACGTCGGCCCGATCCACTTCTTCGGCGCCCCCAGCTTCGACGGCTACTCGTTCAAAGCGTGCACGAACCCGGAGTGGCCCGTGTTCCGCGACGTCGACGAGGTGCCCGCCTCGCACACGCGCGCCGAACTCATCAAGATCGGCCAGCGCGCCGCCGAACTGTTCCCCGACATCAACCCTGAGCCCGTGCGCCAGAGCGTGCACCACTGCGCCTACACGCCGGATCGCCTGCCCGTCGTCGACCGCAGCGCCAGCGGGCGGGTCGTCACCGTGACCGGACTCTCGGGGCACGGCTTCAAGTTCTCGCCGCAGCTCGGAGAATGGGCGGCGCAGCTGGCCGCCGGCGACGACCTTGACGCGGTCACCGGTTGGGACCCGCGCTTCGCGCTCCCCGCCCACCTCGAGCGCCTCGCCGTGACCGGCGCCTACACCGGGGGCGGGCACTAGGGGTTTCGGCCGCCGGCCCGCGCCGCGCCCGCCGCCGCGCCCCGCCGCCGCGCCCCGCCGCCGCGCCCCGCCGCGCCGCCGCCTCGCCCCGCCCGCCTGCTCGCGAGTGCACCCCTTTTGCGCGAGTGCACCGGCGCGAAACGGGTGCGCCCGCGCAAAAGGGGTGCACTCACGGGAGAGCGGGCACGCATGAGGGGAAGTGAGCGGCCATAGAAAGAATCCGTGCGCTATCGAGGGAAGAGTACGGTCTCAGTATGGAACTGCAGAACCCGTCGGCGAGCTACTTCTCATCGTTTCAGCACTCGCTCGTCGAGTGGGGAGCGGCACACCAGGACGGCGCCGGAATCCGAGATGCCGGCGACCTCACGAGCATCGCGGGTTTCACTTCTTGGGTCGATGAGTTGCGTGCCGAAGAAATGGCGCCCGCCGGCCCGGGGTTGGTGACCTGCAGCTACTTCTGGATGGTTGAAGACGGCGAATATCTGGGCAGCATTGCCCTGCGCCACGAACTCAACGACTACTTGGCGGAATTCGGTGGACACATCGGCTACTCGGTTCGGCCGTCACGACGCGGTCGCGGGCTTGCGGCTGAGGCGCTTGCCCGCGCACTCCCTCTGGTGGCCGCACGCGGCATCCCTCAAGTACTTCTGGTGTGCGCGGCCGACAACCTCGCGTCTCGACGCACGATCGAGCGGACGATTGAGCGGAGCGGGGGCGCTTTTGACGGTGAGGTGCGAGACGGGCTAGAGACACTTCGCCGGTATTGGATTGACACCGACTCCATCGTGTAAATGGCGTGAGCCTGCTCGCGAGTGCACCCCTGATGTGCGAGTGCACCCATGCGAAACGGGTGCACTCGCGTAAAAGGGGTGCACTCGAGGAAGAACGCGGGGTTGAGGGCGGAGCGACGCGGGGTTGGGAACGAGGCGGGTCGGGGCAGGGCGGGGCCGCGCGGACGACGCGGGGCCGCCGTCAGCGCGCGGGCAGCGCGATCCACCCCTCGATCTCGACGAGCAGGTGGGGCTGCGCGAGCCCGGCGACGATCGCGAGCGAGTGCCCCGGCAGGTCGCCCGACGGGAACCACTCCGCGAAGATCGCGTTGCGCGCCGCCGCGTACTCGGGCATGCGCTCGGCGCCGACCACGAACGACATGAGCCGCACGATCGACTGCGGCGTGCCACCAGCCGCGGCGATGAGCGCCTCGATGTTGCGCAGCGTGTTGCGGGTCTGTGCGGCGATATCGTCGGGCACGGCACCGTCGCGGTCGGCACCGACCTGCCCCGAGATGAACACCCACTCCGCTGGCCCCGAGACCGAGGCGAGGTGCGAGTAGGCGCCGACGGGCGCCGCGATGCCCTCGGGCGAATAGCGCCGGATCACCGGGCCGGCCTGAGCTGAATCTTTCACGGTGGCATCCTCCGGACAACAACAACAACAACGCACCGGGCCCGACTCCGCACGCAGCGGTGGCCGGGCCCGGTGCACGCATTACTTCGCGGCGGCGACGATGCCGTCCATGAGGGTGCGGGCGCTGCCGTATCCCTCGGCGATGGCATTGTGCTGCATGGTGAGCAGCACGTAGTCAGCGCCCTCGGCGGCGGCGAATTCCTTCTCGACGGTGGTCCAGGCGGGCAGCACCCACGGCTTGTTGTTGGCGCGCGCTGCCGCGACAACCTTGCGGAAGTCGTCGAAGTCGGCCTCGGTCTGGCGGTACACGCCGCGTCCGCGCATCAGCGACAGATCGCCGGGGCCGATGAAGATGCCGTCGACGGTGGGCAGCGCCGCGATCACGTCGATGTCGCGCAGCGCACCCGGATCCTCCACCATCGGGAAGATCTTGATGTCGCGATCTTGCGCGGCGACCCACTCGTCGTCGTATCCGGCGTAGTTCATGGTGCGGCCGCCCGCGAGGCTGCGGGTGCCGAGCGGCGGGAACTTCGCGAAGTCGGTGACTTTCTTCGCGTGCTCGAGGCCCTCGATGTGGGGGATGATGACGCCGTCTGAACCAAAGTCGAGCGCCTGCTGGATCGCCCCGCGCTCGGGCACGAGCACCTTCGAGAGCACTTCAAGGCCGAGCCCCTTCAGTACCGGAATGAAGCGTTCGAGAATGGAGAGGTCGAATGCGCCGTGCTCGACATCGAGCACAACGAAGTCGTAGCCGAGATTCGCGACGATTTCAGCGATGGCGACGCTGGAGTCTGAGAGCCAGGCGCCCTGCTTGAGTTGCTGGGACATGAGTGGAGTTCCTTTCAGGAGTTGCGGAGAAAAGCTGAGATCAGGAGGCGATCGTGAACCGGCGGTTCGCGAGCGAGGGGTTGGTCTGGCGCACCTCGGAGATACGGTCGGGCAAGATGGCCGCCGTAGCGACGCCGTTGCGCTCCCCCAGCTCGCCGAGTACGAGGCCCATGGGGTCGATGATCAGGCTGCCGCCGACACCCAACGACGGACCCTGCGACACCGCGGCGACGTAGAACGTGTTCTCGATCGCGCGGGCCCGGGCGAGCGTCTGCCAGTGGTCTTCCTTGCGCGGCCCGGGCACCCAGGCGGCGGGGTACACGAGCACGTCGACACCGGCATCGGCGTGCTGGCGCGCCGCCTCGGGGAAGCGCAGGTCATAGCAGGTCAGCATGCCGACCTTTACCCCGGCGATGTCGAACGTGATGGCACCGTCGAGGGAGCCCGGGCAGATGTTGTCGGACTCCTTGAAGCCGAACGCGTCATACAGGTGGGCCTTGTGGTACACCGCGACGAGGCCGTCTTCGGGAGTCAGTACGACGAGCGAGTTGTAGGCGCGAGTCTCACCCGGAATCTCTTCGAGGATGCCGGCGACGATCGAGACGCCCGTGCGCTCGGCGATCTGCTCGAGCCCGGTGACGAACGGCCCGTCGAGGGGCTGCGCCTGGGCGAGCACCTCAGGGGTGAGCGCGGTGACGCCGATCATCGCGAACTCGGGGAACACGGCGAGGTCTGCACCTTCGGCGGCGGCGATCTCGGTGACTCGACCGATTTCGGCGAGGTTCGCCGCGACGTCCTCGGTCGAGACAATCTGACAGATGGAGAGTTTCATGGGGGGTCCTTCCGGGTGTTTCTAGGATTAGTAATGGGGTTCGTGGGCAGTTTTTGGGTGTGTTCGACCGCGCTTCGTGCGAGCGGCCGTCGGCCTGATGCCGGGTACGGTGTCGCAGCGAAGTGGAGGGTGCGGAATCGCGGGGCCTGGTGCGCCTCACCCGCCCGTCGTGCACTCGGCGATGCAGTGGTCGACGAAGGCCCGGCCCACCGAGTCGAGCCTGCGCGGGACCCAGGAGATCGAGGCCGTCATGCTCGCGCTCGGGTTGACGAGCTTGTGATAGCTCACCCCGTTCGGTCGCAGGTGCGCAAACGACTGCGGGGCGAACGAGACGCCCATACCGGCGGAGACGAGCCCTGCGTGGTCAAGGTATGAGCCGTACGCGTCGATGCTGTTCGGCGAGAATCCCGCGCTCATGCACGCGGAGACCACCGAGTCGAACCCCATCGGGTTCGCCGATCGGATGCCCTGGATGAGGCGTTCGTCGCGCAGCTCGGCGAAGCTCACCTCGTCTTGCCCCTCCAGCGGATGCCCGCTCGGCAGGCACACCATGTAGTCGTCGCTGAACAGGTCGACCGACGAGAGATCTTTGATCGGCGGCCGGGTGAGCAGTACGGCGACGTCGACGCTGCCCTGGTCGAGCTCCTCGATGAGCGTGCTCGTCGCGATGCTGCGCAGACTCACCTCGGCCTCGGGAAACCGCTCTTGGAAGGTGCGCACGGCCCGCGCCGGCGAGGCGAACAGCATCGCCGGCACGATGCCGATGCGTACGCGCCCGAACTGAGCGTCGCGCGCATCGGAGAGTAGTTGCGAGACCTCGCGCATCGAGTCGAGCACGTTGCGGCAGCGGAAGTAGAACTCGCGCCCCGCCTCCGTCGTCGTGATCGGCCGCGTGGTGCGGTCGATCAGCTGCACGCCGACGTCTTTCTCGAGCCGCGCGATCTGCTGCGACAGCGCGGGCTGGGTGATGAAGAGCTCGTCCGCGGCCTGACGAAAGCCACCGGCGTCGACCAGCGCGACGAAGGCTTCCAGGCGTCGGGTCTCCATGATCAGGCCTGCTTCGCTGCCAGTCGGATCGCCCGGCGCTCGCGCTGCACCTCGGGGTCGGGCACGGGAGCGGCTGCGATGAGGCGCCGCGTGTACTCGTCCTGAGGGTGGTGCAGCACCTGCTCGGTCGGCCCCTGCTCGACGACGTCGCCGTGCCGCAGCACGACCACGCGGTTCGACAGGGTCTCGACCACCGAGAGGTCGTGGCTGATGAACAGGCACGAGAACCCGAGTTCGCGCTGCAGGCCGAGGAAGAGGTCGAGCACCTGCGCCTGCACCGAGACGTCGAGCGCCGAGGTAGGCTCGTCGGCGATCATCAGCACCGGGTTCGTCGCGATCGCTCGCGCGATGCCGATGCGCTGCCGCTGACCACCTGAGAGCTCGTGTGGATACCGGTCGACCCAGTCGGGGTTGAGCTGCACCTGCTCGAGCAGTTCTTTCGCGCGGGTGCGACGCTTGCGACCGTCGCGCACGATCCCCTGCCACAGCAGCGGGTCGCTGATCGCCTGCCCGATGGTGCGCCGCGGATTCAGCGACGAGGCCGGATCCTGGAACACCATCGTGACGTGCTTGCGCAGCTGCTTCATGGCTGCGCCGCCGCGGCCGACGATGCGTTCGCCCTCCACTTCGAGCGTGCCCTCGGACACGGGGAGCAGGCCGATCGCGGCTTTGCCGATGGTCGACTTGCCCGATCCCGATTCACCGACGAGACCGACGATCTCGCCCTTCGCGACCTGCAGGTCGATGCCGTTGATCGCTTGAAAACCAGGGCGACGCCAGCGACCCGGGTAGCGGATGACCGCCTGCTCGAGTTCGAGCACGACCTCCGGGAGCACGTTGAGCGCGGTGACGCCGTCGATGCGGAGCTTGTTGCCCGAGGAATCCAGGAAGTCTTTCGCCTTGCCGAGGTGCGGCACCGCGGCGAGCAACTGCTGCGTGTACGGCTGCTGCGGGTTCGCGAAGAGCTGACGCGACGGCGCGGCCTCGACGACTTCGCCGTCTTTCATCACGACCACGTCATCGGCGACGTCGGCGACGACCCCCATGTCGTGCGTGATGATCAGCACGCCCATGCCGAGCCGCTCCTGCAGCTCCGCGATGAGGTCGAGAATCTCGGCCTGCACGGTGACGTCGAGCGCCGTCGTGGGCTCGTCGGCGATGAGCAGCTCGGGCTCGCTCGAAATCGCCATCGCGATCATCGCGCGCTGCCGCTGACCGCCCGAGAGCTGGTGCGGGTAGTCGTCGACCTTCTGCTCGGGATTCGGCATGTGCACGTCGCGCAGCAGCTGAACGGCCCGCTCGCGCGCCTCGGCCTTCGTGAGATCGCGGTGGCTCGACAGCGCCGCGATGAGCTGGTCGCCCACCGTGTAGACCGGATTCATCGCCGTCATCGGCTCCTGGAAGATCGTCGCGATGCGCGATCCACGCAGCTTGCGCAGCGCCTTGTCCGAGAACGCGGTGACGTCGACGCCGTCGAACCAGATGGTTCCGGTGCGCCGCGTGTTCGGCGGGAGCAGGTCGAGAATCGACATGGACGTGACCGACTTGCCCGATCCCGACTCACCGACGAGTGCGAGGGTCTTGCCCTTGTGGAGCTCGAACGAGACCTCGTGGGTCACCGCTCGCCACCCGTCGGGGGTCTGGAACTCGACGGAGAGACGGTCAATCTTGAGGAGTGGAGTACTCATGATCGCTTCTTCGCTTTCGGATCGAGGAGATCGCGGAGGGCGTCGCCGAGGATGCCGAACGCGAGAATGGTGAGCACGACGACGATGCCGGGCACGAGCAATGCGTGCGGGTCGGTCGTCAGGTACCGCTGCCCCTGGGCCACCATCGAGCCCCACGAGGGCGTGGGCGGCACGACGCCGAGTCCGAGGTAGCTGAGGCCCGATTCGAGCAGGATCGCCGCGGCCATCGTGAGCGAGAACTGCACGATGATGGGCGCCGAGACATTCGGCAGCACGGTGCGGAACATGACCACGATGGTCGGCGCTCCGAAGGTCTTCGCGGCATCCACGTATTCCTCGCGCTTCACCGACAGCACCTGGCCGTAGGTGATTCTCGCGAAGATCGGGGCGAAGAGCACGCCGATCGCGATGATCAGTGTCACCGCTCCTGGCCCGTAGAGGGTGACCGCGAGCAGCGCCAGAATGATCGGCGGGAACGCGAGCACCACATCGACGATGAGGCGCATGGTGATGAACTCGGTGAGCCCGTTGAAGTACGCGCCCAGCAGACCGAGCAGCGTGCCGAGGCCCGTTGCGAGCAGCGTCGCACCGAGGGCGATGAAGAGCTCGATCTGGGCGCCGTACATGACGCGCGACAGGATGTCACGGCCGAGCTCATCGGTGCCGAGCAGGTGGCCCTCCGAGAAGGGGGGCTTCAGTCGCAGCGCGACGTTCTGCGCGATCGGGTCGTAGGGTGCGAGTACCGGGGCGAGGAACATCACGACGAGAATGACGACGATGTACACGGCCATGATGACGCGCAGGGGCGTGATCGCCTGGCGCAGGCGGGGACTGAGTTTCATGACCGCCTCACTCGGGGATCGAGAATGCCGTAGATCACATCGACGACGATGTTGATCAGAATGAACATGAGCGCGATGACGATGACGATGCCCTGCACCACGGGGTAGTCGCGGTTGGTGACGCCGTCGACCAGCAGGCTCGACATGCCGGGGTAGTTGAAGACCCGCTCGACCAGCACGGTCGAGCCGAGCAGGGTGCCGAAGCCGATGCCGATGACCGTGACGACCGGGGTCAGGGAGTTGCGCAACACGTGCTTGCGGAACACCGTGAACGGGGCCAGGCCGATCGACTTCGCGGTGCGCACCCAGTCCTGCCCCTGCACCTCGAGCACCGCCGACCGTGTCATGCGGGCGATCTGGGCGGAGAAGCCGACGGCGAGCGATATCGCCGGCAGCATCAGGGACCAGATGGCGCCCAGCGGATCCTTCGCGAAATCGACGTAGCCGCCCGCGGGGAACCACTTCAGCGAGATCGAGAACAGCAGGATCAGCACGGCGCCGAACACGAACACCGGGAGCGCGACGCCGATCGAGCTGAGGGCGGTGACCAGGGTGTCGACCCAGCCGCCCTTGCGGGCGGCCAGGGCACCGAGGGTGATGCCGAACACGACCGAGAGGAGCGTCGCGAAACCGACGAGCAGGAGGGTGCGGGGCAGTCGGGCCCCGATCGCCTCGAGCACCGGCTGGGACGTCTTGAACGAGTTGCCGAGGTCACCGGTGAACACGCCGCCGAGGAAGTGCAGGTACTGCACGAACAGCGGCTGGTTGAGTCCCAGCTGTTCGCGGACCCGGTCGACGGCTTCCGGCGTGGGGGCGCCCCCATCGCCGACGCTGAGGAGCAGCACGGCCGGGTCGCCCGGCACGAAATGCAGCGCTGAGAAGATGAGCGTGAGTACGAGGAGCACGAGGCCCACGCCCATCGCCAGGCGCTTCGCAATGAATGCAAGCACGATGTGATGTCTTCCTGAATCGGGTGGTTACTTCATCGAGGTGTTTGCCAGCATGTAACCGCTGTAGAACGTGAGGGTGCCCGGCAGGTTTGAGAAGCCCTGCACCTGATCGTTGTAGCCGTAGGCCTGAGCGCGCGTGTTCAGCGACGCGAACGGCACATCTTCGGCCCAGATCTTGCCGATCTTCTGGTAGATGTCGTGCTTCGCGGCATCATCGGTCGCCTGCAGGCCCTGACCGATGAGATCGGCGATCTCGTCGTTCTTGTAGCCCCAGCTCACGTTGTAAGTGCGATCGTCGGTGACCCAGTTGATGAGGTACGACGGATCGGCGACGGCGCCGCTGTCACCGGAGACGGCAATGTCGTACTTGCCCTCGTTGCCCTGGGAGACGCGGGTCGACCAGTCAGGGGCGTCGAGCGTGACGTCGATGCCGATCGCCTTCAGATCCTCCTGCACCGACAGCGCATTGTCTTGCAGGAACGTGTACTGCGACGTCGACAGGAGCGTGGCGGGGAAGCCATCGGGGTAGCCCGCCTCCGCGAGCAACGACTTCGCCTTCTCGGGGTCGTAGCTCCAGAGGTTCGCGAGATCCTCATCGTATGCCGGGTCGGTCTCCGGGATCGACAGGCCGTTGAGCGCCGTGCCGTTGCTCTGGAATGCGGCGAGCACCGAGTTGTCGCGGTTCAGGGCGTACGCAACGGCCTGGCGCACCTTCGGGTCGGCGAACGGGCCGTCTTCGACGTTGAACTGCACGTACTGGAACGGTCCGTTGACCTGGTCGACGGTGAAGCCGGCGTCGGCGACACGGTCGAAGTTCTCCCACGTCACGTAGTCGATGAGGTCGACGTCGCCCGACAGCAGCGCGTTCGTGCGTGCCTCGCCGTCGGCGTAGAACTTCACATCGATCTCGTCGAGAGCGATGTTGTCGGCGTCGTAATAGCCGTCGTTCTTTTCCATCGTGAGGCCGATGCCCTGATCGAGGTTCGTCATCTCCCAGGGGCCGGCACCCACCCAGTTGGCGGTGTCGGGGTTGAGCGATGCGTCGGGCACGATGCCCGCGTAGGGCAGCGCGAGATACTGCAGGAACGCGTTGTTCGGCTGCGAAAGCTTCACGGTGACCTCGGAAGCGCCGTCGCTCTCGATGCTGTCGATGTCTGCGAGCAGCGCGGCGAGCTGAGAACCGTTCGCCGGGTCGCGGTAGTAGTCGAGGGTGTTCTTGACGTTGTCGGCGGTGAGCGCGCTGTCGTCGCTGAACGTGAGATCGGGGTGCAGGGTGAAGACGTACGTGCGGTCGTCGGGGGTGTCAATCTTCTCGGCGAGAGCGGGAACCGCCTGGCCGTCGGCGTCGAAGCTGGTGAGACCGCGGTGCACCATGGTGAGGAGCTGGTTCACGGCGGTGCCCTGCGAGGCACCGGTGATCGGCTGTGCCGGATCGGCCGAGAGACCGAACGTCAGCACCTGCTCGGCAGAGCCATCGCCGCTGGAGTCGCCGGAAGAGGAGCCGCTGCAAGCGGTGAGCGCGAGCGCCGCAACGGCGCCGAGCGAGAGAACCGAAAGCCAGGGCTTCAGGCGCTGCGGGCGTGAGGAGGACATCGGGTATTCCCTTCGTTGGGTGACCCACCTCGTGGCGCGACTGATGGTCTCTGCATGGCGAGGAGTCTCAACGCTGAGAGCTCGGTCGTCGTGCCAGTCGAGGGTGCTGGGTGAACAGGTGAAGTGTTCAACGCCCAATCTAGGAGCCGACAACATAGGCTGCAAGTAAGAATTGGGTAACGAGAATAACGCGCAACTTATACTGTGCGAAACCGCAGATGAGTGGCATGAAATGCGTCGATTTCAGTGCGTTCTCCATGCAGAACGCCTCCGATTCCGCGCGTGTTGCTCAGAATCGGAGGCGTTGTCGGAGGCGTTATTGATGGCGGATCACCCGCCCATGCAACGGGGTCAGGGAGTCAGTGAGTCAGCGAATCAGCGAATCAGCGAGTCAGTCGGCCGGCGGCAGCGGGTGCACGCGGGCCTCGACGGCGACGCGACGGTTGCGCAGCGATGGCAGCGTACTGCGCACCGCGGCGATGCGCTCGGGCTCGACGGTCGCCGTGATGAGCGCGAGCTCCTGCTCGCCCGCATCGCCGAGCTGCAGACCGAGCGGGTCGAAGATCACACTGCGCCCCACCGACTTCACACTGACCTCATCGGACGCGAAGACGTAGGCAGTGTTCTCGATCGCTCGGGCGCGCAGCAGCGCGAGCCAGTGATCCTCTTTGACGACCCCGCGCGCCCAGGCCGCGCTGATGGCCAGCACCTCGGCACCCTGGTCGATGAGTAGGCGGAAGAGCTCGGGGAATCGCAGGTCGTAACAGATCGCGAACCCGACTCGCACGCCATCGATGTCGAGCACCGGCGGCAACGCGTCGCCCGGGGTTATCGAATCGGACTCTTTGACCGCGAAGGCGTCATACAGGTGAATCTTCTCGTATTCGGCGACGATCTCACCGCGGTCGACGAGCAAGAGGATGTTGAGTGCGCGATCCGCATCGACCACCCCCGGAACCCGTTTCGACATGCCCGCCGCGATGAACAGCCCGTGCTCCCGCGACAGGCGCAGCACCTCGGTCGCGAACGGGCCATCAAGATCTTCGGCTGCTGCGACACCTTCGGTGACCGACGCCAAGACGCGGTGATACATCGCCATTTCCGGGAGAATCAGCACGCGCGACCCTGCGGCCGCGGCGCGCGCCGCGAGCTCGCGGACCGCCGCGAGGTTCGCCGCCTTGTCTTCGATCGCAGGAAACTGCCCAACGCTGATCTGCAGGCTCGCGCGGGCCGAGTGCTCGGGGCTTGTTCCAGTGTCAACGCCACTCATGCGCGCGCCCAATCGGCGTTCACCGTGTTGCGCTCGAACTCCTGCACGAAGCCGAGGCAGACGTCGTGCGCGACCCGTTTGATCCACTCGGCGCCGATCTCGGCCGAGCCGAGGCGCGGGTCGCCGGTGACACCCGACGGGCTGACATCAGAGAAGTCCCAGTACAGGGTGCCCGACTCGGCGGTGCCGGGGATCGCACCCTCCGAGTAGTTCGTCGGGGTCCATCCTTCGAACGGAACGAGGCCGCCGTCGGCGATGAGCTGCGACTGCACGAGCTCAGGGAACATCGCGAGCATCGCACTGTGCTCGGGCTCCGAGCCGTGGCCGTAGGCGGTGGCCGGATCCTCATAGAGATCGCGCATCACCCGGTAGCCGATGCCCCACGGGTACACACTGCCCACGAGCACGCCGTACTTCTTGCGCAGGCGATCCGCCGCGTGCGCAGCCGACGCCTGATTGCCGCCGTTGTTGTTGACGATGACAATGCGGCGGAAGCCGTGCTTCACGAGACTGTCCATCACCTCGAAGAGCACCGCCTGCAGGGTCTCGAACGAGAGGTTCAGCGTGCCCGGGAACCCGTCGAAGATCGGCGAGTGCCCGTAGCTCAGCGTCGGTGCCACGAGCACCGGAGTGTCGATGTGCTGCGCGATGTACTCGGCGACCCACTCGGCGGTGATCGCGTCTTCGTTCAGCGGCAGGTGCGCGCCGTGCTGCTCGATGGCGCCGGAGGGGATGAGCACGATCGGATTCTGGGCCGCGGCGTCGCGCGCCTCCGTCCAGCTGAGTTCCCCGAGTCGGTGTGTTCTGAAGTGCCCCATGTGCTCGCCTCTCCGTTGATGTGCGTGCTTTTCACCATAACTTTGCGCACAGTTCAGAGCACGGAGTATAAGGCGGTGTGATATTCGAGACGCGAGGCTTATCGCACGCCGGGCGAATATCACGCGGGGGCGGGTGAGGCGCCGGGCGCCGCGCCACCCTCTCCCCTCTCCGCCACTGCCTTCTCGTCGAACGCACCGCTTTCGCGCGAGTGCACCCTCTCAATAGGTGTGCGCTCGGGCGAAAGCGGTGCGTTCGGGAAGGGTGGCGCGCGGCGGGCCCGGCGCGCGGCGGGCCCGGGGAGCCCTAGGAGTTCACCACCTTTCGCAGGCCGACGGCGCGCTCGATCACGAGCACGATCACGACCGAGAGGGCAATGAGGATCACCGACAGTGCGGCGAGGCCCGGGTCCGAGCGGTACTGCAGGTAGCGGAACATCTCCACCGGCAGCGTCGTGTGCCCGGAGCCGGCGACGAAGAGCGAGATCACGGCCTCATCGAACGAGATGATAAACGCCATCACCCCGCCGGCGAGGATGCCCGGTGCGATGATCGGCAGCGTCACGCGACGGAACGTGGTGAACGAGTTCGCCCCGTGCACCCGAGCCGCCTCCTCGCAGCGCATGTCACTCGTGACCAGGCTGGAGAGCGTCGTGCGAATCACGTACGGCACGGTCACCCCGAAGTGCGCGAGCACGATGCCGGGGTAGGTGCCGACGAGCCCGACAGGCTGGAACACCAGCAGCAGGCCGAGACCGAGCACGACCCCGGGCACGAGCAGCGGCGAGAGGAAGAACCCCGACACCGCGGCCTTGCCCGGAAACTCGTAGCGCGCGATCGCCAGCGCGACCGGCACTCCGAGCACGAGCACGACGACCGCCGTCACGACGGCGGTGAGCAGGCTGACCCGCGCACCGTCCATGAGGTCGGTGTTCTGCAAGATGCTCTCGTACCACTGGAACGACGGCGCCCCGATCTCGATCGCGAGACTCTTGGAGTCGTTGAACGAGATCAGCACGACGGCGATGATCGGCGCGAGCAGGAAGAGGTAGACGATCGTCACGACGATCCGGTTCAGTATTTTCGCCACGGCGCATCACCCTTCGAATCGCTTGATCAGGCGCTGGTAGACGGCGACGATCGCGCCGAACACCACGAGCAGAATGACCGACAGCGCTGACGCGAGCGGCCAGTTGAGCGTCTGCGTCGCCTCACTGTAGACCTCGGTCGCGAGGATGAACACGCGGCCGCCGCCCAAGAGCTTCGGCGTCACGAACGAGCTCACCGCGAGCACGAACACGAGCAGGAACCCGGTGAAGACGCCCGGCAAAGAGAGCGGCAACGTGACCCGGAAGAACACTTTCGCCTTCGAGGCGCCGAGCGATCCCGCAGCCTCCTCGAGCGAGGCGTTGATGCGCCCGAAGCCCGAGATCATCGCGAGGATCGCGTACGGCATCAGGATCTCGACGAGCGCGATCGCCGTGCCCAGGAAGTTGTTGCTCAGCCGCAGCGGGGCCGTGACCAGCCCGAAGTTCTGGAGCGCCGCGTTGATCACCCCCTGGTCGCCGAGCAGCGCCATCCACCCGAACGTGCGAGCGACCGCCGAGGTGAGCAGCGGCGCGATGGCGAGCGCCATCAGCACCCCCTTCCACTTCGATGTCGTGCGCGTCAAGAAGAGCGCGATCGGGTACGAGAGCACCACGGCGCCGAGCCCGCAGACGAGGCCGAGCAGCAGCGTGTTGCCGATCACCTTCCAGTAGAAGGGGTCGGAGAGCGCGTCGCCGTACGAGGCGGCGGTGAGCGTCTCGATGAGCTGCCCACCCGAACCGTTCTCGTTCAGCGACATGCGGATCATCACGAAGAGCGGCAGCAGGAAGCTGACGAACAGGCCGATGATGCCCGGGATCACCAGCCCATACGCCGACCACCGCGAGCGGTTGCGCGCCCGGTTCGACTTCATGCCGATACTGATGAACTCCGTATTGGTGTGCGTGGCCGTCATAGCGTCCCCCTCACCCTTCCGGCACAAGGTGCGCGTCGCTCGGTTCGAACGACACGTACGCCTCGTCCCCGATCCGCAGTTCGTCGTGGGCCGTGCTCAGCTTGTCGGCGCGCATGACCTGGCCGCTGTCGAGGTGCAGGTCATAACTGCGCACGTTGCCGGTGTAGCTCGACGCCACGACGCGGGCCCGCGCGGTCGGCAGCGATCCCGCTTGCGCGTTACTTGCCGCGACCGACACCCGGTGCGGCCGCACCACGAGCGAGGCCGCTCCGTCGATGCCCGGCGCACCGGCCACCGCGAAGCTCCCGAACAGTTCCGACTGCACCTGGTACGCGCCACCCGAGCTGCCAGACACCGACCCCACCTCGAGAAAGTTCGCCTTGCCGACGAAGTTCGCCACGAACTTCGTCGCGGGGCTCTCGTAGATGGCTGTCGGCCGGTCGTACTGCTCGATGACGCCGTTGTTGAGGATCGCGATGCGATCCGCCATGTCGAGCGCCTCGTCTTGATCGTGCGTGACGAACAGGGTCGTCGTGCCCGACTCCTGCTGGATGCCGCGAATCTCGCGCCGCATCGCCTCGCGCAGCTTCGCGTCGAGGTTCGAGAGCGGCTCGTCGAGCAGCAGCAGCGTCGGGTGGATCACGAGGGCGCGTGCGAGCGCGACGCGCTGCTGCTGACCCCCCGAGAGCTCAGCCGGCTTGCGCGCTTTCAAGTGACCGAGTTGCACCTTTTCGAGCGCCTCCTCGGTGCGCGGGCCGATCTGCGCGCGCGGCACCTTGTGCATCTGCAGGCCGAACGCAACGTTCTCCTGCACCGTGAGGTGCGGGAAGAGCGCGTACGACTGGAACACCATGCCCATGCCACGCTTGTGCACCGGGGTCGACACGACATCCTTGCCGTTCACGAAGATCTGCCCCGACGTCGGTTCGAGCAGACCGGCGACCATGCGCAGCGTCGTCGTCTTGCCGCACCCCGAGGGGCCCAGCAGGGCGACGAGGTCGCCCTGCTGCACATCGAGGTTCACGTCGTTGACCGCGGGCGCGGTCGTCTTCGGATAGGTCTTCTGCAGGTTGCGGATCGACAGGTACTCGGGATCGAGCTGCTCCGTCATGCTCAGCCTCCGATCACGCTGCGTCGCCACTGCTCGGTCCAGGCGTCGCGCTGGTCAGCGAGCCAGATCCAGTCGATGTCGACGATGTTCGGGTCGGCGGAATCGGCGACGCGATCCTTCACGGCTTCGGGGATCTCAGCATCGGACACCACCGGCGCGTAGAACAGCGCTTCGGCGAACGACTCCTGCGCCTCCTTCGACAGCGCGTAGTCCATGAACTGCTGCGCGGCTTCGGTCTTCTCGGTGCCCTCGACGAGGTTGATGGTGTTGATCTGGAAGCCGATGCCATCATCGGGCTGCACGACGCCCATCGCGCCGTCTGAGTCGTCGGCGAAGTACTGGGCGCGGGCGTTCCAGCCGACGCCGTACTGCGATGTGCCGGAGATCACGGGCTGGTAGACGTCGGGCACCGGCTCCCACGTGTTCACGAGCGGGGCGAGCTCGGCGAGCTTCTTGATCGCGGGCTCGATCGTGTCTTTGTAGTCGACGCCGAGGTTGTTCGCCGTCAATGCGGTGAGCGTGTGGCCCTGGATGTCCGGCGGAGCCGGGATCGACACCGAGTTCTCGGGGGCATCCCACAGGTCGGCGATGCCCTTCGGCGGGGTCTTCACCGCCTCGGTGTTGTAGAGCACGACGAGGTTGTCGAATGTGACTGCGGGTCCGAAGCCGTCGGCGTTCTGCCCGAGCTCGACGACGTTCGCCAGGTTCGGCACGTCGGCCTCGCTCACCTTGGCGAACAGCCCCTCCTGGTTCCCGGTGTGCGCCACCGAGGCGTCCATGATCGCGAGGTCGACCGTGGGGCTCGACGCTTCGCTGCGCAGCTTGCCGAGCATCTCTGCGCTGTTCTGCGCGGGCACGAAGTTCACGACGACGTCGTCTTGCGACGCGTTGAACTTGTCGACGACCGCGGCGGTGTACTGGTCATCGAAGAGTGCGGCATAACCGAGCACGTTCACCTCGACGGCGTCGGGGTTCGACGAGCCCGAGCCGCCGGAGGCGCCACTGCACGCGGTGAGCGCGAGGGCGGAAATCATCACGGCGGACACGCCGATCTTGGTTTTCACTGACATGGTGCTTCTCCTTTGAAGTTCACTCACACCCATGTCAACGAGCCTGGTCGAGAGCGACGATACGGGGCGGTTCGGGATCGCGCAAGAGTCGATTTCAGAAATGTTATTTCGGGCAGATCACGCCCTCGAAAGCCATTTACACCCACCTGATCTGCACTTTTGTCACTTGTTGGCGAATGCGGGGTTCCTTTTCCGAAGTTTCGTTGTTACGGTGCATGGCACGTGTATACAACACGTACACAATCCGTGCGATGAGCCTGGTCCGCCCTGCACGATCCACTCGAAGATCCACACATTGAGGTGTGCGACTCCTCGCGGAAGCCGCCACCGGAAAGGCACGACGCCGTGTTCGAATTCCTCCCCATGCCCACCCAGATCTCCGAGGAGCGCCGCAAATCGCTCCTCACGGTGCAAACGTCAACACTCGGTCACCTGCGCGATTTCGGGTTCGTGCGCGGTCTCACCCCGAACCGACGCCCGATCCAATTCGCCGGCACCGCGGTCACCGTGCGCCTCCCCCACATGGACTCCACCGCACTGCACGTCGCGGCCGATCATCTGCGCCCCGGCGACGTCCTCGTCGTCGAGCAGTCGGGTGACGACCGCTCCAGCTTCGGCGGCATGGTCGCGTTCACCTCGAAGACGCGCGGCGCCGAGGGCGTCATTCTCTCGGGCGCGATGAACGACTTCGACGAGGTGCTCGAGCTCGGGCTCCCCGTCTACTCGCGCGGCGTCTCGGCACGCACCACCCGCATCCTCGGCATCGAGGGCGCGATCAACGTGCCGATCACCGTCGGCGGCGTCGTCATCACGCCCGGCGACGCGATCTTCGCCGACTCCGACGGCATCGCCATGCTCACCGAAGCCGAGATCGACGACGTCGTTGCCGATCTGCGCGGCAAGGAGGGCGCTGAGCCCGCCAAGAAAGATGAGATCGTCGCCGGCAAGAAGCTCTCCGAGTGGAGCGGCGCCGCGAAGTACTTCGAGACGAGCGGGGCAGCCTGATGAGCGAGTTCCGCCTCACCGTCGCCCAGTTCGCAGCGACCCCCGACATCGAGCGCAACCGCGCACTCGCCGTCTCGCTCATCGAGCAGGCCGGACCGACCTCCGACCTCGTCGTGATCCCCGAGAACGCCATGTACTCGGACTCGGCGAAAGAGTTTCCCGGTCAGACGCACTCCGAAGCGCTCGACGGCCCCTTCTTGACCGCGCTGCAGGGAGCGGCCGAGCGATCCGGCACCCATGTCGTCGCCGGATTCACCGAAACCAACGAAGGGGCGCACCCCTACAACACCCTCGTGCACATCGACGCGTCGGGTGCGCTTGCGGGCTACTACCGCAAGATCCACCTGTACGACGCGTTCGGATACCGCGAATCAGACTCGGTGACCGCGGCCGCGGCCGCCGAACCGCTCACCTTCGAGGTCAACGGCATCACCGTCGGCGCAGCCACCTGCTACGACCTCCGATTCCCCGAGATCGCGCGCTGGCTCGTCGACCACGGCGCCGACGTCATCGTGTACCCAGCCGCCTGGGCCGTGGGGCCTCTGAAGGAATTCCACTGGGAATCCCTGCTGCGGGCGCGCGCAATCGAGAACACGACGTACATCGCCGCCGCAGGGCAGACCGGGCCCCACTGCACCGGGCAGAGCCAGGTCATCGATCCGCTCGGGATCACCCGGGCCTCGGTGGGCGAAGAGGCCGATGCGTTCGCCACCGCGGTCGTCAGCTCCGAGCGCATCGCGCAGGTCCGCACCACCAATCCGTGCTTGGACAATCGACGCTTCGACGTCAGCCCCCGGGCCTGAGCTACGATCAACCCATGCAGCAGATCCCGGATGTTTCTCACGCCCGGTTCGGTGGCTGGTCGGCGAAGACGCCGCTGCCGCCGGGCGTGCGTCCGGCCGGGGTCAAAGCCGCAGACTACGCCTACGGGTACCTGAAGAACCTCATCATCACCCTGGTGCTGGCTCCGCAATCGGTCATCACCGAGAACGAGGTCGCCGTGGCGACGGGCGTCTCCCGGACTCCGGTCCGGGAGGCGTTCTCCCGTCTCCAATCCGAGCAGCTCCTCACCCTGATTCCCCACCGCGGCGCGGTCGTGCCCGAGATCACACTGCGCGCGATCCAGGAGCAGGCCCAGACCCGCGTCGTGCTCGAGGGGTACGGCGTGCAGTGGGTCTGCGAGCACCGCGTGCCGATCGTGGATCGCCTCAACCGCTTGATCGACGAGCAGCAGGCGATCTACGACGACGACCCCGAGCGCGTCGTCGACATGGTCGTCACCGACAAAGAGTTCCACTGGACGCTCGTGCAAGCCACCGGCAACACCGAGTTCGCCCAGCTCTACAACTCCATCCACGACCGGCAGGTGCGCATCGGCATCGCCATGTTCTCGGCCGTGCCGTCGCGCCGCTGCACCGCGATCGAGCAGCACCGCGAGATCGCGCACGCCGTCGAACAGTTCGACCTCACGACCGCGCGCTCACTGCTCGAGTCGCACCTCGTCGGCAGCCTCGGCGAGATCTCGCAGATCTTCAGGAACTAGGGCTGGGCTGGGCTGGGCTGGGCGCGGCCTGGCGCTGGGCCTCCTGATTCCCCTCGAGCGCACCGTTTTCGTGCGAGAGCACCGGTCAATGATGCGCACTCTCGCGCAAAAGTGGTGCGTTCGCGAGCTTTAGGCGGGCGCGGGGCGCGGCGGGGCGCGCTCAGCTAGCGGGGGCGCAGGGGCGAGTGCTGCTGCACCCAGCTGTACATCGCCACCGCGGCGGCGGCGGACGCGTTGATCGAGCGGGTCGAACCGTACTGCGAAATCTCGACCACGGCCTCGGAAGCGGCGATCGCCTCGGCGGTGAGCCCCGGGCCCTCCTGACCGAACAGCATGACGCAGCGTTCGGGCCAGTCGAACGTCTCCATCGGCACGCAGCCGGGCACGTTGTCGATCGCGATGATCGGCACGCCTTCGGCGCGGGCCCACTCGACGAGCGCCGAGACGTCTTCTCGGTGTTCGACGTGCTGGTAGCGGTCGGTCACCATCGCGCCGCGCTTGTTCCAACGGCGGCGCCCGACGATGTGCACGGTGTCGGCGGCGAACGCGTTCGCGCTGCGCACGATCGACCCGATGTTCATGTCGTGCTGCCAGTTCTCGATGGCGACGTGAAACGGGTGCCGGTGCTCGTCGAGATCGGCGACGATCGCTTCCATGCGCCAGTACCGGTAGCGGTCGACGACGTTGCGGGTATCGCCGTGCTCGAGCAGCTCGGTGTCGTAGAACTCCTCGGTCGGCCACGCCTCCCGGCCGCCGGGCCAGGGCCCGACCCCGGAGGTCGAGCGCTCGGCGGTCGGGGTCGTCTCGGGCGCTGCGTCACTCACCCGACGATTCTCCCACGCGGCGGCCGGTGATCCGCCCCTCAGCCTCGTCGCGAACCGCCGCAACTGGGAACGGGGTCGCTTTGGGAGGGTGCGATGCCGACAACACCCTCACAAAGTGACCCCGATCGCAAGAAGACGCGGCACCGCGCCGCAGCGCAGCGCTACTGGTTCGAGAACGCTGCGTCGAACGACGCCGTGGGGCGCTGCCAGAGCAGCGAGCGGATGCGGGTCACGGCCTCGGCGGCGCCGTGCAGGCGATCCATGCCGGCGTCTTCCCACTCGATCGAGATGGGGCCGTCGTAGCCGATGCTGCCGAGCGCGCGGAAGGCGTCTTCCCAGTGCGTGTCGCCGTGCCCGGTCGACACGAAGTCCCAACCGCGGCGCGGGTCTCCCCAGGGCAGATGCGATCCGAGGATGCCGGATCGCCCGGTCGGCGGGCGCAGGCGCGTGTCTTTGCAGTCGACGTGGCAGATGCGGTCGGCGAAGTCGACGATGAATCCGATCGGGTCGATGCCCTGCCAGACGAGGTGGCTCGGGTCCCAGTTCAGCCCGAACGCCGGGTGGTGGTCGATCGCTTCGAGCGCGCGCACCGTCGTCCAGTAGTCGTAGGCGATCTCAGACGGGTGCACTTCGTGGGCGTAGCGCACGCCTTCGCCTGCGAAGACGTCGAGGATGGGCTTCCAGCGCCGAGCGAAATCGGCGTATCCCTCGTCGATCACCGAGGCCGGCACTGGCGGAAACATCGCGACGTACGGCCAGATCTTCGACCCGGTGAAGCCCGTCACGACGTCGGCGCCGAGCTTGCGGGCGACACGTGCGGCGCGCTGCATGTCTGCGGCGGCGCGCTGGCGCACGCCCTCGGGGTCACCGTCACCCCAGACGTAGGGGCGCACGATGGCCTGGTGCCGAAAGTCGATCGGGTCGTCGCAGACCGCCTGGCCGGCGAGGTGGTTCGAGATCGCCCAGACCTTGAGGCCGTAGCGGTCGAGCACGTCGAGTCGCGACTGCAGATACGCGTCGTCTTCGTCGGCGCGCTGCAGGTCGAGGTGGTCGCCCGACGCCGCAATCTCGAGGCCGTCGTAGCCCCACTCGGCGGCGAGGCGGGCCACCTCCTCGAACGGCAGGTCGGCCCACTGTCCGGTGAACAGGGTGACGGGGTGCGATGCTTCGTGCGTCATGATCGGCCGCTCCTTCGCAGCTGGTGGTCGGTCAGAAAATCGTAGGTGATGCGGGCGATTTCGTCTTGCGATTCAGCGAGCGGCCGCCAGATCGAGGCCGCCGTCGCGATGGTGTCGTTGTTTCCCGTGAAACTTTCGAGGGTCAGCGGGCCGGCATAGCCGATGTCGTCGAGGGCATCGAAGAACGCATCCCAGTCGGTGTGGTCGGGGCCGGCGGGCCCTCGGTCGGAACCGCAGACCTGCACGACGGCGACGTGCTCCCCCGCGGCCCGGATCGCCGCCGCGGGCGACCGCTCCTCGATGTTCAGGTGGTACGCGTCGAGCGCGAGGCCGACCCCCGACCCCGCACCGAGCAGCGGCCCGAGCGCGTCGAGCGCCTGCTCCACCGTGTTGATGAGGCTCGTCTCGTATCGGTTCAGCGGCTCGATGGCGAGCGTGACGCCGCGCTCGGCGGCGTAGACGGCAACGGGCAGGATCGCCTCGCGCAGCGACGCAATCGCCGTCGCACGCTCGGCGGCGTCCATGCGCCACACTCGCCCGGTGCGCGCGGTGAATGGCCCGGCGACGGTGGGAGACCCCACTGCGACGGCGACGTCGACGCAGTGGCGCAGATATGCCTGGGTCGATGCGCGCAGCGCGTCGTCGATCAGGTCGCGACCATCGCCCATGGCCCCGACGACGCGGACCCCCAGGCCGAGCGCGCCGAGTCGTTCTGCGGCGAGCGCGGGATCCCAGTCGCCAGGAGATTCGACGGGCAGCTCGAGCAGCGAGTACCCGATGCCGCGCGCCCGCTCGGCGATGGCAACCAATGAGTCATCGTTCAGCGGCGAGGTCCACACCCAGCTATTCACCCCGAGCTCGCGCACGACGCTCCCCCGCACACGCACACCTTCGCTCATACGCTCACTCATCCGCTCACCCCTTCGTAACGTGAATCACACATCTACGCTGCCTTACGAGCGCCCACAGGGCTGACCCGTAACAGCGGAGCCTGTTCGCGGGTGCGAATGCCCCGCACAGACGCATCAAGGTTGGCGCGGCGAAGACGCGCCGGGTTCCCTTGCCTAAGTCTGTGCGGGGCATTCGCACCCGCGAACAGGCGCAAACTGCTTACGGAATCACCCGCTCCTGCCAAACTTTCGGGTACCCGGGCAGGTCTTCTCCACCGAACTTGGCGTAGTGCCCGTCGGGCATCCCGTCGTTGAGCTTCAGGTATTCGTCGAGTTCGTCGGCGGTGATGGGCTTCTGCGGCAGCACCCATTCGGTGGGCACTTCCTTGCCGTCGAAGATTTGCTCCATGGCGAGCAGTGGTGTGCGCCACTGGAAGTTGGAGTAGACGGGGGCGAGGCCGGTGAGTCCGGTATCTTTCCACTTGCGCAGGAAGCTGAGCTCGTCTTCGCCGGTCATGACCGGGTAATCCTTGCCGGCGTCTTCGAAAGCTTCGATGGCGGCGACGGCGCCGTCACCGGCGTCCATCCAGATGCCCTGTACGTCGCCCTTGGCGAGTTCGTCCGAGATGATCTTTTTGATTTCGGCGGGGTCGGCTCCGGTGAAGTAGTCGACGGCTTCGATGCCGGCTTCGTCGAACAGTTTCTCGGCTCCGGCCCAGCGCTGTTCGAGTACGTCGACGCCGGGGAGGATGCGGAGGGCGACGACCTTGTCTCCCTTATCGAGGTTGTCGATGAGGAACTCGGCGGTGTCGATGCCCCAGGCGAAGCCGCCGATGGGGTGGATGAAGGTGACGGCGCAGTCGGTTTCGACGCCGCGGTCGAAGACGACGACGGGCTTGCCGGTGTCGCAGGCGCGTTCGACGGCGGGCGTCATTGCCGCGGTGGAGTTGGGCGAGATGATGAAGCCGTCGCAGTTGCCTTCGGCGATGAAGTAGTCGATGTCGGCGATCTGGGTGTCGTCGCTGTCTTTGGCGTCGCGCGTCTCCATCGACGAGATGGCGCCCGATTCTTGGAGCACTTTGAGCTGTTCGTTCATCGTGATCCAGCCGGTTTGGCGCCAGGGGTTCGAGATCGAGGCGTTGGCGAAGCAGACTTTCTTGGCTCCGTCGGAGGCCCAGTCGGCGGTGTCACGCATTTCGGCGTTGATCATTTGGAGGTAGGGCTGGTCTGCTGGCCCTTCGGGGGTGACGGAGCGCTCCGCGTCTTGCTTGTCGAAGAGTGCCTGGTCGAACCACTGGCCCGAGTCGCCTGAGTCGGTCGACTCGCTGGTCTCGGTGGTGGCGTCGTCTGCCGGGTTTTCCACCGTTGGGTCGGTGGTGCACCCCGCGAGCAGGATCAGCGATGCCGCGCCGACGAGGCTCGCCGTGATGCTCAGCGATCGTTTCATGATCGGTTCTCCTTTGTTTGGTCGCCCCGCGCGGCAGCGTCGCCGGTGGGATCGGGTGACGGGGTGCTCCCCGCCGGGTCTGTGGGTGCCGTGCCGGTCGGGGCGGCGTCGGCGGGGTTGCTGAGTGGTGCGGGATCCGCACCGGCCCCGGCCGCAGCCGCCCCGACGGCGGCGAGCGCCCCGGTCGGCTTCTTGCGGCGTGCGCGGAACGCGGCGCCCGAGTAGGCGACGGCCGCGATGATGATGGCGCCTTGAATCGCGTCGCGCAGGGTCGAGGGTACCGAGGTGAAGTTGAGCAGGGTGAAGAGCGTCTCGAGTGCGAAGGCTCCGGCGAGTGCGCCCCAGACGGAGCCGCGGCCACCCCCGAGCACGACGCCGCCGAGCACGACCGCGGTGATCGCGATGAACTCGTATCCCTTGCCGACGGAGGGGTGCACGCCGGCGTAGCCGACGAGCAGCACCCCGGCGATGGTGGCCGAGAGCGATGAGATGACGAAGGCGGCGGTCTTGGTGCGCCACACCGAGGCTCCGGCGAAGACGCCGGCCGCGGGGTTGTCGCCGATGGCGACGAGGGTGCGCCCGAAGGGGCGGCGCGAGAGCCAGGCGGCGATCCCGACCACGCCGGCGAGCACGAGTACAGCCCACGGCAGCAGCCCGATGATCGGCAGCCCGTCGATGCCGCCGCGTCCGATCTGGCGGAACGAGTCGGCGGGGTTACCGGTTGCGGCTCCGCCCGTCCACCACATGACGCCGCCGTAGAGCACGAGCATCATGCCGAGCGTGACGATGAACGACGGCACTTTCAAGAAGGTCGTGACGAGCCCGTTGACGATGCCGACAACTGTGCCGAGCACCAGCAGCAGCACGAGCACCGGCAGCGCCTTCGCCTCGTCTTGCCCGATGAGCGTGCCGGCGAGCACGACCTGGGTGGTGACGAGCGAGCCCTGCGACAGGTCGAACTCGCCGCTCACGATCACGAAGTACTGGCCGATGGCGACGATGGCGATGGGGGCGACGCGCTGTATGTAGCGCACGAGCTGCCCGGGCTCCGCGAACGACGGGTTGAGGATCGCCACGGCGATCAGCAGCACGACGAGCAGCAGGTAGACCGCGCCGCGCGGGCTGATGGCCGTGCGCACGAAGCGGGCGAGGCCCGAGTCCGACGCGGCCGCGCTGGTCGCTGCGGGCGTCTCGACGGGACGCGTGAGGTTCGAGGTCATCGCGCACCTCCTTCGCGGGTGACGTCGGCGGGCAGCGGGGCCGCCTCCCCCGATCGGGTGAAGCGCTCGCGGCGGGCGACGAGACGCCTGCGGGAGTAGACGGCGACGGCGATCACGATGACCGCTCCGCGCACCACGTCCTTGAGGAATGGGTTCACCTGCAGCACGCTCATGAGGTTGTCGAGCACCGCGAAGATCGCGACGCCGCCGATGGTGCCCCAGATGGAGCCGCGGCCACCGGCCAGCAGGGTGCCGCCGAGCACGACCGCGGCGATCGAAAGCAGATCGTACCCGCCCTGCGTGCCGACGGTCGGGCTGCCGACGCCGAGGCGGCTGGCGAGCAGCAGGCCGGCGATGCCCGCGAACACCGAGCAGAGCACGTGCGCCCAGATGAGGGGTCGGCGGGTGCGCACGCCCGAGAGGCGCGCGACCTCGGCGTTGCCGCCGACAGCGAAGAGGTGATGCCCGAAGTTGGTACGGGCGAGCAAGAAAGCGACGACTCCCGCGAGCAGCAGCATCACCACGGTCGACACGGGTACGGGCCCGATGCCGGTGGCCCCGAAGAGCTGGAATGCCCACGGCGTCGACCCTGCGGTGCCCTGGTAGTTCGTGTCGAGATAGCCCTTGAGCATGAGTCCGACACCGAGCGTTGTGACGAAGCCGTGCACCTTCAGCACGGTGACGATCACCCCGTTGGCGAGCCCGATGACGGCGGCGACGGCGAGCGCGAGCAGCACGCCCGGCAGCACCATGCCGGCTTGGCCGTTCATCGTCTGCGCAGCGATGAGGCTGGTCAGGCTCACGACGTATGGCACGGACAGGTCGAGCGATCCGCCGAGAATCACGAGAGTCTGGCCGATCGCGACGAAGCCGAGCACGCTCATGCCGGTGAGAATGTCGCGGATGCTGCCGGCGCTGAACAGGTTGCGGCCGACCGTCGCGACGAGGATCGCGCTCAGCGCGAGCACCACGATCAGCGCGATGAACACGATCGCGGTGGTGTCGAGGCGCTTCAGGCGCGCGGGCAGTGCGAGGCTCATGCGGCTCCCCGTTCATCGGCGGCGCCCGTCGCGAGCGCGAGGACGGTTTCTTCGGTCGACCCGGCGGGCAGTTCGCCCGCGATGCGGCCGTCTCGCATGACGAGCACGCGATCGGCCATGCCGATGACCTCGGGCAGCTCACTGGAGACGAGCAGGATCGCCACGCCGCGCTTCGCCAGCTCGCGGATGAGCTGGTACACGGCGACCTTTGCGCCGACGTCGATGCCGCGGGTGGGTTCGTCGAGCAGTACGACACGGGGCTCGGTGGCGAGCCACTTCGCGAGCACCACCTTCTGCTGGTTGCCGCCCGACAGCGCCTGCACCTCTTGGTTCGGGCCGCGGCTCACGAGTTCGAGCGCGTCGAACACCCCGGGAATCGATGCGCGCTCGGCGCGCGTGCGGCGCGGGAAAACGCTGCGGATCGCGAGCAGGGCGTTGTCGAGAATCGACTGGTTCAGTGCGAGGCCGGTGCGCTTGCGGTCTTCGGTGACGAGCGCGACGCCGAGCCGCACGGCCTGCCGCGGGCTGCGAATGGTGCGCGTCGCTCCGGCGAGTTGCAGGGTGCCGCGGGTGAAGGGCTCGGCGCCGAAGATCGCTTCGACGAGCTCGGTGCGCCCGGAGCCCTGCAGCCCCGACAGCCCGACGACTTCACCGGCGCGCAGGTCGAGATCGATGCCGTCGAGCTGCGTGTTGCCGCCGCCCCGCACGCGCACCATTGTCTCGCCGACGACGGTGCCCGGCTCGGGGTCGGGGAAGAACGCGCTGATGGGCCGACCGACCATGCGCCTGACGAGCGTGGGCTGATCCAGCGCCGCCGCCGCGTCGCTCGAGACGAGCGAGCCGTCTTTCATCACCGTGATGGTGTCGCAGAGATCGAAGATCTCTTTCAGGCGGTGCGAGACATAGAGAATCGCGACGCCGCGATCGCGCAGGCGGCGAATGACGCGGTACAGGATCGCCACCTCGTGGTCGGCGAGCGCCGCCGTCGGCTCATCCATGGAAATGACCCGGGCGTCGATCGAGAGGGCCTTCACGATCTCGACGATCTGCTGCTCGGCGACGGTCAGGCTGCCGACCTGCGAATCGGGGTCGATGCCCGAGATGCCGAGGTCGTCGAGCAGGCTGGTCGTCGCGCGGCGCATGGCCTGCGTGTCGATGAAGCCGCGTCTGCGCGGCTCGCGGCCGAGGAAGACGTTCTGGGCGACGGTGCGATCGGAGAGCAGGTTGAACTCCTGAAACACCGTCGCGACGCCCGCCGCTGCCGCCTCGACGGGGTGACCGAAGTCGACGCTCGCGCCGTCGAGCTGCACCTCGCCGCCATCGCGGCGGTACACCCCGGCGACGATCTTCATCAGCGTCGACTTGCCCGCGCCGTTCTCGCCGACGAGCCCGTGCACGGTGCCCGGCACGAGGTCGAGCGAGATGCCGTGCAGCACCTCGACGCCGAAGAACTGCTTGCGAATGTCGCGAACGGAGAGCACGGGTGCGGTCACGGTCGCAGTGGGTGCGTCACTCATTCTGCGCTCACCTCCACCCAGGCTCCGGATCGCGCGGACTCGAGCACGGCATCCGTGATGATGGCGGCCCGCAGGCCGTCGCGGAAGGTGGGCAGCCCCTCAGGAGCCTCGCCCGCGATCGCCGCGTAGGCGTCGGCCATGAACCCGTTGAAGGCGTCTTGGTAGCCCTGGGCGTGACCGGCGGGAACGTTCGACAGCCGTGCCGCGTCTGCGGAGAGCGTCTCGGGGTCGCGCCGCAGCAGCAGGGAGCCGGCTCGTCGGCCGACCCAGAGCGTCTCGGGATCCTCCTGCGCGAACCGCACGCTCTCGTCGGCGCCGGCGATCTCGAGCACGAGAGCATTCTTGCGACCGGGTGCGACCTGCGAGATGAGCAGCGACCCGATGCCGCCGCCGGCGAGCTCGATCGTCAGGGCAACCGCATCTTCGGTGTCGACCGGCTGGCCACCCCGCTCCGCGTGCACAGTGCGCGTCGTCGCGACGAGACGGGTGATGCGGTCACCGCTCACGAACTCAAGGAGGTCGACGAGATGCGATCCGATATCTGCGAATGCCCGCGACGGCCCGCCGGCATCTGCCGCGACCCGCCAGTTGTCGTCGCCGGCGCCCAGCAGCCAATCTTGCAGGTACCGCCCCGAGATCGTGAGCACGGCACCGGCCTCGCCGCTGCCAATGCGTGCGCGCGCTTCGCGCACCATCGGGTGGTAGCGGTAGACGAACGGCACGGCGGCGACGCGCTGCTGCTGCTCGGCGAGAGCGACCAATTCGCGGGCCTCGTCAGCCGAGGTGGCGAGCGGCTTCTCGCAGATGACGTGGGAGCCGGCGAGCAGCGCCGCACGTGCATACGCGGTGTGACTCGTATTCGGCGTGCACACGTGCACGACGTCGAGTGCGTCTGCGAGCAGATGCTCGGGGGTCGACGCCCGTGCGTAGCCGAGTTCAGCGGCGGCGGTCTCGGCTCGCTCGAGTCGTGAGCTGGCGAGCACGTCGAGGCGTGCGCCGGCAAGGCGGGCTGCGGTGGTGTGGGTGCGAGCCATGAAACCGGCGCCGAGCATTCCGACGCTCGGTGACCAGCGAGACTCCATCGTCTGCGGGGACATGTGACTATTGTGTTTCCACATTCCCCACTTTTGTCAACTATTCTGCATAAGTAACCAAACCGTTACCGAAGTTCGTGTTGTGCTTTACTGAAAGCGTGATCGTGCCATCTCCCTCATCCGGACCCGGAATCTCCACCGCCGGCGGGCTCCTGCAGCTCTTCCGCGATGGCAAGCCGCGTACGCGGGCGAAGCTCGCGCAGATCACCGGCCTCTCGCGCCCCACCGTGACACAGCGCATCGATCAACTCATCGACCTCGGGCTCATCGCCCCCGTCGCCGACGCCGCCTCGACCGGCGGCCGCCCCTCGGCGCAGATCGCTTTCAACCCGCGCGCACGCGTCGTGCTCGCCGCCGACCTCGGCGCCCTGCACGCGCGCGTCGCCGTCACCGACCTCGACGGCGAACTCCTCGCCGAAGCTTCCGAACCCCGCGAGATCGCCTCAGGGCCCGAAGACGCGATCACCTGGATCCTCGACGCCGCCGACAAGCTGCTGCCAGAGCTCGGCTACGACGTCTCGCACGTTGCCGGAGTCGGCATCGGCGTGCCCGGCCCCGTCGAATTCTCAACCGGGCGCCCCATCAACCCGCCCATCATGCCGGGGTGGGATCGCTTCGACATCCCCGCCGCCATCCGCACACGCATCGACGCACCCGTACTCGTCGACAACGACGTCAACATCATGGCGCTCGGCGAGCTCGCCACGTCATGGCCCGGCGTCACCGACCTCATCTTCGTGAAAGTCGCGAGCGGCATCGGCGCGGGCATCATCTCCGGCGGATCACTGCGCCGCGGCGCGAACGGCGCCGCGGGCGACATCGGGCACATCGCCCTCGCTCGGGCAACCGACACCCCCTGCCCCTGCGGCAATCGCGGCTGCCTCGAGGCCGTGGCTTCGGGGCGCGCACTCGCAGCAGCGCTCAGCACCGTCGAGGCTCCGCTGCACCGACCGAGCGAGGTCGTCGCACTCGCGAAAGCGGGCGACGTCGGGGCAATCCAACGCATTCGCCAGGCCGGGCGCGACGTCGGCGAAGTGCTCACCGCCTGCGTCAGCATCATGAACCCGTCAGCGATCGTCATCGGCGGCACCATGGCGCAGGCCGCCGAGCACCTCGTCGCCGGCGTGCGCGAAGTCGTCTACGCGAGGTCGATCCCACTCTCGACCGAGCAGCTCACCATCGCGCCGTCGCGCGCCGCCGGCAACGCCGCGATCTACGGCGCGGCGCAGCTCGCGATCGACGCGGCGCTCGCCCCCGAACGCATCACGGCCGCCCTCGGCGGGTAGTGGGGCGGCGCAGCAGCACAGCCGCAGCCGCTGCGCCGCTTACGGCACCGTGTAGCCGGCGGCGCGGAAGAGTTCGTACCACTCGGCGCGGGTCAGCGTGATGTCTGAGCCCTGCGCGGCGGCAGCGACGCGGTCGGGCGAGGTCGTGCCGAGCACCACCTGCATGCGCGCGGGGTGCCGCGTGATCCACGCCACCGCGATCGCTTCGGCGGGCACCCCATACTGCGCCGCGAGGCGGTCGATGACCGCGTTGAGTTCGGGGTAGCGATCCGACCCGAGGAACGGACCGTCGAAGAAGTTCGCCTGGAACGGCGACCACGCCTGCACCGTGATGTCGTTGAGGCGGCAGTAGTCGAGCACGCCGTCGTCGCGGGTCACCGACTGCGGCAGTCCCTGCATGTTCGCGGCGACACCCTGCGCGATCATCGGCGAGTGCGTGATCGAGAGTTGCAACTGGTTCGCGACGAGCGGCTGGGTTACGTACTTGCGCAGCAGGTCGATCTGACGGGGCGTGTGGTTCGAGACGCCGAAGGCGCGCACCTTGCCCGCGGCCGAGAGCTCGTCGAAGGCGCGAGCGACCTCTTCGGGTTCGACCAGCGCATCGGGGCGGTGCAGCAGCAGAATGTCGAGGTAGTCGGTGCCGAGCGCTTCGAGCGAACCGTGCACGGTCTCCATGATGTGCTCGTACGAGAAGTCGAAGTACGGGCCGTCGGTGATGATGCCGGCCTTCGACTGAATCACCCACTGCTCGCGCTCGGCCGACGTAAGCCGCAGCGCCTCGGCGAAGCGACGCTCGCACCCGTGCACCGACGAGCCGTAGATGTCGGCGTGATCCAGAAAGTTGATGCCCGCATCACGAGTCGCGCTCACCAGCGTGCGCACCTCATCGTCAGTTTTCTCCTGGATCCGCATCAGCCCCAGCACGACATCGGAGACGGTCAGGTCGGTTCCCGGCAGTGTGAAAGTCCGCATGCGGCTCACCCTACCGAACGCACGAACGCCCCGAAACCCGTTGCGTGCGCGGGGTCGGGGCGTTCGGGTGAGAGTGTGCGGGATCAGCGGGCTGCGCCCGCCCCACCCATGTCGAGCTGCGCGATCAGGCGGAGGCCGCCGTGAGCGCCGCCAGCTCGGCCGCGTTCAGCTCGAGCGAGAGCGAGGCGAGCAGCGCGGGCAGCTGCTCGAGGTTGCGCGCACTCGCGATCGGGGCGGCGACGGTGGCCTGCTGACGCAGCCACGCGAGCGACACCGCGGCGACCGGCACGCCGTGCGCCTCGGCGGCGGCGTCGAGTGTGGCGAGCACCTCGCGCCCGCGATCGTCGAGGTAGCCGGCGGCCTCACCCGCGCGCGGGCTCGCACCGGCCGCGGTCGCGTCAGCGGCATCGCGGTACTTGCCCGCGAGGAAGCCCTTCGCGAGCGAGAAGTACGGGAAGACGGAGAGCTGCTCGTCTTCGGCGACGGCGCGGAGGCCGTTCGTCTCGAACTCGCGCTCGACCAGGTTGTAGTGCGGCTGCAGTGCCACCGGCAGGTGGTAGCCGCCCGCCCGTGCGATCCGGAACCACTCGGCGATGCGCTCAGCCGTATAGTTCGAAACACCGATGGCGCGAATCTTGCCGGCGTCGACGAGCTCCGAGAACGCGGCGACCGTCTCTTCGAGCGGGGTCTCGGCGTCGTCGAAGTGCGCGTAGTAGAGGTCGATGCGGTCGGTCTGCAGGCGCTGCAGCGACGCATCGGCGGCCGCGCGCACGTTCGCCGCGGCGAGGCCCGAGAACTGCGGGTGCGTCGACACCTTCGTGGCGAGGGTGATCGCATCACGGCTGCCGCGGCCAGCGAACCACTCGCCGATGATGGTCTCCGACTCGCCGCCCGAATTGCCCGGCGCCCAGTGCGAGTAGCCGTCCGCGGTATCGACGAAGTCGCCGCCGCCCGCGACGAACGCATCGAGCACGTCGAACGAGGTGGCCTGGTCGGCCGTCCAGCCGAACACGTTGGCGCCGAGCGCCAGCGGTGCGATCTCGAGGTCGGAGGATCCGATGCGGGTCCGTGCAGCAGTTGCGTTCGGTGCAGCCTGAGTCATGAGGTCTCCTTCGCGTGTCGGGTCACCGTGCGGTGCGTCCACTCGACGCTAACAGCGGAGGCTGCGCCCGCATTCCGATGTGACGCCGCGCGGCAGAGTTGCGGCGTGCGCCCTCCCGTCACGGCGGAGAAATTCGCTCACGCGGACCATCCCAGGGGAAGTCCACCGCCCGACAGAATTTCTCCTGCGCAACGGATGGTTCGAACCGCCACCGAACGGACGACCGCGCTACTCGCAGGCAATGCCGTCGCCATCGCGGTCGAGCTTGCGCGAATAGCCGGGGGAATCCACGTACAGCGGCGCTGCGCCTGCCGCTCGCACCGCATCACAGTTCTCGTAGTACGCCGACGTCGACTGAGGCACGCCGGTCGATGCTCCTGAGTCGACGAACTGCGCCGGCGCCGAGGCGCTCTGAAGTTCGGCGACCTGTGCGGCGAGCGCCTGGTTCGACGCGTTCAGGTCGCCGACCTCGGTCACGTGCGTGTCCACCTGCGCCTGGAGCGACAGCACCTGCTGCTTCTGCGTCTCGAGATCGGTACGCGCCTGCTCAGCAGCCTGCTCCGCGGTCGTCGCGGCTTCTTCCGCGGCGTCAAGCGCATCATCTGCGACACGTATTTCTTGGTTGGCCTGCTCGAGCTCCGAGGTGAGCGACTGCTCCGAGGCCACGAGCTGCGTGTGCTGGGCGTCGGATCCGCCCGCGCCGACCCCGGTTCCAAGCCCAAACGCGAGCAGTGAGCTGATGACCGGAACCCCGACCGAGACCCACTTGCTGCGCTTCGCGCGTGCGGGCGCGGGTGCTGCGGCTTGTGGTGATCCGGAACCGGGAATCCACTGCGTCATTGCGTTCACTGCCTCTGCTTCGCGCGTCGCCACTCTGACGAACACCTCAGCGTACGCATGCGCTTCAGTCACTTTTGCATGATCGACCAGTTTTTCGCCCGCGTTTTCATCCTTGGGCCACCCGAGGGCATAGGCTGCGCCTGCTGTCACGCCGGAGAAATTCGCTCCTGCGGACCAACTTCGGGGGAATCCACCGCACGACGGAATTTCTCCATTGCGGCGGTAGGCACCCCGGCCCGCCCCAAGGTCACACGACCCCGAGCCCGAACCCGGGGCTCGCACCACCCCGCTACCCTGGGGTGATGACCCAGGCCACGCACGACGCGCTGCGGGTGATGACGTTCAACGTGCGGCGCAGATTCGGTGCGCTGCTGCAGGCGCGGGCCGATCGCTGGCTGCTCCGCAAGCATCGCCTGCGCGAGCTGCTGCAGCAGCATCGCCCGCACGTGCTGGGCGCGCAGGAGGTGCTCGGAGGTCAGGGCCGGTGGGTGCGCGACTCCCTGGGCGCCGACTTTCGCAGCATCGGCACCGGCCGCAGTGCGCGCGGCACCGGCGAGGCGTGCCCGATTCTGTACGACGCCCGACGGCTTGAGCTGATCGGCTGGCGACAGGTCGCGCTCTCGGCGACGCCCGACGTGCCGGGGTCGCGCAGCTGGGGCAACGTGATTCCGCGCATCGCGGTCGTCGCCGACTTCGAGGATCGCCGCACCGGCGCACGCTTCCGGCACCTCAACACGCACTTCGACCTGCTCAGCAGTCACGCTCGGCTGCACTCGGCCGAGCAGCTGCGCGCGCTCGCGACCGTTGACAACCCGCTGGGCTCGGCGATCCTCACCGGCGATTTCAACACGGGGCCGTCGTCGCAGCCCGCCCGCATTCTCGGCGAGCACGATGCGATGCGCGATGCGTGGCCGGCGGCGAGCGCACGGCTCACGCCCGAGTACCGTACGTTCGCCGGCTACGCGGCTCCGACGCCCGGGCGCCGCATCGACTGGATCTTCACGACACCCGATATCGCGGTGGATCGCATCAGCATCATCAGCGACCGCGCACGGGGCGGGTGGGCGTCAGACCACCTCCCGGTCGTCGCGGAGCTGCGGGTGCCGAGGTAACCCCGGCACCCGCAGCCCGCTGACGCGGTCTACGCCCCGGCCATCACCGACAGGGCGAGCCCGTCACCGTCACCGGCGACGTCGACGCGCACCGCCGAGCCGTCGCGCACCTCGCCCGACAAGATCGCCCGAGCCAGCCGGTCATCGATCTCCTTCTGCATGAGGCGGCGCAGCGGCCGCGCACCGTAGATCGGGTCGTAGCCGCGGGATGCGAGCCAGCTCCGCGCGTCGGGGGTGACGGCCAGGGTGAGCCGGCGCGGCGACAGGCGCAGTTGCAACCGATCGATCGAGAGCTCGACGATCTGCGCGAGGTCGGCCTCGGAGAGCGGGTGGAAGATCACCATCTCGTCGAGGCGGTTGATGAACTCAGGCTTGAATGCGCGCCGCACGGTTTCGCGTACCGCGCCCTCTTTCTCGCTCCATTCGAGATCGGGGTCGATCAGGTACTGCGAGCCGAGGTTCGAGGTCAGGATCAGAATGACGTTGCGGAAGTCGACCGTGCGGCCCTGTCCGTCGGTCAGACGCCCATCGTCGAGCACCTGCAGCAGCACATCGAATACCTCGGGGTGCGCCTTCTCGACCTCGTCGAGCAGCACGACCGAGTACGGCCGGCGTCGCACCGTTTCGGTGAGCTGGCCGCCCTGCTCGTAGCCGACGTATCCCGGAGGGGCGCCGACGAGGCGGGAGACGGAGTGCTTCTCGCCGTACTCCGACATGTCGATGCGCACCATGGCGTGCTCGTCGTCGAAGAGGAACTCGGCGAGCGCCTTGGCGAGCTCGGTCTTGCCGACACCGGTCGGCCCGAGGAACAGGAAGGATCCGGTGGGCCGGTTGGGGTCGGCGATACCGGCGCGCGTGCGGCGCACGGCGTCGGCGACGGCGCGCACCGCGTCGCCCTGCCCGATGAGTCGCTTCGCGAGCTCGTGCTCGAGCGCGAGCAGCTTCTCGGTCTCGCCCTGCAGCAGCCGCCCGACGGGGATGCCCGTCCAGGCAGCGACCACACCGGCGATATCTTCATCGGTGACCTGGTCGTTGACCATGCGATCCTCGCCATCGACTGCGCCCGCAGCCTCGGCGACCTCCGCCTCGGTGAGCTGCTTCTGAATCACCGGGATCTCGCCGTACAGCAGCTTCGACGCCTTCTCGAGCTTGCCCTCGCGCTGCGCCATCTCGGCCTCCATGCGCAGCTGGTCGAGCTTCTCACGCAGGGCGCCAACACGGTTCAACGAGTCGCGCTCGCGCGCCCAGCGCGCTTCGAGCCCGTCGAGCTCCGTTTGCATGCCTGCGAGGTCTTCGCGCAGCTTCGCCAGGCGATCCTTCGAGGCGTCGTCTTTCTCCTTCTTCAGCGCGAGTTCTTCGAGCTTCAGCCGGTCGACCGCGCGGCGCAGCTCGTCGATCTCGACCGGAGCCGAGTCGATCTCCATGCGCAGACGGCTGGCGGCCTCGTCGATCAGGTCGATTGCCTTGTCGGGGAGCTGCCGGGCGGTGATGTAGCGATCCGACAGCGCCGCGGCGGCGATGAGCGCGGAATCGGCGATCGTCACCTTGTGGTGCGCCTCGTAGCGCTCTTTCAGGCCGCGCAGGATCGCCACCGTGTCGGCGACCGAGGGCTCGCCCACGTACACCTGCTGGAACCGGCGCTCGAGCGCTGCGTCTTTCTCGATGTATTCGCGGTACTCGTCAAGCGTTGTGGCGCCGATGAGCCGCAGCTCGCCGCGGGCCAGCATCGGCTTCAGCATCTGGGAGGCCGCGACCGATGATTCGCCACCGCCGGCACCCATGAGCGTGTGCAGCTCGTCGATGAAGGTGATGAACTTGCCGTCGGAATCCTTGATCTCTTGCAGCACCGCCTTCATGCGCTCCTCGAACTCGCCGCGGTACTTCGCGCCCGCGATGAGCGCGGAGATATCGAGCGAGATGAGCTCTTTGTCTTTCAGCGACTCGGCGACGTCGCCCGCGACGATGCGCTGGGCGAGCCCTTCGACGACGGCGGTCTTGCCGACGCCGGGTTCGCCGATGAGCACGGGGTTGTTCTTGGTGCGCCGAGTGAGTACCTGGCTGACGCGACGAATCTCGGAGTCGCGGCCGATCACGGGATCGAGTTTGCCCGAGCGCGCGACCTCGGTGAGGTTCACGCCGAACTGCTCGAGTGCCGACTGCTGATCGCCGTCGCCCTGGGCGGGCGTCCAATTGGCCTGCATGGGAGTCCTTTCTGATGCGGGGATGGGGTGCGGTTTGCCGACGCGCACCGTGATGAACACGTGCGATCAGGCCCTTTCCGCAAACTTGAGTGATGTTGACTCAAGTTTAACCCAGGGCGTCGTCAATCGCCAGTGCCGATACGCTGGATCCCGAACACCCCCAGCATTTCCGCAAGAAATCGAGGAACACCCGCATGTCCCAGATCGCACTCGTGCGCCAGCCCAGCCCCCTGCTCGACAACGGCATCGTCGACCACATCGAGAAGGTGACCGTCGACCTCGAGCGCGCTCGCGAGGAGTGGCGCGGGTACGTCGCCGCACTGCAGTCGCACGGCTGGGAGACGATCGAGGTCGAGCCGGCCGACGACTGCCCCGACTCCGTCTTCATCGAAGACACGGTCGTGATGTTCCGCAACGTCGCCGTCATCTCACGCCCCGGCGCTGACAGCCGCAAGCCCGAGACCGCCGGAACGCGCAAGGCCCTCGAAGAGCTCGGCCTGCCGATCGCCGAGATCCGTGCACCCGGCACCCTCGACGGCGGCGACGTGCTCAAGATCGGCGACACCGTCTACGTCGGCCGCGGCGGTCGCACCAACGCCGAAGGCGTCGCGCAGCTGCGCCGCCTCCTCGGCCCGCTCGGCGCGAAGGTCGTCGGCGTGCCCGTGACCAAGGTGCTGCATCTCAAGACCGCGGTCACCGCGCTGCCCGACGGCACCGTCATCGGGTACCCCGAGTTCGTCGACAACTCCGACATCTTCGACCGCTTCCTCCCGGTGCCCGAGCCGCACGGCACCGCGGTGGTCTGCCTGAGCGAGTCCGAACTCATCATCTCGGCCTCCGCCCCGAAGACCGCGGAGATGCTGCGCGATCTCGGCTACACCGTCACCGAGGTGCCCCTCGCCGAGTACGAGAAGCTCGAGGGCTGCCCCACCTGCCTGTCGGTGCGCGTGCGCAACGCGTACTGAGGCTTCGGTATCCCGCACCTGATCCCGCGCCTCGCGTTCCGGGCCTGTGACGCGACGTGTCGTGTCACTCGCTCAACGCACGAGTCGCGGGATCACCCGTATCCCCGCGACCATCACGACGAGCTCGACCAGAGTCTGTGTCACGACGACGAGCGGCGCCAGTTCAAGTGAGGCCGGGAGCGCAAGAGCGAGCGGCAGCACGACGAGCGAGTTGCGCGTGACGCCGCTGAAGACGAGGGCGCGACTGCCAGCGACATCGAGCCCGACTCGTCGTGCGAGCCACCACCCGATGAGTGCCATGATCACGGCGAACGCCCCACAGATCGGCACGACGGCGATCAGCGATCCGACCCGATGGCCGATCGCAGAGATCTGTGACGCCACTACGGCCGCGAGCACCAGCATCATGAGCGGCACCATCGATGCTGCGGCTCCTGCCATCACGGCGCCGCCGAAGTTCGCTGCACCAGCGCGGCGCCGCGCGAGCCACTGCACCCCTGCGGCCAGCGCGAGCGGCACGATAATGAGCCACACGAGCGCCTCGACGAAAGGTTCGGGGTCGACCGCCGCCAATAGCTCACCGCCACCGAAGAGCCAGAGGTAACCGGGCAGCAGGACCATCTGCACGATCATCAGGATCGGTGATGCGGCGAGCAGGCGATCGGCTGCCCCACCGGCGATGCCGGCGAACACGATCACGTAGTCGATGCACGGCGTGAGCAACACGAGCAGCAACCCGATAAGGATCGCCGCATCGTTCGCCACCGCACGCGAGAGCCCGAACGCAACGATCGGCGCGACGACGAAATTCAGCAGCAGCAGCGCGGCGAGGAAGCGCAGGTCACGCACAGCCGCGCCGATACGCGCGAACGGGACCCCGAGGAACGTCGCGAACAGCAGTAATCCGAGCGCGGGGGTGATCAGCAGCGCCGACGACTGCGCGATCATCGGGAACGCAAGGCCGACCGCCGCACCGACGATCAGTGCCGCAAGGAAGCAGGCGACCTGATGCCGCTCCCCCCACTCCATCACCACGCGCATGCCCTCCAGTCTGGCAGTGGGCAACCCCATCGCCGATGTCGGTGGTGCAGCGTACGCTGGCGGCATTCTCCCCGCAGATTGAACGGAGCCCGCATGAGCGCCCTCGTCACCACCGACCCGCCCCGATCTTCCGCACTGCAGCACGCTGCCCGCGTGCTGCTCGGGGCCGGCCTGCTCTTCGCGGGCATCGCGCACCTTACGTTTGCGCGCCGCGAATTCCAGTCGCAAGTGCCCGACTGGGTGCCCGCCGACAAAGACTTCGTGGTGATCGCCTCGGGCATCGTCGAGATCACGCTGGGCGGGGCCGCAATTGTGCTGGGACGCCTGCGCGTGCCGATCGGGTGGATCATCGCCGCATTCTTCGTCGCGGTGTTCCCCGGCAACATCTCTCAGTTCGTCACCCGCTCCGACGCGTTCGGGCTCGAGAGCGACGCGGCGCGTGGCATCCGGCTCGTCTTCCAGCCGCTGCTCGTGCTGTGGGCACTGTGGTCGTGCGGCGCGTTCCAGGCGCTGCGTCGCGCTGGGCGACGCTGAGGCGAGCGTCCGCTGCCTCGATCTCGAAACCGTGACGCGGCGATACTGACCGCGCGGTCAGTTCCGACTGCAAGACTCGGGCAATGGCTTCTCCCTCACTCACCGCACTCATCACCGGCGCTTCCGCCGGTCTCGGCACGGAGTTCGCGCGGCAGCTCGCCGCGAAGGGCGTCAACCTCGTGCTCGTCGCCCGCGACGGCGAACGACTGGACGCGCTCGCCACCGAGATGCATCACCGCTACGGCGTGCAAGCTCAGGCCCTGCCCGCAGACCTTACTGACGCCGAACAGCTCGAAGCGGTGGCTGCGCGCATCGCCGACGGCGGCCAGCCGATCGACATCGTGGTGAACAACGCCGGCTTCGGCGTCTACGCGGGGTTCGAAGAGAGCGATCTCGACGACGAGCGGCGCTTGCACGAACTGCTCTCGTGGGTTCCGCTGCGACTCTCGCACGCAGCTATTCCCGGGATGCTGGATCGCGGCTACGGCTGGATTCTCAACGTGGCGAGCGTCGCCGCGTTCACCCCGACCGGCACGTACGGCGCAGCCAAGGCCGCGGTCGTCTCGCTGTCGCGGGCGCTCAATGCGCGGTTCCGTCGTCGCGGAGTGCACGTCACTGCGCTCTGCCCCGGGCTGCTCGACACCGAATTCCACGCGCGCATGGGTGAAGACCACCTGCCCGAGTTGCCGCAGATCGCCTGGGCGAACACGCGCCGCGTCGCGCACGAGGGCATCATCGGCGTGCGGCAGGGCCGCAGCGTCGTGATCTCCGATTGGCGCTACCGACTCCTGGCACCTCTGACGCGCATTCTGCCCGACCGGTTGCTCGAGCGAATGTCGACCACGAACGACTGAGGCCGAATCTGGCCGCCCGTCACGCGTCCACAACCTTTCAATTTCTCAACTCCCGACCATCTGTCCGGAGTTCATGAAACTCTCCGTCACCCGCAGAGCCCACGGGCATAGGCTGGGGCAATGGTCAACTATCGCTATCTCGGAAACAGCGGCCTCAAGGTCTCAGAAATCACGTTCGGCAACTGGGTGACCCACGCCTCCCAGGTCGAAGATGACGCGGCCGTCAAGACGGTGCACGCGGCTCTCGACGCCGGCATCACGACGTTCGACACCGCCGACACGTACGCCAACACCGCGGCCGAGACCGTGCTCGGCCGCGCGCTCGAGGGCCAGCGTCGCGAAGGCCTCGAGATCTTCACAAAGGTGTACTTCCCGACCGGCCCCAAGGGGCCGAACGACACGGGGCTCAGCCGCAAGCACATCCTGGAGTCGATCAACGGCTCGCTGCGCCGACTCGGCACCGACTACGTCGACCTGTACCAGGCGCACCGCTTCGACTATGAGACCCCGCTCGAAGAGACGTTCCAGGCGTTCGCCGACATCGTGCGCCAGGGCAAGGCGCTCTACATCGGCGTCTCCGAGTGGACCGCCGAGCAGCTGCGCGAGGGCCACCAGCTCGCCCGTGAGCTGAACGTGCAGCTCATCTCGAATCAGCCCCAGTACTCGATGCTGCACCGCGTCATCGAGGAGAAGGTCGTGCCGACCTCCGACGAGCTCGGCATCTCGCAGATCGTGTGGTCGCCGATGGCGCAGGGCGTGCTCTCGGGCAAGTACCTGCCCGGTCAGCCGGTACCCGCCGGCTCACGCGCAACCGACGACAAGAGCGGTGCGGAGTTCATTCAGAAGTACCTCCGCGACGACATCCTTGAGGCCGTGCAGCGACTGAAGCCGATCGCCGAGCAGGCAGGCCTGACGATGCCGCAGCTCGCGATCGCCTGGGTGCTGCAGAACCCGAACGTTGCCGCAGCACTCGTCGGCGCCTCGCGCCCCGAGCAGCTCGCCGACACCGTGAAGGCCTCGGGCGTGGTGCTCGACGCCGACACGCTCGCCGCGATCGACGTCGCCCTCGGCGACACCCCGAACCGCGACGGCAACGACACCTACGGGGTCTCCCCGAAGGCACGCCTGGTCTGATCCGGCGCATCGCCTCGCCCGGCACCTGCCCGGCATCTCGAGTGGCCCGAATCGCACTGCGGTTCGGGCCACTCGTGCGTTTGGGGTGCCTCTTCTTCTCACCCCACCCCATCCCCACCCCACCCCACCCCCAACAGCGGAGATTCAACACACTGCGGACCGAAACTGCGATATCGGTCCGCGATTCCGAGAATCTCCGCTGCTGGGTGAAGGCTGAGGTGTCGGCTGAGGTGGAGGCTGAGGCGAAGGCGGGGATGATCCGCCACCGAGCCCCCATTGCACCCCAGGCGCACCCGTGTTAGTTTTGTCGCAAAACCAATCGGGTGTGTCAGCATCGACCGCCCCGAACAGGAGTGGTCAATGAAGATCGTTATCATCGGCGCCGGGATCTGCGGCCTCCTCACCGCACTGAGCCTGCATGACGCGGGCTTCGACGACGTCGAAGTCTACGAGCGCTCGGCCGAGATCCGCGGGCTCGGCGTCGGCATTAACTTGCTGCCGCACGCGGTGCGCGAGCTCACCGAGCTCGGCATCGTCGATGACATCGCTGCGCTCGGCGTCGCGCCCACCACCCTCGCCTACTTCAACCGCCACGGCCAGCCGATCTGGGATGAGCCGCGCGGCACTGCCGCCGGGTACAGCTGGCCCCAGCTCTCGGTGCACCGCGGGCAGCTGCAGCTGAAGCTCCGCGATCTCGTCGAGCAGCGACTCGGCGGTGTGATCCGCACGGGCCACCGTGTCACCTCGGTCGACGATCGCGCCGACGGCAGCACCGCCCACTTCGATACGGCGAACGGCCCCGTCTCGGTTGAGGCCGATCTCGTGATCGCTGCGGACGGCATCCACTCGGCCGTGCGCGCCGAGCGCTACCCCGACGAGGGCGCTCCGCCGTGGAGCGGGCTCACCCTGTGGCGCGGCGTCGCGTACGCCGAACCGTTCCTTGACGGCAGCACCATGGTCATGGTGGGCGATGGCGAGCAGAAGTTCGTCGCGTACCCGCTTGGTCCGGTCGGCGAAGACGGTCGCATGCCCATCAATTTCATCGCCGAGCAGCGACGCGAGGCCACGAGCGACGCTGACTGGAACCACCCGATCGATCCGCAGCCCATCGTCGACCTCTTCCAGGGGTGGACATACGACTGGCTCGATATTCCGGCGCTGATTGCGAGCGCCGACGAGATCCTCGAATATCCGATGGTGGATCGCGACGCCCTGCCGCAGTGGACCTTCGGGCGCACCACACTGGTCGGCGACGCCGCCCACGCGATGTATCCCAATGGTTCGAATGGCGGGTCGCAGGCCACGCTCGACGCACGCACCCTCGCATTCCACCTCGGCACGAACCGCCCGGTTGAGGAGGCGCTGCGCCTGTACGAGGCGGATCGCCGCCCCGCCACTGCGGCGCTGCTGGAGCAGACGCGGCAGGCCGGCCCCGAACGCGTCATGGTGCTCGCGGCCGAGCGGGCACCCCAGGGCTTCGCGCACATTCACGACGTCATCGGCGCCGCTGAACTCGAAGAGGTTGCGACGGCGTACAAGCAGGCTGCCGGATTCCATCCGCAGTCGCTCAACGATCGGGCTTCGCTGTCGGTGGGGCGCCCCGCGTGAGCGATGACGCGCTGCACCACTCGAACAGCACCGCTCACCCCGCGCGGCTTGCCGCGGTCATCTCGCCGTTGCGGCGAGCGCTGCTCGCAGCGACCCGGGAGGCCGGGGGTCTTCCCGATATTCCTGACGCGCAGATCCAGGTGATTCGCGCCCTGCCCGACGGGACGACGCGCACCCCGAGCGAGCTCGCCGATGAGTTGCATCTCGACCGCTCCACCATCAGCAACCTGCTCGCGGCGATGCAGCGAGCGAAGTTGGTGGAGCGCGCGCCCGACCCGAGCGATGGTCGGCGGTCGCTCGTCACTACCTCGGCCCGCGCCCGCGAGTTGTTCGCGGCCTTCGACCGTTCGAGCGCCGACCTGCTGGGCGCAGCGCTCGACACGCTCGACCCGACCGACCGCGACGCGATCGCCGCGGCCCAACCCGCCCTTGAGCGTCTGCTCGACGCGCTGCTCACCGTGAGCGTGCCCGGCGACGCACCCCATCGATCCTGAACGGACCACTCATGACGCTTCCCATCCCCTCCCTCGAGCACGTCTTCGACGTCGAGGTCGAACTCGGCGCTCTCGAAGACCACGGCGACACTCGAGCCGGGCATCGCCGCGTGATTCCGATTCTCGGTGGCCGGATCACCGGAGCGATTAGCGCCGACATCTTGCCCGGTGGTGCCGACTGGCAGTTGGTGCGCGCCGACGGTTCGATCGAGATCGACGGCCGCTACTCCGCGCGCACCGACGCGGGCGAGTTGCTGTACCTGCAGGCGAATGGGGTGCGCAGCGGCGAACCCGCCGTGCTCGAAGCGCTGCTGCGCGGCGAGCCCGTCGACCCGTCGGAGTACTACTTCCGCACGGTCGTGACCGTCGAGACCTCGGCTCCGCGACTCGCGCACCTCGAGCGCGCGCTGTACCTCGCGGTCGCCGAGCGCACGGCGAACGCGGTGCGCTACGCGACGTACCGATTCGCGTAGGCGCGAGCCTCCCCAACACCCCGGTACCTTCCGTCACACCGGAGAAATTCCGTCACGCGGTGGCGCGCACCCTAAAACCGTCAGCAGGAGCGGATTTCTCCTGTCGGACGGGAGAGTGGCGGGAGGTGGCGGCCGCTCGGACGAAGGAGCCAGCAGGCCTACCTTCAGCGCAGTTCGCCCGTACCGCGCGCGCTCGCACTCCGGTGGATCAGCGCCGTCGCCACGGCGATCGCCGACCCGATGACGGTGTCGAGCACGCGCTCGCCTGCGGTACCCATGAGGTTCGCGCCGCCGGTCGCCGCCCCGCTGATGAGCAGCACGAGCGGGGTGATGAACACGAGCGCGAGTGCGTAGTTGCGCACGACCACGAGTTCGATGGTGAACTGCAGCAGGGTGAGCAGCAGAGCGAGCACCAGCGGAAAGGCACCGAGGCCCGCGAGGGCGAGGTAGAGCACGGCTCCGACGAGGGTGCCGGCGGTGCGGTGCAGCCCGCGCCCGAGCGAGTGTCGGCGCACCGCACTCAGCCCGATCACGGCGATGCCGGTCGAGACGGTCCAGTAGGCGCGATGGGGATCGATCCAGAGCACGGTGACGACCGTACCGATCACGGCGACGATGAGAATGCGCAGGATCAGCTGACCCTCGCCCGCCCCGAGCCACGGGCCTGGAAGCAGTTCGCGCAGCGGCCGCACGGGTTTCGCACGTTCGGAGGGGCGCAGCAGTGGCGCAAGCGCGAGCAGGTACGAGAAGAGCGCACCACCGGCGAGGGCGGCGAGCAGCACGAACGGGGAGTTCAGCCGCTGCCCGTCGACGACGCCGGTGATGTTCGCTGCGAGGCCGTAGCTGAGCACGAAGAACACCGGCCCGGGCGGCCCGAGGCGGAACGCGAACGCGAGCGTCGCGGTGACCCCGGCGACGACAACGAGCCCGACTGAGAGCCAGAGCGGTGACGGCGCGAGCGCCGCACCCAGTGCCGAGCAGGCGAGCAGCAGGGCGCCGACGAACGGCAGCACCTTCGCACGCTCCGCGGCGGCGAATCCGGCGGCGTAGAGGGCGACGAATGCGCCGGCGGCCGTCTGCAGCCCGATCCCCTCGTGCCCCAGCAGGGTGAGCACCGCGAACGGCGTGCCGATCGACAGTGCGGCGCGGATCGCGATCCAGAGCCGGGGGCCCGGGCCCGCGGGCATCTGGAAGAGGCTGCGCACGGCCTTGATCAGCGCGGTCGGAGGTGCGGGTGTACGCGGGCGGGGTGATCCGCCGTCATCGACCGCTTCGGCCATGCGCCGCTCCCCTCGCCCGTACCCAGCTATTCTTTCAGGCGCGGCGCGGGTGCGATGACACTCGCGGGGACTCTGTCAGGTGCGGCAGGCTCAGCCTCACCCCTGGGCGGCGAGGAACGCGGCACCAATGATGCCCGCGTCGTTGCGCAGTTTTGCTGGCACGACGGGCACCGTCACGCCCACGAACGGCAGATACTGATCGGCGTTCTTGCTGATGCTGCCGCCGATCACGAAGCGGTCCGGGTTCATGACTTGCTCGAGGTACCCGATGTAGCGAGCGGCGCGGCCGCCCCACTCGGCGAGGGTGATGCCCTCGCGCTCGATGACCTTCGCGGCCGTGTGCTTCTCGATCGAGGTGAACCCGTCGAGCTCGAGATGCCCGAGCTCGAAGTTGGGCACGAGCACCCCGTCGGCAACCAGTGCCGAGCCGATGCCGGTGCCGAAGGTGAGCACCATGGTGACGCCCGGCAGCCCGCGCACCTCGCCAAACGCGACCTCCGCGACGCCTGCCGCGTCAGCATCGTTGACGACGGTGCAGGGTGCGCCGACGGCTGCGCCCAGCAGCTCGCGCGCGTCGGTGCCGATCCAGCTGAGGTCGATGTTCGCCGCCGTGCGCATCACACCGTCGCGCACCACGCCGGGCAGCGTCACGCCGACCGGCAGCGCCGCGGCCACCTCGGCCGTTGCGGTGCCCGCCTCGACGAGCTCGACGCGAATCGCCGCGACCATCTCCCCGACCTCGCGCGCGATGTCGGCGGGAGCGCCGCCCTCGGGGGTCGAGACCTTGTGCCGTGAGGTGATCCGCTCACCCGTCGTGAGCTCAATCGCTCCGCCCTTGATGCCGGTGCCGCCGACGTCGATGCCGATGGCCGTGAGGTGCAATCCCATAGCCGCGAGTGTACTGGCGGGCGCGGGCGCGTCGCCACCGCACGACCGCGCCGAAACCGCCACATCTCGAACCGATACAGACGGGCCCGACGACGCGCACGTCGTCAGGCCGACTCAGGCCGAGTCAGACGGCGCGGAGCACCACCGCGCTGCCCTGCCCGCCGCCGCCGCAGATGCCGACGGCGCCGAGCGATCCGGAGCCGAGCTCAGCGAGCTGCCGTGCGAGCGTGCCGACGATGCGGGCGCCCGAAGCGCCGATGGGGTGCCCGAGCGCGATTGCACCACCGTGCGCGTTGACGATCGCGGCGTCGAGGTCAAGTTCGCGGCTCGACTGCACGCCGACTGCGGCGAAGGCCTCGTTGATCTCGACGGCCGCGAGGTCTGCGGAGGTGGCGTCGGTCTTCGCGAGTGCCGCGGCGATGGCGCGCGCCGGCTGAGAGTGCAGGTGGGTGTCGGGGCCGGCGACGAACGCGGTCGCCTCGACCCGCGCGATCGGGGTCAGGCCCAGACGCTCGGCGGCGGCCTCGCTCACGATGACGAGCGCCGCGGCGCCGTCCGTGATCTGCGACGCGTTGCCGGCGGTGATGGTGCCGTCTGACGCGAACGCCGGGCGCAGGCCGGCGAGGGTCTCGGCGGTCGTATCGGCGCGCACACCGTCGTCGCTCGATACGACGGTATCGCCGCGGCGCGAGGTCACGGTGAAGGGCTCGATCTCACCGGCGAGAAACTCCGCCGAAGCCGCGGCGCGCTGGTGCGAGGCGGCGGCGAACGCGTCTTGTTCCTCACGGGTGAGGCCGAGGGGCGCATTGCCCGTCTCGGTGAGCGCACCCATCGCGACCTGATCGAACGCGTCTGAGAGCCCGTCGCGATCGACGGTGTCGACGAACGTCGCGTCGCCGTACTTCGTGCCGGCGCGCAGCGGCAGCACGTGGGGCGCGAGCGACATCGACTCCTGGCCGGCGGCGACCACGATCTCGGCCTCGCCCGCGTTGATCAGGCGCACCGCCTGCGACACGGCCTCGGTGCCCGACAGGCACACGGCGTTCAGCGTGATCGCGGGCACCGTCAGCGGGATGCCGGCCCCGACCGCGGTCTGTCGTGCCGGGTTCTGCCCAGCACCGGCCTGCAGCACCTGACCGACCACCACAGCGTCGACCTGCTCGGGCGCGACCCCGGCGCGACCGAGCGCCGCGCGCACCGCGTGCGCGCCGAGCACGGTCGCGGGCTGCGTCGCCAGCTGCCCGGTGAAGCGGGTGAACGGGGTGCGGGCGTACCCGGCGATCAGTGCGACCATCAGCGAGCTCCTCAGTAGTGCGGTTCTGACATGCGGTGTCGAAGACTGCCATCTTCTCGCAATTGGTCGCACGGGTCATGCGCGGGATCGCACAGCCGTACTCGCACCGGCTGTGCACGGGCGGATTCCCGGGCATCGCACCGAGCCGCCCACTAATCTGGATCGGTGACCACAATCGACGCTCAGCCGGTGCAGCGACGGCGGACGGGCCGCGTGATCGGTCTCGTCGGCGGCGGCCTGGTGATCCTGCTCGCCGGAGGCTATGCGGTCGCGTGCGCGATCGCTCCGGTGCCCGCTCCGACGCTCGCGCTCAACGCCGACGTGTCGACCGCGTTCAGCCTCGATGACGACGATCTGCGAGCGGCGGTCGACGGCGAATCCGCGCCCACGGCCATCGGCTGGCTCGACGACGATGCGGTCTGGGAGAACACCACCGAGGCCGCCCCGATCGCGAGCATCTCGAAACTGGTCACGGCGCTCGTCACGCTCGAGCGTGCGCCGCTCGACGGCGACGGCGCGGTGCACGTCTGGTCGGCGGCCGACGCCGCGCGCCAGCAGCAATACCGCGAGGCCGACGGCGTCGCCTTTCCGATCGCGGTCGGCACCGAAATCACCGCGCGTCAGATGCTCGAGCTCGCGCTCATCCCGTCGGCGAACGACTACGCCGCCGCCTTCGCTTACTCCGTCTTCGGCGACAACGAGTCTTTTCTCGCAGCCGTGCGCGACTGGCAAGATCGCCAGGGCCTCGCATCGCTCAGCCTCTTCGAGCCGACCGGCATGGACGAGCGCAACGCGGCCTCGCCGGGCGACGTGCTGCGCATCGCTCGCCTCGCGCTCGCCGACCCGACCATCGCCGCGATCGTGTCGCAGCCGTACGCGACGCCCGTGGCCGAGATCGGCCTGGTCACCAGCACGAACCCGCTGTTCGGCGTGCTCGACGGCGTCGTCGGCGTGAAGACCGGGCGCACCGACGTCGCGGGGTACAACCTCGCCGCAGCCCGCACCAGCGATGCCGCCGGCCGCGAGGTCACCCAGATTTCGGTGGTGCTGGGGCGCGAAACGGCGCAGGATCGCCTCACGTCGAGCATCAGCATGTTCTCGGCACTCGATGCGGCACCCTCCACCGTCACGCTCGTCGCTGCGGGCGAGGAGTTCGGCGCGCTGACCGGCGTCGACGGCGCCACGGTGCCGGTGGTCGCGGGTGCCGGGGTCACCGCCGTGCTCGTGCCCGGCGAGGAGGGGTCGCGGCGGGCGACGGGCGATCCGGCAGCCATTGCCGCGGCCGCTCGCGCCGACGGCGGCGATGCGCCTGATGCTTCCGCGGCCGCCGATACCTCTGACGCCGCCGGCTTCAGGATCGCCGCCGGTCAGCGCGTCGGCTCACTCACCGTCGAGACGCCCGTCGACGGCGCCGCCGAAACCGACCTCACGACGGCCGCGGCGCTCGCCGACCCCGACTACTTCTGGCGCCTCACGCATCCGCGGCAGCTGTTCGGCCTCGGCTGAGGCCGTGCGCCGTCGTATGTTCGCGGAGCTGGCGGCGGGTACGGCAACGCGTGAGCCATCGTGCGCCGCGCCAGTGCCGCGAGTGATTTCGACGCCCCAGGGGCCTGCCCCCTCGATTCCGTGATCAGCCCCGCGGGCTCGACGTCGGCGGAGCACCTCGATCGTTGCAGCGGTCAGCAGTAGCGCTCCCCCGGCGATGAGGAGGTCGACCGGAGCCGACGCCTCGGTGCGCGAGAGCGCCTGCTGTATCGCAGTGGAGCCGGGCGCCACGCCATCTCCGCTTTCGAGATCGAGCCAGAGCCGCGTCGTCCCCTCGGGGGCCTGCTCGACGATCTCGATCGGTTGCGGCGCGGCCGATGCAGCGGTCGCACCGCCGAACGCGGCCGCGAAGAACGTCACCGCGCCGGCGATCGCCGCCCCGCGCCCCAGTGAACGCATCGATTTCGTTTGTGCCTTCGGTTCAGTCATCAGTGCACACGGTGCCTTCTGCGGGGAGCTCGCCCTCGAGCAGGTACTGCGTCGCGGCAGCGTCCGCGCAGGTCGAGCGATTGGCGAATGACGCACCGTGCCCCTGGCCCTCGAGGGTGAGCAGGCGCGCGTTGCCGAGCTCTTCGGTCAACTGCTGAGCACCCGTGTACGGCGTCGCGTGGTCGCCGGTCACTCCCATGACGAGAATCGTGGAGTCGCCCGTGTTCGTGAACGTGTCGGTGATGTCGTCACCGCTGACGGGCATGGCATCGCACCCGAGGTCGATGAACTTGCGCAGCACCTCGTCAGTGATCTCGGGGCCGCCGAGTTCTTCCGGGACCCCAGCTTCTTTCACGTGCGCAATCAAACCGGGCACATCGGCGTCCGCAGGGAACGAATGGCAGCGCACGATCGTACCGGCGAGACCGACATTCGCACCGCCGCTTCCGACGACCTGTGCAACGGCGTCGATGCCGTCTTGCTCGCCCGAAAGAGCGCTGCCCGCCATGTCGAGAGAAATGGCGCGTGAGGCCGCACCGCCATAGAGGGCTGAGGTGAGGAACGTGTACATGCCGGTCGAGTCGACCTCGAAGCCGTCGGTCGCGACGAGCGGCTGCTCATCGAGTGTGGCAATCTGCGCGCTGCGCGTCGCGGCGTCAGGCAGCGGGCAGCGACCCAACGCGAAGTCGTTTTCGCATTCATCGAGCATCGTTTGGGTCGCATCGACGATCGCCACCTGCTGGTCGAAGCTGCCCTCGAGCCCGGCCCAGTGCGCGCTCTCGGCACTGTCGAGCACCATGCGCCCGACGCGTTCGGGGAAGATCGTGGCGTAGGTCGCCCCCAGCATGGTGCCGTAGGAGTAGCCGAGATAGTGCAGCTCAGGGTCGCTCGAGAGATGGCGCAGCAGGTCCATGTCGCGCGCGACCTGGCTCGTGCCCATGGTCAGCGCCAGCGGGTTCTCATCCGCGCAGAGGCTGATCTGTACCTCTGGGATGTTCGAGTCGATGTCGCACTCGATGGGGGTTGAGCGAGCGATGCCTCGGGGATCGAACCCGACGAGGTCGTACTGCTGCATCACCCCCGAGAACTCGGCCACGGTCGACATCGACAATGCCAAGTCGAAACCGCTGCCCCCCGGGCCGCCGGGGTTCACGAGCAGTGCGCCCGCCGAGGTCTCGGCCTCCGCGGGGAGACGATTGACGGCCAGCGAAATCGACTCCGTGTTCTCGGGATCGGCCCAGTCGATCGGTGCGGAGACATGCCCGCACTCGAAGCGATCAATGGGCATCTCGGCCTCTTGCATGCGTTTCGCCGCATCGGCTGAGATACCGAAATCATCGTTGCACTCGCCCCAGGAGATCTCTTGGTCGTAGTACTCGGAGAATGCCGCCTGCTGGGCAGCGCTCTCGGAGCCGGCGTCGGCGTTCGGTGGCGACGTGCACCCCGCGAGCAGCAGTGCCAGTACACCGGCGGCGGCGCACACGCCGATCACGCGGCGCGGCGCACGATGAGGTTCATGGACGAGGGAAAACATGGGCATCACACTCTCTCGAAGCAGGCGGGAACCCTCAGAGTGTGACACCGCGTGCGCACGCCGCAGTCGGCCGGCGGCGCAATAGCGTAGTGCTCGAGCCAGGATCAGGTAGTGGGTGCCACCGCGCGCTCCGCAGGCGGGGCGAGTTGCTGTCGGCTGTCGATCCCGAGCTTCGCGAATGCGCGCTGCAGGTGCCCCTCGACCGTGCGCGCCGACAAGTAGAGCTGCTCGGCGATGCGCGCACTACTCGACCCGGCATGGGCGAGCAGGCACACCTCGTGCTCTCGCGCTGACAGCAGCTCGGCGTCGATGCGCACGCGACCGAGCACCGGCGTATCGACGCCGGTCAGCTCGCTCAACCCAAGAATCGCCGGCTCGATCGATGCGTTCGACGGCCGCCCGCGCCGATCAGCGCGGGCGGCACGTACCGCTGCCATCGCGCATTCACCCGCGAACAAGTGCTGGTCGAGCGCAAGATGCGTATCCAGCGCACGGGTGAGGGCGGCATCGTCGCCGCCGATGGCCCGCGCGTACTCTCCGAGCGCGTCGGCGAGCGGCCCCTGCACCCGCGTCGCCGCGTCGTGCAGCGCGTCGAGATCATCGTGGAGACCCCAGCGCCAACCGTCGTGCAGCAAACGCAGCACGACGTACCACTCCTCGTGCTCGTGCGCCCGCGCGAGCTGATGCCGCCATCGCTCAGTCGCGTGGGTGTTCCCGTCGAGCAGGCGGTCGGCGGCGAGCAGCATCCGTTCCGCTTCGCTCTGCAGGGTGCCGCCCACCCGGAGCGCGGCGGTGGCGGCGGCTCGCAGCTGCTCGGCGTGCGCACGATCGCCCAGGTGCGCGCAGGCTGCAGCGCCTGCCGCCGCGAAGTACGCCGTGATGCCAAATCGGTTGTCGTCGCCCAGCACCGCGAGCGCCTGCCAGAGCAATTCGCGCGCGGCCATCGCATCGCCGCGCTCGAGGCTCTGCACGCCTGCGGCCCCCAGATAGAGCCCCGGCGGAATCTGCAGCGCCGCCCAGTCATCGTCTGACAAGCCGATGTCGAGCTGCGCATTCGAGCCGAGGGCACGTGCGGCCATGAAGTACGTGATGAGCAGATTGCCCTGCTCCGATACGGGAATATCTTGCCACGCCGGCGAGACCATCAGCGCCACGATCTCGCCAGCGGTGTCGCCTGCCCGCCCGCCGTGCACCGCCGCGAAGAGGGCGGTCTGCAGTGCCGCGGCCCGGGTGTCGCGCCCGAGCGATGCGGTCGCCGCGTGCGCGCGCAACGTCGCCTCGGGCACCGGCACTCCGGCGCGGGCGCGGAGCACATCGCGGTGCGCCCCCAGTTCGGCGGCCCAGTGAGGGTCGTCTCCGGGTGCCGGCTGCAACAGCTCGTCCGCCTGATCGGAGCGGCCCAGCGCCGAGAGCATCGTCGCGGCCTGCGCGCGTGCTTCGGGGTCGGCGGCCTGCAGCAGCGGCGCCAGCAACGTCAGTGCTTCGTCGTGGCGCCCGGATTCGAACAGCGCGTGCGCACGCAAGCGCCGCAGCGGGTCGGGCAGCGGATCGGCGTCGAGACGCTCCGTGAGCGCGACGGTCACTTCGAATTGGCGGGCCGCGAGGCTCTGGATCGCCAGCGCTTCGCGCACGTCCGCGTCGAGGCGCACCCCCGCGCGCATGGCGTGCAGCCCGACTGTCAGGCGGCTGGCGGGATGCAGACGCTGAGCATGCTCGAGCGCGCGCCCGGCATGCTGCTGCAGTCGGCGTTGCGGCAGCTGGGCGAGCAGGGTCTGCGGGGTGAGGCCGCCGCTGATGCGCACGACTTCATCGCGGCCGACTCCGTCTGCTGTCGAGACGAGCGACATCTCGATCAGTCCGAGCGCGAGGCCGGCGTCGAGGTCTGCCGGCGCCACGAGGTCTTCCGCGAGTGCCAGGGAAATCTCGCCCGTGACCGCGAGCATCTCGACCGCGTCGCGCACCTCGATCGGCTGGTGCGCGAGTCGCAGGGTGATGAGTTCGCCGATGCGACGGCCGTGCGGTCGCCACTCCTCACGCAAGGCGAGGTAGCCGTGCACCTCGCGCAGCCCGCCGTTCTCGAGCGCGTCGCGGGCGAGCTCGTGCACGAAACGCGCATTGCCGCCTCCGAGACGTCGCAGGTGGTCGACGTCGTGCAGCGTGACCACGCCGCCGAACACGCGCTCCACCAAGATCGCGGCATCATCGAGTTCGAGCGGGGCCAGCTCGACGAGGGCGGCGTCGAGCGCGAAGGCGCGCAGTGGGGCGGGCAGGCGATCGAGACGCGTGCCGAGCACCACCAGGCGCACCGGCCCATCGTTCGCCGCCTGCGCGAACACCGCCGCACTGGCCTCGTCGATCCAGTCGGCGTCGTCGATCACGAGCACTCCGGATGCGGAGGCCGCATCCGCGCTTTCGCGCGCCAGTGCCGCGATGAGTCGCGCCGGCGACTCCGCGGAACCGGCGACTCCGGACACACCCGCGAGCACCGCGGCGAGCGCTGCGAACGGCACGTCGGCGAGCTGGGGCACTCCGGTGATGCGCCGCACCCTGCCCGCCCGCCCCTGCAGCAGGCGATCCGCGAACGTCGTGCGCCCGCTCCCGGGCTCGCCCAGCACGACGAGCGGCGATCCTGCGTCCCACTCCTCGCGAGTCCGCGCCGCCGCGTCGGCGCGCGACGGGAACTCGGGGCTCTGCTGCGTCGCATTCCGCGCGGCGGCGTGAGCCGTCTCGTGGACGACGTTGCGAGCTGTACTGCCGGCAACGTTGCGCGGAGCGTCTCGATGCGATGCGTCTGCGGATGTGTGGGGCACCTCGTAAGCCTATGGCGCAGGTATGCACTGCCGATAGAGGCGCGCGCGGCAAGCTGTCCCGCTGCCGTGCTGGCACCCTGCGCCTGCGCCCCGCCTCTTGCGGATCGGTGTCAATAATTGCTGTTCCGGGGCGCGAATTGGCCCATATTGCAGCAATTATTGACACCGATTCGCTCTGCGGGGCTGGGCTGGGCTGGGGTGTGGAAAGGCAGCGGCGGGGCGCGTCGAGCGCGGCGCGGACGGCGCGGCGCGGACGGCGCGGCGTGAGCAATTACAGTCGGCGTATGACCTCATCGCGCGAGACCGCATCCGCTCCCGTCGGCCCGAACCCGGTCGCATTGATCACGGGGGCCGGATCCGCCACAGGTATCGGCTTCGCCACCGCGCGCCAGCTCCGTGCGGCCGGATTCGACCTCGTCATCACGGCGACCACCGAACGCATTCATGATCGCCGCGACGAACTGCTCGCCGGAGTACTCACCGACACCGCACCGCGCGTGCATTCCGTCGTCGCGGATCTGACCCTTTCGGCAGACGTGCAGCGGCTCGTCGACGCCGCGCGCGCCGAGTTCGGGCGCCTCGACGCGGTCGTGAACAACGCCGGCATGACGTCGATTTCCGACCCGCAGCAGCCCGCCGGCATCGACGACATCGCGATCGAGCAGTGGAATCTGTCGCTGTCGCGCAACCTCACCACTGCCATGCTCGTGACGCAGGCCGCGCTGCCGCTGGTGAACGCCTCAGCGCACGGCCGCATCGTGAATGTGGCGTCGGTCTCGGGGCCGGTGCTCGCCTATGGCGGCGACGTCGGCTACCACGCGGCGAAGGCAGGGCTCGTTGGGCTCACCCGATCCGTGGCGATCGATGCGGCCCTGCACGGCACGACGTCGAACGCGGTCGCTCCCGGGTGGATCGCCACCGGCTCAGCGACCGAGCACGAGGTGCGCATGGGCGGCGCGACTCCGCTCGGCCGGTCGGGCAGCGCCGACGAGGTTGCCGCGGTCGTCGCCTTCCTGTGCTCGCCGGGCGCCTCGTACGTCACGGGCCAGCTCATCGTGGTCGACGGCGGCAACGCGATCCAGGAAGAACGCGGCTAGCGTCGCGCCAAGCCGTTCGGCCGGCAGCTCAGCCCAGCTCAGCTCAGTCGAGCAGCGCCCCACCGGCAAGGCGGCGCACGACGCCGGTGAGGTGATCCACCCCGGCGATGAGATCGGCCTCTTCCGTGAACTCGTCGAGATTGTGCGAGACCCCCGCGACGCTCGGCACGAAGAGCATGACCGTGGGCACGGTGTCTTTCATGTTGGTCGAGTCGTGACCGGCGACCGTCATGACGCGGTCGTGCGTGAGGCCGAGCTCTTCGGCTACCCCGCGCGCCAACTCGACGCCGTTCTCGGGGTAGGGGTTGCGATCCCAGCTGTGCTCAGCGGTGACGGCGATCTCGACGCGGTCTTCGCGCTGCACGCGCTCGATCGTGCGCTGCAGCGAGGCGTGGGCCTGGCGGATCACCTCGGCGCTCGGCGATCGCAGGTCGATGAGGAGTTCGACCTCGCTGGCGACGACCACCGGCGAGTTCGGGTAGACGTTGAGCTCACCGCAGGCGGTGTGCAGCTGGCCAGGCTCGAACTCGTCGACGAGCTCGCGGGCGGCGACCACGAGGCGGGCGGCGCCGAGCAAGGCGTCGCGACGGTCTTCCATCAGCGTCGATCCGCTGTGCGCCTGAGCTCCGGTCACGCGGAACTCGAACTTGTGCGCCGCCCACGTCGCGTCGACGAGGCCGATGGTCACGCCATCTTCTTCCATGCTGCGCCCCTGCTGCACGTGGATCTCGGCGTACGAGGCCACCGAACGACCCGACGCTCCGCCGAAGACATCGCCGTCGCCGAGCTCGCCGAGTGCACCGAGCGCATCGGCGACGGTCACGCCGTGCGGATCGGTCGTCGCGAGCGCGTCGGCGAGCGGCAGCTTGCCTGTGAATACCGAGCTCCCCATCATGGAGGGCTTGAAGCGCGAGCCCTCCTCGTTGAACCAGTTGACCACGGCGAGGTTCACGCGCGCGGCCGAGGGGTCGGCGCGCAGCTCGTCAGCGACGCGGAAGCACGCGTGCGCCGACGCCATTACCCCGTACGCCCCGTCGAAGCGGCCCGCGGTCGGCTGCGAGTCCATGTGCGACCCGGTCACGACGTAGGGAGCTCCCGGTACGAGCTCGAGCAGACCGAACTGGTTGCCGATCGCATCGCGCTCGACGGTGAAGCCGTGCGCCGTCAGCAGCTCGGCGAACCACGCACGCTGCTCGCCGTCGGCCGCGCTGGCCGCCTGCCGGTCGACGCCGTTCGTCTCGGGCACCGCGCCGAAGCGGGAGTGCACGGCCCAGTCGGCGAGGAAGGCGTCATCGTGGTGCTGCGTCATGGTGTTCTCTGTTCTCTCGTTCGTCACTGTTGTCTGCTGTGCGCGTGTCTGCTGTGCGCGTGGGTTGCGTGCGCTACTCGGCGATTTCGTCGGCGGCGGGC
>NZ_JHBX01000014.1:0-275 GCF_001273855.1 Leucobacter japonicus | reverse complement strand
GGGTTGAACTGGAGCAATTGCTCCTCGATGGAAATAGGTGCGGCATACGCAGCCGGAGCGCCCCCCAAGCAAGACAGAACCAGCGCCACTCCGCCAGCTGTAGCCAAGATCCTGCGGTGATATCGCGGCATCTGCCAGTCCTTTCACTTTCACCAACCTCTCCATCGAGGCTCAGTACAGTCATGCGAACCCGTGCTCTTATCAATCAATTCTTAGTGTAAAGATTATATAAATGATGTCCTAATTTGTAAGATAGACTTCGCCTAACCTGAGAG
>NZ_JHBX01000140.1:0-214 GCF_001273855.1 Leucobacter japonicus | reverse complement strand
CTCCCGAGTACATCGAGGGCGCGCGCTGGAACCAGGCGATCCTCTGGTCGCTCCCGGGATGCCTCGTCTACTACGGCGTGCAGGCCGTCGCCACGACCTACCCCTTCGCGCTCGCGCTGGGGACGACGCGCCGCAACTTCATCCTCGGCACGATGCTCGCGAACACGCTGCAGGCGCTCTACATCACGGCGCTGATGCTCATACTGCTCTGGGT
>NZ_JHBX01000139.1:0-205 GCF_001273855.1 Leucobacter japonicus | reverse complement strand
GCGCGGTTCGAACCGGAGTCCCTCGTCGCCCGCGCGCGGCAGACCGCGTTCCTCGTTCCGGGGCTCGCGATCGAGATCACCGACCGCCGGCCGGAGTCGCTCGACGAATCCGGCGATCCGCCCGTGCACCGCTTCGCCTACGAGGGCGGCATCTCGGAGTTCGTAGATTTCCTTGCGGTCGACGCTCCGCTCACCGATACCTGGC
>NZ_JHBX01000138.1:0-345 GCF_001273855.1 Leucobacter japonicus | reverse complement strand
CTCCGAGGACGGTGCGAGCGACCCGGACCCGGTCGAAGTCGCCGGGGTCGCCCAACGGGCCGGTGAGGAGGACGAAGTCGGCGAGGTAGCCCGGGGCGAGCCGGCCGATGCGCTCGGCGAGGCCCGCGATCTCCGCCGCTCCGAGCGTGTACGCCCTGATGGCGGTCGGAACGTCGAGCCGCTCGCTCGGCGTCATCGCCTCCCGCGACGCATCGTTCAGCGCGTGCGCATCCGATGCGGGCGCCGTGCGATTGCAGGCCGTGTGCAGGCCCCACAGCGGATCCGGACTGGTGACCGGCCAATCGCTGCCCATCGCCAGGTGGGCACCTGCACGGTGCAGAGACC
>NZ_JHBX01000137.1:0-232 GCF_001273855.1 Leucobacter japonicus | reverse complement strand
TCTACAACGAGGGCGGCGATCGCCGGATCTCAATCGAAGAGCAGTTTGTCGGTACCGACTCATCCGACATCGAGCGCCTCCCCGACAGTTGGGAACTCACCATCGGAACCCACGACCGCCGCGAGGGCTGGAAGTGGGGAGAGATGAGGGAGTACGGGCCGGGCGAGGTGCAGCAGCTCGTCGACCGCGTGGACTCGTGGGCGCAAGACCAGGTGCGGGAACAGAACACCCG
>NZ_JHBX01000136.1:0-203 GCF_001273855.1 Leucobacter japonicus | reverse complement strand
GTTCTTTTCTCTCCGCACGGCGCAGCGTGCGTTTCTCATCTCTCTTCCTCACCTTTCCAATCGCGCCGACGCTCGCCCCCGAGAGCTGCACCGCCGTCAGTGTCAGCTCAGCCGAGCCGAGCCCGCTGAGCGACACCGTCGCAGTGCTTGAGCGGCCCGATGACATCACCGATTTGGCATAGCCCTCGTTGATGGCGAGATCG
>NZ_JHBX01000135.1:0-279 GCF_001273855.1 Leucobacter japonicus | reverse complement strand
GGCTTCTCGCTCGCGGTCGTCGGAGCCCGGGCCTGCACCGGCTACGGCTCCCACGTCACCGCGGAACTCACCGAGAGCGTCTGCGAGGCCGGCACGACGATCGTCTCCGGTGCGGCCTACGGGATCGACGCGGTCGCCCATCGCACCGCACTCGCGCTCGGCGCGCCCACCATCGCCGTGCTGGCGGGAGGCGCGGACATGCCCTACCCGAGCTCGCACGGTCCGCTGCTGGAGCGCATCGTCGATTCGGGGGCCGTCTGCTCCGAGATGGTGCCGGGC
>NZ_JHBX01000134.1:0-250 GCF_001273855.1 Leucobacter japonicus | reverse complement strand
TACACTTGATCTCTAGGCCGCATCATCAAATGTGTATAAGTGCCAGTGGTTCTTCTTTGCGCGTTTGCGCAGATCGGCGAGCAGCCCCTGCACCTCCTTCTCGCTGTAGTTGTAGATGACATCGTTCGCCTTGCGCCCGGCGTTCTGCACGATCTCCCGAGGCAGCGGCGGACCCGGGGCGTAGACCCGGCCCGCCTCGAGCATGGGTCGCATGTACCGGAAGAAGAGCGTCAGCAGCAGGGTCCGGATG
>NZ_JHBX01000133.1:0-289 GCF_001273855.1 Leucobacter japonicus | reverse complement strand
ACTGTGGAGTTCGTGCCCGGAGCGCCCGCGATCCTCAGCGGATCGCACCTCGATTCGCAACCGCGCGGAGGACGATTCGACGGGGCGTACGGGGTGATCGCGTCTCTGCACGCCGCGGCGGAGGTGCAGCGGCGGGTCGAAGCCGGTGCACTCGCGCCGAAGTACAATCTCGTCGTCGTCGACTGGTTCAACGAGGAGGGCAGCAGGTTCGCTCCCTCCATCATGGGCAGCTCAGTGTTCTCGGGACTCATGGACCGGGATGAGATCCTCGCCGTGCGCGACCTCGAGG
>NZ_JHBX01000132.1:0-320 GCF_001273855.1 Leucobacter japonicus | reverse complement strand
CATCTATAACCCCTCTTCTCTCTCCTACTACTTCTCGTTCTCCCCCCTCCCTGCCTTCCCGCTTCCTTTCCATTCGCTTCTCGACTTTCTCAAGGAGCGCTCGGATCCCTCCTCACCCTCCCCCCTGTCTCTTCTCCCCCTCTCCTCTCCCCCTCTCCCTTCCTCCCTCTCTTCTTCCTTCTTCTTCTTTCCCCCCCCCCATATCCCCACAGATGCTTTAGACACTACTAGCAGTGACGATAAGTTATCTTCCTTCAAGAATTATATACACTTCTACGATTGTGATGAATATGTCATACTGGAGCAATAGCAAGACACAT
>NZ_JHBX01000013.1:0-248 GCF_001273855.1 Leucobacter japonicus | reverse complement strand
GGACGGGGTCGGCACCTTCGGGCAGGCTGGCCCGCGCCTGATTCAAGCGTTCGGTGACCTGCTGGCGCATGAAGTACAGGTTGGCGCTCTCCTTGAAGATCACCGTGACCTGGCTGAAGCCATTGCGCGAGAACGAGCGCATGTTCTCCACGCCGTTCAGGCCGGCAAGCGCTGTCTCGATCGGATAGGTCACTCGTTTTTCAACCTCGACCGGTGTCAGTGTCGGGACAACCGTGTTGATCTGTACC
>NZ_JHBX01000131.1:0-292 GCF_001273855.1 Leucobacter japonicus | reverse complement strand
GCGCAGTGCCGTGTTCCGGTCTGCGTCGACGTCATCGGCGAACTGCTCGGTGGACGCGACTTCTCGCGCCTCAGGCTCGGGGACACCGACCGATACAGCGGCATCGATCAGGAACTCGTCGCCGAAGGCGTCGTAGTTTCCGCCGAAAGCGGCGCGCTGCACGAGATCCATGAGCGCGACGCTCGCGTCATAGCGTCCGGCGAGTTTGATCATTCGGTGGATGCGCTTCGTGTTGCGGTGCCCGCGTCGGATGGAGAATGGCAACCCGTCCGCACGCGCTACCGCCCCGAAC
>NZ_JHBX01000130.1:0-294 GCF_001273855.1 Leucobacter japonicus | reverse complement strand
GTGTGATCTAGGCCCGCTGGTCGAGCGGCCCGCCCGCTGGTTGAGCGAGCGCCCCGCCGATTGAGCGAGCGCAGCGAGCGGCGTGTGGAGCGAGGCGGAGCCGAGTCGAAGCATCGAAGCCCGGACTCCCCGGGTTCGACCCAGCGCCCGGCCGCTCCCTCCCCATCACCCTGCGCGTCACCTCCCCGTCATCCTGCGCGAAGCCGCAGGATCCTCGCGCCGTCCCGACCCGCGGCACCGTCGGCTACGGCCTCCGCTTTTCTCTCGATATCGAGAGAACGAACACATCTCGAT
>NZ_JHBX01000129.1:0-250 GCF_001273855.1 Leucobacter japonicus | reverse complement strand
TTATCCTAAGAAGTACGAATAGTTTTTAAAAGACTTGTTGCAGCACGGATTGGGAAAAGAGAAAGGGAGAGGGGAAAAGTAGGAGGAAGGTAAAGGGAAAAGGAAAAAGGAGGAGATGGGAGAAAAGAGGGAGAGACCGAAAGACCTCGTAGAGAACGTGCGGAAGAAAGAACAAGAGTAAGAAAAAGAAAGAGGAGGAGGAGAGAAAGAGGAAGAAGGAGAAAGTAGTGGGAAAAAAAATAGTGTACCC
>NZ_JHBX01000128.1:0-251 GCF_001273855.1 Leucobacter japonicus | reverse complement strand
TATTCATTATAGAGTATAATATGTGTATTGGAGTCTTGTTCGTGTGTTTTTTTTTGAAAGAAGAAGAAGGAAGAAGAGAGTGAGGAAGGGATAGGGGGAGAGGAGAGGTGGAGAAGAGAAAGAGGAAAGGGGGGAGAAGATAAAAGATGTCGTAAGAGAAGGAATAGAGAAAATGGTCGTAGAAAAGAGAGTTGAAGAAGAAAGGGAGAAAAAGGAGGGGGGAGAGGAACTTCGTAAGAAAGGGAAGGGAC
>NZ_JHBX01000127.1:0-203 GCF_001273855.1 Leucobacter japonicus | reverse complement strand
GAGACGATAAGGGAGGAGGAAAAAAGAGAAGAAAAGATAGGGGTGAGAGAAAGAAAGGGGAGGGGAGGGGGGGGAGAGGGAGAATGAGGGCGATAATTCGTCTAAAAGACCGATGGGATAAAGATCATCGAAAAGAGAGGAGGGGTAAAAAGGAAAAGGGGGAGGAGAAAAGGAGTGATAATAATGTTAGAGGGAGTCGGCTC
>NZ_JHBX01000126.1:0-236 GCF_001273855.1 Leucobacter japonicus | reverse complement strand
GGTAGGTGTATAAGAGACAGCGCCGTGACACGGCCCGCAGACTAGAAAGCGCAGTAGAAGGCAAAGAGAGGATGGAGGTGCATGGCGATGGCGAAGATCGCCGGAAGGAAAGAGAAGAGAAAGAGGAAGATGAAGAGCACGAGGAGCGCGGAAAGCAGGATGGCTGCGAAATCAATGTCCATGAGAGGAGAAGGGAGAAGTGGGAGGAGGGGGAAGGGTCAGTGGAGGGAACGACG
>NZ_JHBX01000125.1:0-238 GCF_001273855.1 Leucobacter japonicus | reverse complement strand
GGCTAGCGCTGGGTCACCGTGTTCTCGGCGCTGCTGGGGCCCGTGTGGCTGCTCGGCGCCGACATCATCGCGCGCGTGGTCGTCCCCGAGGAAGTTCCGGTCGGGGTCATCGCCGCGCTCGTCGGTGCACCGGTCTTCGTGTACATCGTGCGGCGGCGAAGGATCGCGGCGCTGTGAGCGGGGTACCACCGGCCGGCGCCGCATCGCACGCGAGCCCTGCGGCGTCTCCGCCGGAGAG
>NZ_JHBX01000124.1:0-405 GCF_001273855.1 Leucobacter japonicus | reverse complement strand
GGGCATCGCGTTCATGCTGGATTTGACGCGGCGCGGAAAGTTGCGACAACAGCTCTTTGTTCTCAGTTGTGACACGATCCACATGTGATTCGGTATGTGCAAGCTGATCTTGGCAATCGGATAAGCGCTGTTTTCCTAGCTCTACATCGCGACGCAACGTGATGACTTCTTCGCGATTTGCACCGCCATCGATCGGCTCCTTCGTAGTGGGTGGTGTCGTGTCGGAGCTGGTATAGTCGGACAGCACGTCCTCGACCACCTGCTTCATGATGAGTTGTTCATCGAGTGACAAGGTCTGCATAGCATTCACTTGTTCGTCGTTATGGTCACTTTTGAGCACAATGACCAGAACAAGACGAAGAAGCTTGAGCAGATCGGACTTGGACGGCGACCGCTCCTTAGAAG
>NZ_JHBX01000123.1:0-88958 GCF_001273855.1 Leucobacter japonicus | reverse complement strand
TCGTTGTCGTTGTCGTTGTCGTTGTCGTTGTCGTTGTCGTTGTCGTTGTCGTTGTCGTTGTCGTTGTCGTTGTCGTTGTCGTTGTCGTTGTCGTTGTCGTTGTCGCTGTCGCTGAACGAGAATGTGCAGTGTCGCGGACTTAGTGTGCCGCGTTTCGGCCCGGGCGTCTTTCTCAAGTGATGCTCACTAGAACCTGTCTAGGTGGCTTGGGATTGGTCAGCGTGGGAGTGGCTTGGATGAAAGAGGCGAACAATCGTTTCGTGAGTGTCATCGCGTTGTCTGTCACCCTTGTCCTATGGGGTATTTGATTCACGGGACGCACGAATATCAGTTTGAAGATCGCCTGCTGGCGCATCTGAAATTCGTCATCGGACAGAAACTGTTGAAGCAGGAGAGCTTCTTCTTGAGCTGGACGAAGTCGGCAGATGAAGGCAGCGGACGAGTGTCTCTCTGGATGTCGTCGTACGTCACCCTCGCGTTCAGGTTTCATGGCAATGCGAACACGGAGTTGAACGCGACGTGGATCAAAGTGCTGTCAGCCCTCTCCCATTCAAGCCGTGGACTTGTCGTGCTCACGGAAGAAGACGCCGAGAAGTACGCGAAGACGAATCCAGCAATGCCCTGAGCCGAGCGCTCGATTTTTCGGCGTCATGAGGCGCTGCGAGGTGCCTGATCAAGGTAGTCGGGGAGTTCGGCTGTGACCGTGATGACGATGTCTTGCATCTTCCAGTCGAGTCGATGCAGCTCCTCTCTGAGATGCTCAGCGCGTTCAACCGTGAGGCCTTCCTCATCGGGTACGAGGAACGCCTCGAGATGGAACACCTGACCCTCATCGCGGAGTCGTATACCGGCCTCCTGTACCCAAGGTTGAGAGCGAAGCACCCTGAGTATGTCGTCCGCGAGCGGGTGGGCATCCTGGTCATCGACGGTGCGGGCGCGCTGGTCCATGAGATCGAGCAGCGCGGCTTTCGTGTTGCGCAGGCCATCCCAGATGATGCCGAGCGAGATAAAGATGGCTGCTGCTCCATCGAGCCACCACCAGCCGATGCCGACACCGAGCACACCCACGATTGAGGCCACGTTTGTTTGCCAGTCGGCCTGTGCCATGTCGGCGTCGGCGTGCAGCAACTTGTTGTGCAGCACCGGGGCGAGTTTCGCTTTCGCTGGCCCGTAGAAGAACACGGGCCCGATAACGATGACGACCATCACGATGACCATCAGCCATCCGAGCCACACGGTATGACCGAAGAGGTTTACTGTGCTGATCGTCGGGTGCTCGGCTGCAATCAAACCGAGAGCTGACTCGACGGCCAAGCTGCTGCCCACGGCGATTAACGCGACGCCGGCCACAAGGTGCCCAATACTCATCGACCGGTGTTGCCCGAATGGTCGACTCTTCGTCGGGCGACGGTGAATGAAGAACAATGCGACAAAGAAGGACAGCTGCGGCAAGAGTGACAGCATGTCTTCGATCCACGCCGTTTTCATTGCCTGCGAGCTTCCGAGTACAAATGCGACCAGCACAATGGTGACCGCGGTGTAGCAGACAGTAAAGATTTGCCAGCGCACGGCTTTGCGAAGCGCCTCACCCTGTTCTTCGGGCAGATGTTCGGCCAGCCTCACCCGCAGTTTCGGACTCATCGCGCAATTCCGTTCGCATCAATGAACGATTCAAAATTTGCGAGCAACGCGTTCTCACCGAGCGGCATCAGCGCGACAAGTTCTCCCGATTGAGCCCCTTTCACCGTGAACGGGCGCGAGAGTGCCGCGCGATCCAGCCACGGTGAATCTTCCGAAAAGTTGCCAAAGGCAATGTCGAGACTCCCGTCTTCGAGCTCCTGCACCAGCGTCTCTTCTCCTCCAACTTTCCAATCGGGGGACGCATTGATAGAGGCAGCGTATGCGCGCGCGAGGTCTGGAAGCGGCCCGCTCGGGGCAATACCAGGTTCGGCGAGACCGGGTTCAGCTGTAATCCCGATTCGGAGCTCTGCGCCAGCAGCGACCGACAGCGTCCCATTGGGATCGGACGGGAAACTCAGGCCGCAGCCGGTGAGGCTCATGAGCAGGAGCGCTGTGAGGCCGACGCGCAGTCGGCGAGCTGCACCTGTTGCTGACATGCTCATCCCATCGTTCTCACTGCGCCGCGTGGAGCCTGGCGAGCACGGCCTCGAGCGCCGCCTCGACTGTCTGGCGCATGACGTCGATGGGTGAACCTGCAAACGAAAAGTTCGTGACGTGGGTGGCCGCATCGGTGCTCACGATGGCCAGCACGACAGTCCCGGCCGGTTTCCCCTCATCCGGATCCGGCCCACCTACACCGGTTACTGCGACGGTGATGTCGGCGAGGAGATGACGCTGGGAAGACTCGGCCATCGCTGCAGCTGTCTCTTCTGTAACGACCGCCCCGCGTGGCGCCCCGAGCAGTGTGTACTTGACCTCCGGGTGATACGCGATGATGCCGCCGCGGAACCAGGAACTTGAATCGGGGGCCGCCGCGAGCGCGGCTCCCAGTTGCCCGCCGGTGAGTGACTCGGCTACCGCCACCGAACGGCCTGTGCGAAGGGCGAGCTCAGCAATTTCCTGCGCAAGTTCGTCGACGCGTCCACCCAATACAGATTCGACCATCGACGCACCCTCCCTCTCATTCGTCACTCATGAGCAGCTGTGATTCCGACAGTACGGTCTCCTTCGCGTGGGTGCAGGGGGCTTGACCCACCACTGTGCTCCGCGCAACCCCCTGTGACGAGGTGCGATATCGCACGAGCGTTGAAGTCATATCGATCGACGTCCACGAACGAGGAGGAGCTCAATGCCCGAATCGCAGTACGCAGCATCTGGTCCTGAAACCGCCGAATCTTCGCTCCGCATCGCTGTGGTTGGGGCTACAGGAAACACCGGAACAGCGCTCCTGCGTGCGCTCGCCAATTCGCCGGAGGTGCGGTCCGTGGTGGGTATCGCGCGGCGCACACCGGACGTGTCTGCCGAGCCTTATTCCGCTTGCGAGTGGGCATCAATTGATATCGGTGCCGCATCTGAAGAGTCGGCGGCTATCGACGAGCTCACACGTGTCTTTGCGGGCATCGACACCGTGGTGCACCTTGCCTGGCTCATTCAACCAATCGGTGAACGTGAACTCCTGCGCCGAGTGAACGTCGAGGGGACGCGACGAGTACTGCATGTGGCCGCTGCAGCGGGCGTCGCGCACGTTGTGGTTGCCTCTTCGGTAGGCGTGTACGCTGCAGATCCGTCCACCGTGCCGCGCTCCGAGGACTGGCAACGGGGCGGTATTGAAACGTCCCAGTACAGCATTGACAAAGTAGCGCAGGAAGAGTTGCTCGATGCCTTCGTGACCGAACATCCCGATGTCATTCTGTCTCGGGTTCGGCCAGCGCTCGTGTTCCAGCGGGACGCGGCGTCATCGATTCAGCGGTACTTCCTGAGCCCCGCCGTGCCTGTTCAGGCGTTGCGACACGCTCGGTTGCCTGCGGTGCCGTTGCCGGCCGGGTTACGCGGTATCCAGGCCGTCCATGCTGACGACCTGGCCGATGCGTATGCGCGCATCGTCGTGCAGCGGGCGGCTGGAGCGTTCAACGTATGTGCGGATGATGTTCTCAGTGCTCAGGTGCTGGCCGGAATCGTGGATCACGGCCGATACTTCGAACTTCCTACAGCGATCGTGCGCGGGTTCGTGACTGCCGCCCATCGATCAGGTCTCATTGCCGTCGATGCGGGGTGGTTCGACCTCGCGCTGGGTGCGCCTCATATAGATGCCGCGCGTGCCAAAGCGACACTGGGCTGGGTGCCGAAACACACCGCCGAAGATACTCTCCGTGAGCTCCTGCATGGCATAGTCGAAGGAGCGGGAGCCGAGTCGATTCCGTTGCGTGCCCGGTCCCTGGACGAGGCGCGACTCGCATCGCTGAACGGCACGGCGACGGGAGGTGCCGAATCTGCAGGTGCTCCCGAAGTGCTGGGATCGCTGGCCGCGGCACCCCAAATCGATTGGGAACTGCTCGGACTGTATCTTTCCGACCATTTGACTGGTGCCACTGCGGGAGCTGAGCGCATCGGGCGCATGTGCGACACCTACGTTGACACCCCGGTCTACACCGAGATCTCCGAACTCGCAGAGGAACTGCGACTTGAACGCGCGTTCCTCTCCCATCTCATTGACGACCTTAACGTACGCAGTCGACCGTATCGCCAAGCCGCGGCATGGGTCGGCGAGCGCGTGGGACGTTTGAAACTCAATGGACGCGTATTTTCACGGTCGCCACTATCGCTCGTGCTGGAAATCGAGTTGCTGCGCAGCGCCGTGGTCGGCAAATTGGGTCTCTGGCAGACTCTGGCCGAACACGCGATCGAGCTCGGCCTCGACGCTGATGTCTTCATAGCGCTTGGCCAGCGAGCACTCGAGCAGGCAGAAATGCTGAGCACCGCTCACGAATTCGCCCGCGAGCGAGCGTTCCGGAAGAACCGCACGCCATTCGGCGTGGACGATTCGACCGGAGCTGCTGAGAATGTGGAATAACCAGCAGGTGCAGTGTGAAGCGAAGACTCATTAGTGCGTTCGCGCGGCTCTACCAAGAAGATGTGAGTTTCGGCGCGGCCCGAGACTCATGCGTACGCTCCACCCGTTCGCGCTGTTCGATTGTCAACCGTCTAGAGCAGGCAGAAGCGAATTGCTACGTTCGGGACATGATGACACCGAACCCTCGCAGTCTTGGCGATAGCTATCCGGATGATCCGCGCTCTTTAGAAACCAGTAACGAAGGCGATGCTGACAGCGGAAATAGCGACGAGGCAAGAAAAGCCAGTCGAAGTGCCGCTGAAGCCGTGCAAGATTTCCAGGACCCTATGACGGAGGAGGACGTTGCATCGGGTGGTCCCGCCGACCGTCCTCAAGAATAGCCTGACAGCCCGAAGCGCCAGTGATCAGTCTCTCTTGCACGTGGATCCCGTAACCCTGCTCTGAGCGAGGAGCGACTGAGGCTGTAGGCCCAATGTGCTTACGGTATAGCTGGCTCCGTGACGAATGCAGACTCGCGTCCCTACTGGCCGACGGAAGAATGCCGACGGGAGCGTCATCGTTGACGTCTTGATGGGTGCCGCGACTCGCGCGCGAAGTGGTGATGTCACGAATCCTTGTCGCAACGGCCGGCATCTCAGTCCATGGGTCGCCGGGGGAGTGGCGACTGTGTCGCTATGTGGAGCAATGAGCGAAAAGTGATACCGCCCTGTCCGTCAGTGGCCCAGCACGTTGAAATACTGCATCAATGTGAGTCGAATGGCGCTCCTTCACACCTGAAGCCGCGCCTCCTGCTTCTCTTCGTGCACGAGATCGAGCTCCCTTTAAAACTGCATCCTTCACGAACGACAATGCGAGCTATCTTCGCGGGGAGACTCCGGTTGCTCAAGCTCCTTTGTGAGCGCGTTCAGTAGTTGACCGCTTAAAGAACTCTGGAAGCGCTTCCCCCGCCCGCCCCAAATGCCAATGTCGGATACTGACCCTGCGAGTAGTAGTCTTCGCGAACGCACGAACGATGGGGAACTGGCTCAGGGTTTTTATCCTCGCAATCCTTAAAGGATGAACACCACTGTCATCTCGTCCCGTGTGAGACTTTCGCTTTTGACGCTCGCCGCGGGAACATTCGGTATCGGAACGACCGAATTCGCTATTTCGGGTCTGATGCCTGGGATGGCCACTGAATTTGGGATCTCGGTCACAACGGCCGGATGGGCCGCTACTGCATACGCACTCGGCGTTTTTATCGGAGCCCCGTTCATGACCCTTGTCGGACAGCGCTTCAACAAGCGGAAGTTTCTCTTGGTGCTGATCGGGCTCTTCATCGTCGGAAACGCGATGTCCGCACTCGCAGGCAGTTTCGGCATGGTGATTGCTGGCCGGATCGTCGCCTCGCTTACGCATGGAGCCTTCATCGGCACTGCGTCGATCATCGCGGCGCGATCAGTACCGCCACAGCGAAAGACCAGCGCCATTGCGCTCATCTTCTCGGGCTTGACCCTGGCCACACTGATCGGAACCCCGATCGCGACGTGGATCTCTTCTACGGTTTCGTGGAGGGCTTCATTTCTGATGATCTCGGGAATCGGGGTTGTCGCTCTCACCGGAATTCTTCTGCTCCTGCCCAAGGCCCAGGAAGAAGAACCGTTCAACTTCAAATCCGAGCTAAGGGCGTTCGCGAACCCACAGTTGCTCCTCGCTATGGTCATCACCGTTCTGGGGCCGGCAGGATTCTTCACGTCGGTGACGTATATTGCGCCGATCACGATGAATGTCACCGGAACGCCCGAGTCATGGGTAACGATCTTCATGGCCGTGTTCGGGCTCGGGCTTTTCATCGGCAACTACCTTGGGGGCAAGCTCGCCGATAAAAATCTCATGCTGCTTCTCCTCAGCACCCTCGCGATTCAAGCAGTCGCCCTCGTCGTATTCTGGCTCGGAGCGGGCAATCTTGTCATCGCCTTCGTCATGGTCTTCCTGATGGCGGCGTCTGGTTTTGCCAGCGTGTCTCCGATTCAGAATCTGGTGATGGAGAAAGCCGAGCAGGCAGGTGCACCGAATCTTGCTTCGTCAATGAACATCGGCATGTTCAACCTGGGCAACGCGATCGGAGCTTGGCTCGGTGGCCTCACCATCAGTGCGGGGCTCGGGGACAGCAGCCCTAACTTGGCCGGGGCGGTTCTTGCCGCAACAGCGTTCCTTGTGGGTCTCGTGATCTTGGCGCAACGCAAAAAAGCCATCGCGCCGACCAAAGAATTTGCGAATGCCCATTGAGAGTGCTGGGAGGGGTGGTCACCGACCCTCCCCACACTCTCAATGCATGTGGAGATGTTCCGTCGCGGTGAGAGACGCGAGCAGAGTGAGTGATTCCTTAGCAGCCTCGTTGTGTGGCGAGTAGATCTCGAGGCGTTGCTCTGATTGCTCGGCGTTATGCCACAGATGGAAATCGACAGAGAGCTGCCCCACGCGTTCATGCGTTAGGTGCTTCGTGCCTGTAGTGCACTCGCCGACCCTGCCTGCCGCCCACAAGCGCGCGAAGCTATCGTCTTTCATGCAGAGTTCACCGACGAGCCGCTCCAAGCGCGGATCGCCGGGGTACTTGCCACTCATCAATCTGAGGTATGCGACGAACGAATCAGCCTCATGCTCCCAGTCTTGATAGCTCTCGCGAACTTGGGCGTCGAGAAACAAAAGCCGAGGGAGATTTGGTCGCGTAGCCGCGTTCTGCACGGCGTTGAATGCCAAATCTGGGGCGATGAGCGCATGTCCAAGCGGTGTCCAAGCAAGCACATCGCTGTAGCGGCCCAGGAGAATCGCGGGCTTGTCCCACACAGCGTCTATCATCGCAAGGCCGCCAGCAGAGGGCTCCTCGCTGGCAAGGGACTGCGCGTATTCGCCGGTGGTGTGCGCAAGGTCCATAAGGTGTTCGGTTTCTGTAGAAGTCATGCGCATTGCGCGTGCCAATGCGAGCAGAACCTCGTTCGACGCGTTCTGGGCTTTCCCCTGCTCTAACCGCGTGTAGTAGGCGACGCTGACGCCGGCGATCATGGCCACTTCTTCTCTACGCAAACCAGCGACACGACGACGGTTAATCGAGCTGACTCCTGCTGCGGCGGGATCGACCGAAGCGCGCCGAGACTTCAAGAAATCGCCGAGGCTCACAGATGCTTGCATAGCAACAAGAGTAAATCGGTCGTCGCAAAAGAGCCTGCCCCTGTTGGTAATAGGAAGACTAAGACGTGGGCTCTGCGGGGCTATGAGAAAGGCAGACCCCATCGTCGATTGAACGACCCTTATGTCAGAGATTCTTGCATTGGGTGGTGCGCCGCGTAGCTCGCTTGCACTCCGTGATGAGCTCGAAGAATCGACTGATCTTGGATTCGCCGACATACCCTACTGCCGCAACGGAATGCTCCCAATGCTGGAGCTATGGGAGCCAGGGGAGTAGGGCGTGAGGGACTTGAACCCTCGACCGACGGATTATGAGTCCGCTGCTCTGACCGACTGAGCTAACGCCCCCTGAGTAACCGTTCCATCTTAGCGATGGCGAGGTTCAGCTGATCGACTCCCGAGCCGCCGCGGGGGCGTCGATGTGCTCAGCGGCGGCGACCGGATCGCCCGAGCTCTCGCCCGGGTCGTACCCCGCGTCGATGAGCGATGCTGCTCGCTCCGTGTGCTGGCTGAAGTCGAGCATGTCGGTGCGGAGCCCGAGGTCGCGGTCGACGTGCAGTGCCATGGAGTGTGCGGCGTTGCGCACGTCGCGGGCCTCGATGGCGCTGAGCACGGCACCGTGATCGAGGTGCATGGTTTCGAGGGTGGTGCCGAGGATCACGCGGCCCTGAGCGCTCGCCCGTTGCAGCACCGACATGACGCCGAGGTAGAGGTCGAGCAACAGCTTGCTGCCGCTGGCCTCGACGACGAGCAGATGGAAGGAACCTGGGTTCGTGCTCTGTTCGCAGGAGGCGACTGCGTCGGCTTCAGCGTGCTGGTCGCGGAGGGCGGCTTCGCGCAGTGCGGCGAGGTGCTCCTCGGTGCGGTGCACAGCAGCGTGCTGAGCCGCCTCGATCTCGAGTGAGCGCCGGTAGACCAGCACTTCCTCGAGATCGTGGTCACCCAGAAACTCGGTGAGGAGCGTGCTGACCGGCGTGCGGGATCGCACGAACGTTCCGACACCGGGCACGGTCTCGAGCATGCCGAACGCAGCGAGCGAGCGAACGGCTTCGCGAACCGTGGACTTGCCGACACCGATGAGCTCCATGAGCTCTGGTTCTTTCGGAATGAGTTCGCCGACGGCCCAGGCGCTCGAAGAGATCTTGTCGCGCAGGTAGTCAAGGGTGTCTCGGGCCTTTTGCGAGCCCCGAATGGCACTGGACATGGCGGACCTCTTGCTGCGTGGGACGGATGGTGATCCTATGTTATCGGAGCGCACCTGTGGGGCCTGTGCTGGTGGGGATATTCGGGGCATCAACCCTGGTTTTGCCCGATCTCCAGTGACGAAACCCGCGCCACGCCGCACATCCGATCTTATACATCAGATCTACAGGAAACCCGGTGGTAGCGTGCAGGTATGACCGCACCTGCGCTGCCGTATGACGCCCTGCTGCTCTGCTCCTTCGGGGGCCCGAACGCCGTTGACGATGTGATCCCGTTCTTGAAGAACGTCACTCGCGGCAAGGGAATCCCTGAGGATCGCCTGGCCGAGGTGGGGGAGCACTACCACCACTTCGGCGGGCGGAGTCCGATCAACGATCAGAACCTCGCACTGGTGACGGCGCTGCAGCAGGAGCTGCGCAGCCGGGGGATCGCGCTCCCGGTCATCTGGGGCAATCGCAACTGGCACCCCTACACGGTCGACACGCTGCGCGATGCGTCGGCGTTCGGCGCGAAGCGGGTCCTGACGCTCGTGACGAGTGCGTACGCCTCATACTCCGGAAGTCGGCAGTACCGCGAGCACCTGGCCGCAGCCGTCGAGACGCTCGGCGAAGACGCGCCCACCATCGACATTCTGCGACCATTCTTCAACGACGCGGGGTTCGTGCACGCGAATCGCGAAGCGATCGAACACGCAGCGGCGGAGCTCGAGGGCGGCCTGGCCGGCGCGCACATCGTCTACGTCACGCACTCGATCCCGGACACGATGCAAGATGCATCAGCGGTGACCGGTCCCGGGTACCGGGAGCAGCACGAAGATGTGCGCGCCACGATCGACGCCGATCTGCGCGAGCGCCACGGTGTCGAATTCACCTCGTCGCTCGCCTACTGCTCCCGCTCGGGCGACCCGCGCACTCCGTGGCTCGAGCCCGACGTGAACGACCACATCGAGGCGCTGGTAGCCCAGGGGGTGCGCCGGATCATCTTCGCGCCGATCGGGTTCATCTCCGACCATATGGAGGTCGCCTTTGATCTCGATATCGAGGCGATGGAAACGGCTGCTGAGCACGGGGTTCGCGCGGTGCGTGCAGGCACGGTCGGTGTGCGCCACACCTTCGTCTCCGGTCTCGTCGACATGGTGCTCGAGCGCGCGGCGCGCGAGCGCGGCGAGTCGGTCGAGCCGCACGTCCTCGGTACATTCCCGGCTTTCCCCGACGAGGCGCCGGCCGACAGCTGCCGCATGCGCCACGGCGAGGTCACGGGCATTCCGGTGCTCGCGAGCGTGCTCGACTGACCGGCGCACCGCGATCCCGAACGAACTTCACGAACACAGCCCGAGGAGAGCACATGTCTGACGCACAGCGACCGCAGGTCGACCACCGCCACGTTGCCGAAGCGATCAACGCGGCGACGAACTTCACGATGTACGCGGTATTCAAGGAGACGCGCCCCTCTGGCGGCCTGGGTGTTTCGCCGGCGCTGAACGGGATCGTGCGCGGTCTGCTCGCCGAGCTCGACGCCATCGACGGGCTCACGACTCGAGGCTGGTACGACGTCTCGGGGTTCCGTGCCGACGCCGACGTGCTGATCTGGTGGCACGCGCCCACCAGCGAAGCTCTGCAGCTCGCGTATCGCACCGTGTGGGAGTGGAGCGGCGGTCGGCTCGCGCCCGTCTGGTCGAACGTCGGCGTGCACCGCGCCGCGGAGTTCAACCGCGGCCACGTGCCCGCGTTCCTCGCCGGAGACGCACCGAAGGAGTACGTGTGCGTCTACCCGTTCGTGCGCGGCCGAGACTGGTACCTCCTGCCCGACGCCGACCGCGGCAAGATGCTGCGCGAACACGGGATGGCGGCGCGCGACTACGGTGACGTGCTGGCCAACACCGTCGCGTCGTTCGCGCTCGGCGACTACGAGTGGTTGCTCGCGTTCGAAGCAGATGACCTGGTGCGCATCGTCGATCTGATGCGCGAACTGCGGGCTGTCGAAGCGCGTCGCCACGTCATTGAAGAGACCCCCTTCTTCACCGGCCCCCGGCGCGCTCCCGAGGAGCTGCTGCGACGCATCCTCGGTTAGGCAAACCTGCCCTTCATCTGGGAGTTTTCCGATGTTCAGCCAAGCCTTGCCTTGCTTGCGCATGGCTGAAATCGGCGTAGTGTGATTGTTGTCAACGCACACCAACGAAAGGGATTCACTCGATGTCTACCAAGCAGATCACCGTTCCCGCAGCCCAGGGCGACCTGCACCGCCCGACCGGTGTCGCGCAGTACCTGACGCCCGTCGTCCACGACCTCGTGGCGCTCGCCGTGAACGGCAAGCAGGCGCACTGGCACGTACGCGGCGAGAACTTCATCGGCGTGCACGAGTTCCTCGATGAGGTCGTCGCGCACGCTCAGGATGCATCGGACACCGTCGCAGAGCGCATCGTCGCTCTCGGTCTGCCGATCGACGCCCGCATCGGCACCGTCGCGGCGCGCACCACGACCCCGCAGCTCAGCGACGGCTTCCAGCAGTCGAAGGTCACCGTTCGCGAGATCGTCGCTCAGATCGACGCAACGGTCGAGACGGTCTACGCCGCGGTCAAGGGCCTCGACGACGTCGACCTGGTGAGCCAGGACGTGGTCATCGCCGTGGCGCAGCAGCTCGACAAGGACCGCTGGTTCCTGTCGTCGCACTTCGCCGAGTAATCGGCAGCGCGTCGCTGAGCAGCTCTGGCTGACCAGCGACCGCGTCTGAACGGGCGCGACCCTCTCGGGGGTCGCGCCCGTTTTTTTGCGCCAACTTCACATCAGATGAATCTGTGGTAAATTCACTCCGTAAGGCGTGCCTTACTCAGATCGCATGTTTGATGAAAGGTCGCCGCGCATGATCGGAACGCTGATGATCGGCCTCCGCGAAGGCCTCGAAGCCGCACTCGTCGTGAGTGTGCTGCTCGCCTACGTGAAGCAACTCGGGCGGCGCGACGCTGCAGTGAAGATCTGGATCGGCGTCGCTGCGGCGATCCTGCTCTCGATGATCGTCGGTGCCGTGCTGACCTTCGGCGCCTACGGCCTCTCGTTCCAAGCGCAGGAGATCATCGGCGGTTCGCTCTCTCTCGTCGCCGTTGTGATGGTGACCTGGATGGTCTTCTGGATGCTGCGCGCCGCGCGCGGTCTCAGCTCGGAGCTTCGCGGCCAGATCGATCGGGCACTGCTCGGCAGCGGCTGGGGCGTCGCCCTGCTCGGCTTCGTCTCGGTCGGGCGCGAAGGTCTCGAGACCGCCCTGTTCATCTGGGCGACTACGCGGGCGAGCCAGCTGTCGCCGTTGCTCGGCTTCGTCACCGCGGTGTCCGGCATCATCCTGGCGGTCATCATCGGGTGGGCGCTCTTCCGCGGCATGATTCGGATCAACCTGACCCGATTCTTCCGCTGGTCTGGGATTCTGCTCATCGTCTTCGCAGCGGGGGTTTTTGCCTACGGGATTCACGACCTGCAAGAGGCGGCCGTGCTTCCCGGCCCCTTCGCCGAGCCACCACTCGGCGCGAGCGCGTTCGTCGCGAGCTGGTACGGCGAGGCGGCATGGGCCTTCCAGATCTCGAACGTCATTGCTCCCGACGGCTTCCTGGGGGCGCTGCTCAAGGGCACCCTCGGGTTCTCGCCCGAAATGACCAAGCTCGAGGTCGTGGCCTGGTTCGCGTACCTCATTCCGATCCTCACCCTCTTCCTCCGCGCTTCGTTCGCGCAGGAGCGCACGATACGTGCACACCGCGCGGCAGCCGAACCGGCCGTCGCTTCCTCGAAAGGAACCCTGTGAATCTCGTCTCCTCCCGCCGCACCGCCGGCGGACTGATGGCCGTCGCAGCCGGAGCGCTGCTGCTGACCGGTTGCGTGCCCAACGCAGCGCCGAGCGGTGACGCGATCGCCGTGACGGCAAGCGACACCGACTGCACCGTCGAGACCGCGACCGCGCAGAGCGGCACCGTCACCTTCACCGTGCAGAACGACGGCACCAAGGTCAACGAGTTCTACGTGCTCGGCAGCAACGAGCTGACCATCGTTGGCGAGGTCGAGAACATCGCCCCCGGTGCGAGCCGCGACCTCACCGTGCAGGTCGGCCCGGGCGACTACTTCACGAGCTGCAAGCCCGGCATGATCGGTGCCGGCGTGGGCCAGGCCGCATTCTCGGTGAGCGGCGACGCGATCGAGACCTCGCCCGAAGACGACGCGGTGATCGCGCAGTATGTCGGGTACGTGAAGGCGCAGACCGAAGAACTGCTGCCCCAGGTGCAGGCTTTCGTCGATGCCTACGTCGCAGGCGATGACGACGAGGCGAAGCGCCTCTTCCCGCTCGCGCGCATCAACTACGAGCGCATCGAGCCGACCGCCGAGCAGTTCGGCGATCTCGACCCGAAGATCGACTACCGCAAGCCGGGCGCTGATGAAGAGGGACTCGACTTCACCGGCTTCCACCGCATCGAGATGGATCTCTGGAACGACGCGGCCGTCGCAAACGGCGACTACCCGGGCGACCCCGATCTGACGCCGCTGACCCCCGAGCAGCGCAAGGTCGTCGGCGACCAGCTCGTCGCCGACATCACGGAGCTCAAGGAGAAGGTCGCGTCGCCGGACTTCACCCTTACCCTGGCCGACATCACCGAGGGCGCCAAGGGTCTCCTCGACGAGGTGGCGGCGCCCGATGGCAAGCTCCCCGGTGAAGAGAACGAGTTCGCGCACACCGATCTTTACGACTTCACCGCCAACGTGGAGGGCGCTCAAGTTGCCTTCGACACGGTGCGCGAACTCGCCATCACCAACGGCAATCAGGATCTCGTGGACGAGCTCGACGAGCGCTTCGACGACATGTTCGCGCTGCTCGCCACCTACGGCAACTACACCGACGGGTTCGTCTTCTACGACACCGTGACGCAGGCGGAGCGCAACGAGCTCGCCGCCAAGCTGAGCGCACTCAGCGAGCCGCTGTCGAAGCTCACCGCGGCGGTCGTGGCAAGCTAGTCGCATGACTGACCACTCTGCATCCGGCGCGCCGGATGACGCGAGGGGCTCCGAGGCTTCGGCCGCGGGGCCCCTCCGCCCGTCTCGTCGCGGGCTCCTCGGCCTCGTCGGTGCGGGTGTCGCGGGACTCGCGGCCGGTGCGGCCGCCGGCGGTGTCGCCGCCTCGGTGGCGTATGCCGGCGGTGGCTCAGGCGGATCCGGCACCGTGCCGTTCTTCGGCGCGCACCAGGCGGGCATCGCAACGGCCGCGCAGGATCGCCTGCACTTCGCGTCGTTCCGCATGCTCTCGGGCACGAACCGAGACGACCTCATCGCCCTGCTGCAAGACTGGACGGAAGCCGCCGCGGTGCTCACCCGTGGCCGTGCGCTCGGAACCGGTGTCGAGCCCGAGAACGCATTGCTGCCCCCGGACGACACGGGGGAGGCCGAGGGGCTCGAAGCCGCGCATCTCACTCTCACCTTCGGGCTGGGGCGCGCGCTGTTCGATCGACGCGATGATCTGGAGGATCCGTTCGGCATTCGCGACCGCCTGCCGAAGGCGTTCGCACCACTGCCCTCGTTCGCGTTCGACCTGCTCGACGCCGACCAGAGCGACGGCGATCTCTGCATTCAGGCGTGCGCAGACGACCCGCAGGTCGCCGTCCACGCCATCCGCAATCTGTCGAGGATCGCCGCGGGTCGCGCGCATCTCGTCTGGAGCCAGTTGGGGTTCGGGCGCACGTCGTCCACCTCGCGCGTACAGGCAACGCCGCGCAACCTCTTCGGATTCAAAGACGGCACGGCGAACGTCATGGCCGAGGAAACCCAGGCTCTCGACGAACACGTGTGGGTCGGATCGGAAGGACCCGCGTGGCTGCAGGGTGGAAGCTACCTCGTCGCTCGCAAGATCCAAATGACGATCGAGACCTGGGACCGAGCTTCGCTCGGCGAGCAGGAGCGCATTATCGGGCGCACGAAGCAAGAGGGCGGGCCGCTGTCGGGCGGCACAGAGTTCACCGCCGCTGATTTCACCGCCCCCGACGCCGTCGACACATCGGCACCGGCAATCGACATGGCTGCACATCTCCGGCTCGCGCACCCCGCCCAGAATGCTGGCGTGCGCCTGCTGCGCCGCGGCTACAACTACGTCGACGGCTCGAACGGTCTCGGGCAGCTCGGCGCCGGACTCTTTTTCATCTCGTTCCAACGCGACCCGGCCGCGTTCGTACAAGTGCAGCGCTCGCTCAAGACCGATCTGTTGAACGAGTACATCCGGCACATCGGGTCAGGTCTGTGGGCCGTACCCGGCGGCGTGCAGCGCGGCGACTACCTCGCTCAGGCGCTCTTCGAGTAGTCACTCGAGGGGGCCGGGGCGCGGTCACCGCGGCCGGCGTCAAGATACTCCTCCACGAATCGCCCGAGCACCATGTGCGAGGCGCGCACGTCGGCCGCCTCCGCGGTCGCAATGATCGTGTCGGCCTGTGCCGGCTCGAAGTACCCGTGACCGGCATACGAGCGCACACGAGACGAAAACGCCGCCGTGTCGAGCTCGGGGTGAAACTGCGTCGCATAGACGTTCTTGCCCACGCGAAACGCTTGCACGGGGCAGGTGGGCGAACTGGCCAGTACCGTGATGCTCGGCGGCACCTCGCTGATGGCTTCTTTGTGGCCGACGAACGCATCGAACGAGGTCGGGAGCTCGTGCAACAACGGGTCCGCGCGGCCCTCGTCCGTCAGACTGATGCGCACCGCTTGAGAGGGCTCGCCGTACGTGCGGTCAACACGGGCGCCCTGGTGCGACCCGATCGTGCCGACGCCGTAGCAGACGCCCAGAAACGGAAAGTCGCGACGCACGACGTCATCGAGCAGCGTTGCGAGCTCGCGTTCGACGCGGCGCTCAGTCGGAGACTTGCGTTCGTCGGGTTCGCTGACGGTGAAGGGGCTCCCCGCGAGGATGATGCCGGAGTACGCGCTGAAGTCGATCTCGCCGAGTGGCGCCCGATCTGCGCGAATCCATGCGAGCTCGTCGGGAAGGAGCCCCGTCAACCGGCAGTACGCTGCGTGCTCATCCGCGGCGACGTCATCTTCGCCGCGTGTCGTGATGAGCAAGAACGGCGTCATCCGTCTACCGTACCGCGTGGATGAGATGCAGCGCGCCGTCGGCGTCACGCGACGTCATCGGTCTGCTTGCGCGGCGGTTCGGCACGAGTGAGAATACCCGCATGGCACTGCACTGGAAACTCGTCATCGATGCAGCGAACGCCGACCGTCAGGCGGCGTTCTGGGCTGCAGCCCTCGACTATGTTGTGGAAAGCCCGGAGCCGCTCATTGCGGAACTGCTCGCGGCGGGGCACGTGCCGGAGGCCGCGGTCAGTGGGTCTCCCGGCGCGCGCACGTTCCGGGGGCTCGCCGCCGTGCGGCACCCTGAGGATCCGTTCGACGCGCACAGCGGCGTCGGTGCCGGCCGTCGCATTCTCTTCCAAGAGGTGCCCGAATCGAAGCAGGGCAAGAACCGTCTGCACCTTGACGTGCACGCGGGGGATACGTCGTTGGACGCGCACGTCGCTCGACTTGAGGCGCTCGGGGCGACACGCGTCACCGAGGTCGATCACGGGGCGGCGGGTCACTGGTGGGTGCTCGCAGACCCTGAGGGCAACGAGTTCTGCGCCGCAGGATAGGTTCGGCTCAGACGCCCGGGCAACCCGGTGATACGCACACACCCCCGACCCTCTCGCAGAGGTTCGGGGGTGTGTGCGTATCGCAGTGACTACTCGTAGGAGCGAATCGCCAACACGGCGTTGTGGCCGCCGAAGCCGAAGGAGTTCGAGATCGCCAGCTGCGGGCCATCACCCAGGGGCTGCGCGTCGCCGGAGACGGAGAGCGGAATCTCGGGGTCCTGATCGACGAGGTTGATCGTCGGGGGAGCGATGCGGTGCTGCACGGCGAGCACGGAGAACATCGCTTCGAGCGCGCCGGTGCCGCCCAGAAGGTGACCCGTCGCGGCCTTGGTTGCCGACACCGGAATCTCGGTGACGCGCTCACCGAATACGCTGCGGAGCGCAACGTATTCCGCGATATCGCCCACCGGCGTCGAGGTGGCGTGCGCGTTGATGTGCGTCACTTCGTCGGGCGTGGCTCCCGCCTGCTCGAGCGCGAGGTGCACGGCGCGAATGGCGCCCTTGCCCTCGGGATCATTCGCGGTGATGTGGTACGAGTCAGCGGTCACGCCGCCGCCCGCGATCTCGGCGTAAATCTTGGCGCCGCGAGCGAGCGCGTGCTCTTCAGTTTCAAGCACGAGCGCGGCAGCGCCTTCGCCCATGACGAATCCGTCACGGTCAATGTTGTACGGGCGCGACGCGGTCGCCGGCGAATCGACACGCTTCGAGAGCGCCTGTGCCGAGTTGAACGACGCGAGCGTGATGGGGTGGATCGCGGCTTCGGCGCCGCCGGCGATGACGACGTCGGCGAGACCCGCCTGCAGGTGCTCGTAGGCATTCGCGATGGATTCCGTGCTCGACGCGCAGGCGGAAGCGACCGTGCGTGCGAACGCACGCGCTTCGAGATGCATCGAGACCGCGGCCGCGGGGGCGTTCGGCATGAGCATGGGCACCGTGAGCGGCATGACTCGACGGGGGCCCTTCTCGCGCAGGGTGTCCCAGGCATCGAGCAGCGTCCAGAGACCGCCGATACCGGTGGCCCAGTCGACACCGAGTCGCTCCGACGGCACCTCGGGGGTGCCCGCGTCGGCCCAGGCCTCGAGTGCCGCGACGAGCGCGAATCGGCTCGACGGGTCAAGTCGTTTCGCGACCGGTCGATCGAGCACCTCCGCGGGGTCGACCTTGGCCGTGCCCGCGAAGTTGACTGCGAGTCCGTAGGTCTCGGCCCAGTCGTTCTCGAAGGTGCGCACGCCGGACTCGCCTGCGAGCAGTGCCTGCCAGCTCTCAGGAGCCGTTCCGCCGATCGGCGAGGAGGCTCCGATGCCGGTAACGACAATCTTCTTCGTCATGTGTGGGTACTCCGAGATGTGGGGTGGACCGGAAAGTAGTGGGGGAGGTACGAGCGAACGCGGCGGGAGCGTCCCGCGAATGAGCGGGAATGCTGCGACCGCCGCGTTGCGCTCGAAACCGCGTGCTTAGGCCTGAGCCTTGACGATGAAGTCGACGGCGTCGCCGACGGTCTTCAGGTTCTTGACTTCCTCGTCGGGGATCTTGACGTCGAACTTCTCTTCGGCGTTGACGACGATGGTCATCATCGAGATCGAGTCGATGTCGAGGTCATCGGTGAACGACTTGTCGAGTGCGACAACGTCCGCTGCGATGCCGGTCTCGTCGTTGACGAGCTCAGCCAGACCTGCGAGGACCTCTTCATTGCTGAATGCCATGTGTGTTTCTCCTTGATATGGGTTTCGGTCGGTGAAAAGTGTATGTCGGTCGGCCTCGTACCGGGGGAACACTCCCGGGTGTGGCGCGAGAGGTCAGGGAATCTCGACGACCTGGGCGCCGTAGACGAGCCCGGCCCCGAAGCCGATGGTGAGTGCCAGGCCACCCGAGAGTTCGGGCTGCTGCTGCAGCAGCGCGTGCATCGCGAGGGGGATCGATGCTGCGGAGGTGTTGCCCTGCATCTCGATATCGCGTGCGATCGCCACGGTCTCCGGCAGTTTCAGCTGTTTCGCGAACTCGTCGACGATGCGCATGTTGGCCTGGTGCGGAATGAACGCGGCGAGATCTCCCGGCTCGATGCCTGACGCCTCGAGCGTCTGCCGTGCAACCTTCGCCATTTCCCACACGGCCCAGCGGAACACCGTCTGCCCGTCTTGGCGCAGCGTCGGCCAGGGAACGACACCTGGATTGTTGCGGTATTCCTCGAAGGTCGAGGTGACCCGAATCGTGTCCCACTTCTCGCCGTCGGAGCCCCACACCGTGGGGCCGATGCCTGCGTGATCGCTCGGCCCGATCACGACGGCGCCGGCGCCGTCGGCGAGCAGAAACGAGATGCTGCGATCGGTCGGATCGACGATATCGGAGAGCTTCTCCGCGCCGATCACGAGCACGTTGCGGCAGATGCCGGCGCGCACGAGCGCGTCGGCCTGGGCAACGCCGTAGACGTAGCCCGCGCACGCCGCGGAGATGTCGAAGGCTGCGGCGGGGGTCAAGCCGAGTCGGTGCGCTGCGAGGGCCGCCATCGACGGGGTGACCGCGACGTTGGAGATCGTGGAGATGATCACACCATCGATCTCGGAACGATCCAGGCCGGACGCGACGATTGCCTCGTCAGCGGCTTCGACGGCGAGGTCGACGGCTTCGACCGAGCGACTCGCGCGACGGCGCTGGATGATGCCGGTGCGCTGGCGAATCCACTCATCAGATGAGTCGATGGGGCCGACGAGATCGTCGTTCGGCACGTCGAGGTCGCCGCGGGCGGCACCGATCGAAAGAATGCGCGTGTGCGCGGGGCCCGAGGGCTGCACGAGAGCAGTCATATGCGATTCCGTTTCGGTCAGGCTGCGGGGCCGGTGATCAGAGCCACGGCCGCGTCGAGATCTTCGGGGGACTTGATGGCGACTGCGGGAACGCTCTTGAGCGCGCGCTTCGCGATGCCGGTGAGTGCGCCGGCGGGGAGCAGTTCGATGAGGCCGGTGATTCCCGCGCTCTGGAAGCTCGCCATGCAGGCATCCCAACGCACTGGCTGCGCGATCTGCGACACGAGTGAGTCGACGAACGCGGAACCATCGGTCACGAGGGCGCCATCGGCGTTCGACCAGAGCGGGTGCTTCGGCTGTTCCGCGGAAATGCCGACCGCGGCTTCACGGAGCACCGGGATTGCCGACGCCATCGCCTCGGTGTGGAACGCGCCGGCGACCTGCAGCGCGATCACGCGCGCGCCCCGCGGGGCATCCGCGGCAAGCGCATCGAGCGCCGCTCGCGAGCCGGCTGCGACGATCTGGCCACCGCCGTTGCGGTTCGCAGCCGTCGCACCGTGCTCGGCGATCTTCTCGAGCACATCGCTCTCGACTCCGCCGACGACCGCGGCCATGCCGGTCTCCGCGCGCGACGCGGCATCGGCCATGGCGCGCCCGCGCACCGCGACGAGGCGCAGCGCGTCGGCGTCGGTGAGCACCCCTGCGGCGACGGCAGCCGCGAACTCGCCGACCGAATGCCCGGCGATGCCGGCATCGACGACGGAGACGCGCGCCGAGAGTTCGCGCCAGGCGAGCAGGCTCGCTGCAACGATCAGCGGCTGGGCGATGGCGGTGTCGCGAATCGTGTCTGCGTCACTTGTCGTGCCGTGAGCGATGAGGTCGATACCGACGTGCTCGGACGCCTCGCCAAGAAACTCTCGAGCTCCGGGGAGCTCGAGCCAGGGGGCGAGGAATCCGGGGGTTTGTGAGCCCTGTCCGGGGCTTGCGATGACGATCACGTGTTCCAGTTTCTCAGATCGGGGTCGGTTGGCCTGCATATTCTCGACCACACTTCGCGGAATTCTTTGTGGGAGTGCGTCAGAAAGGTGCCGTTTCGGGGTGTTCCCGTGCGCTCAGCCGCGATTCGACTCGCGCTTCGGGGCGGGCGCGCGGCGGCCGTTCTGAGCGATGGATCCGGCGATCAGTGCCGACTGCAAAATCAGCGCCTCGCGTGCACCGGTCGCGTTCCATCCGATGACATCGGAGACCTTCTTCAAGCGATAGCGCACGGTGTTGGGATGTACGAAGAGCTCGCGCGCGGTTGCCTCGAGGGAACGGCCGTTGTCGAGGTAGCACCAGAGCGTTTCCAAGAGCTCGCCCGAGTGCGCGGCGAGCGGCTCATAGATCTGTTCGATCAGCGTGCGGCGCGCCAGGCCGTCGCCGGCGAGTGCACGCTCGGGGAGCAAATCATCGGCAGCCACGGGGCGTGGGGCGTGACGCCACGAACGTGCGACCGCAACTCCGGCGAGTGCCGCTCGTGCGCTCCGGGAGGCATCCACCAGGTTCGCGACTGCGGGCCCGAGTACGAGCGGCCCCTCAGAGAAGCCGTCGGCAAGACGATGAGCGATATCGATGAACGACAGCGGATCACCGCCATTCACCTGATCCTTCGCCGGCGTATCGAGCCGGCCGAGCACCAGCACAAGGCGCGTTCCCTGCAGGCCGATGAGCACATCCGCCCCGGCATGTCGTGCCGATCGGCGGAGCTGATCGACATCGACGAACCGTTCTGCGGTGCCGACCAGCACCGCAGCCTCGCCGTCTCCGTGCCAGCCGAGTGCGGCGATGCGGCTGGGAAGTTCGTCGTCGCTCTCACCGGTCAGGATCGAATCGACAACGAGTGCCTCCAGGCGCGCATCCCACAACCCTCGGGCCTCAGCCGCTCGTGCATAGACATCGGCGGCGGCGAATGCGACGTCGCGTGAATAGTGGAGCACCGCCTCGCGCAACGATTCGCTGCGCGGGGCGACGCGATCCTCTACCACCGACACGACGACGCGAATCAGCTGCAGCGTCTCCTGCAGACTGATCGAGCGCAGCAGCTCACGGGGAGCTGCGCTGAAGACGTCGGACGCGATCCACGGTGTCGAGGTCGGGTCCTCATACCACTGAATGAACGAACTGATCCCGGTCTGTGCGACGAGTCCGACGGCAGAGCGTCGGCTCGGCGGCATGTTTCCGTACCAGGGGAGCGTCTCGTCGAGCCGGGTAATGGTTCGTGTCGAGAGCTCCCCCGTTATGGTGCGGAGCCAGGCGAGTTCCTGGGACTTGGTTCGATCCATGGGATTCGAGTCGCTCGCCGCGGGGCGCGCTTAGGACTCCCCGCCGGCGCCGCCGGTGGTTCCGGCGTTCACGTCGTTCAGGCGGTACTGCTCGGCGGCGCGGCGCGGCACGTCAGCGTCGATCTTGCCCTGCAGCGCGAGGCGCTGGAGCACCTTCACGACGACCGACTCGCGGTCGATGCCGAAGTAGCGACGGGCTGCGGCGCGCGTGTCTGAGAAGCCGAAGCCGTCGGCACCGAGCACCGAGTAGTCACCGGGCACGAAAGCGCGAATCTGCTCAGGGACCTGCGTGGCCCAGTCGCTGACGGCGACCACGGGGCCTTCGGCGCCCTGGAGCTTCTCGGTGAGGTACGGAACGCGCGGTGCGTCGCCGAAGTTGCGGAAGTTGTGATCCTCGGCCGCGACGCCATCGCGACCCAGTTCGGTCCAGCTCGTCACGCTCCACACATCGGCTGCGACATCCCAGTCGCGCGCGAGAATCTGCTGCGCCTCGAGTGCCCACGGCACTGCGACGCCAGAGGCGAGGATCTGCGCGTGGTGCGTTCCCCCAGTCGCGGCTCCGACCTTGTGGATGCCGCGAACGATGCCATCGACGTCAACATTCTCGGGCTCCGCCGGGTGCACTAGCGGCTCGTTGTACACCGTGAGGTAATACATCACGTTGGGATCCGGGTGCGTGCCGCCGTACATGCGCTCGATGCCCGAACGCATGATGTGGCCGATCTCGTAACCGTATGCGGCGTCGTAGGAGATGACCGCCGGGTTCGTCGCCGCGAGTGCGATCGAGTGGCCGTCGGCGTGCTGCAGGCCCTCACCGGTCAGCGTGGTGCGCCCCGCGGTGGCGCCGACAATGAAGCCGCGTGCCATCTGGTCGCCGGCGGCCCAGAACGCGTCGCCGGTGCGCTGGAACCCGAACATCGAGTAGAAGATGTAGATCGGAATCAGCGGTTCGCCCTGCGTGGAGTACGAGGTACCCACGGCGGTGAACGCGGCGGCTGCGCCGGCCTCGTTGATGCCGACGTGCAACAGCACGCCCTGCGGGCTCTCCTTGTAGGCGAGCAGCAGTTCGCGGTCGACGGAGACGTAGTTCTGCCCGTTCGGGTTGTAGATCTTGGACGTCGGGAAGTACGAGTCCATACCGAAGGTGCGTGCCTCATCGGGGATGATCGGCACGATGCGCGGGCCGAACGACTTGTCGCGCATCAGATCCTTGAGTAGACGCACGAACACCATGGTGGTGGCGGCCTCCTGCGTACCCGAACCCTTCGCAGCGATCGCGTACGACTTCGGCTCCGGGAGCGTGAGCTCCGTGTGCTTCGTGCGACGCTCGGGCAAGTAGCCGCCGAGCGCGCGACGGCGCTCGTGGATGTACTGGATCGCCTCATCGTTCTCGCCCGGGAAGTAGTACGGCGGGCGGTACGGATCGGCTTCGAGCTGAGCGTCAGAGATCGGGATGCGCATGGTGTCGCGGAACGTCTTCAGATCGTCCAGCGTCATCTTCTTCATCTGGTGGGTCGCGTTGCGGCCTTCGAAGTGCGGGCCGAGCCCGTAGCCTTTCACGGTCTTCGCCAGGATGACCGTGGGGCGCCCCTTGTGCGCCAGAGCGGCGGCATAGGCCGCGTACACCTTGCGGTAATCGTGGCCACCGCGACGCAGCTGCCAGATCTGATCATCGGTGTAGTCGTCGACCAGGTGCTGAGCCCGCTCGTCCTTGCCGAAGAAGTGATTGCGGATGTACGCGCCGTTCTCGGCTTTGTACGTCTGGTAGTCACCGTCCGGGGTGGTGTTCATGACGTTCAAGAGTGCGCCATCGACGTCCCGGTTCAGCAGGTCGTCCCATTCGCGACCCCAGATGACCTTGATGACGTTCCAGCCAGCGCCTCGGAAATAGCTCTCGAGTTCCTGAATGATCTTGCCGTTGCCGCGGACCGGCCCATCGAGACGCTGCAGGTTGCAGTTGATCACAAAGGTCAGGTTGTCGAGGCCCTCATTTGCAGCCACCTGGAGCTGGCCGCGGCTCTCAACCTCGTCCATCTCGCCGTCGCCCAGGAACGCCCACACGTGCTGATCCGATGCATCCTTGATGCCGCGGTTGGTGAGGTACTTGTTGAGCTGCGCCTGGTAGATCGCGTTGATGGGGCCGAGGCCCATCGAGACCGTCGGGAACTGCCAGAAATCAGGCGCGAGACGCGGGTGCGGGTAGCTCGGGAGACCGCCGCCGAGGTGTGACTTCTCCTGGCGGAACCCGTCGAGCTGATCTGCGGAGAGGCGGCCCTCAAGGAACGCGCGAGCGTACATGCCGGGGGAGGCGTGGCCCTGCGCGAAAATCTGGTCTCCGCCGCCGGGGTGATCTTGCCCGCGGAAGAAGTGGTTGAAGCCGACCTCGTACAGCGATGCTGCCGACGCATACGTCGAGATGTGGCCGCCGACGCCGATGCCGGGGGCCTGCGCACGGTGCACCGTCATCGCGGCGTTCCAGCGCAGCCAGGAGCGGTACTTGCGCTCGAGTTCCTCGTTGCCGGGGAACTCGGGCTCATCATCCGACGCGATCGTGTTGACGTAGTCGGTCGTCGGCACCTGCGGCACATTGAGATGCAGTTGGCGCGAGCGGTCGAGCAGGCTCGTCATGATCTCCCGGCCACGGCCGGCTCCCCGCTCATCAACAACCGCATCAAGAGACTCTCGCCACTCGGCGGTCTCCTGCGGGTCCTGATCGTTGTTGTCGGGTGCGTACGGATCCTGCGTGTTCACAGCCAAGATTTGTGCTCCATTCACCATGAGGCGTGCGCGAGCCTGAGACGCTGGTTGATGCGTCGGCGCGCAGCACGAAAGGCGCCCGCTGGATTCGCGGGTGTCGCACCAGACTATCGAAGTTGCACGACCAATCAGGCAATCGGAGCCGCCCGGGTGTCATTTCCGCACAAACTGACGGGTAAATATCGAGGCTGATCGGGGGCGCTACAGTGTGTATCGCAATTGCATATAGAGGGGCGGCGTCGCCCGGAACAGGAGTCTCGATGGTTCTCGCAGTTGGTGCGCAGGCACCCGATTTCACGCTTTCCGATCAGCACGGCGAAGAGCTCGTGCTCTCGGAACTCGTCGCCGAAGGCCCGGTCGCGCTCGTCTTCTTCCCGCTGGCCTTCTCGGGAATCTGCACCGGCGAACTCTGCGAGCTGCGCGACAATCTCGCGATCTTCGCCGACCAGAACGTGCGGCTGCTCGGCGTGTCGGTTGATTCGGAGTACGCGCTCAAGGCCTGGGCTGAGCACGAGGGATACGAATTCTCGATTCTCTCCGACTTCTGGCCGCACGGCGCCGTGGCGCGTGAATACGGTGTCTTCGTTGAGGAAGCCGGCATTGCGACTCGCGCCACCTTGGTGATCGGCGAGGATCGCCGCGTGCTTGCCTCCTTCGAGACCGCTCCGGGCGAGGCCCGCGACTTCGGGGCCTACCGAGAGGCACTCGCGACACTCGCCTGAGTCGAGCGATTTTTGAGTCGCGACTCGCCTCGCGTATGCTGATACGGCTGCGTAGCTGAGGCGAGTCGCGGCGGTTGGGGCCTGTAGCTCAGTTGGTTAGAGCATCTCGTTTACACCGAGAGGGTCGGGGGTTCGAGTCCCTCCGGGCCCACCCATATTTTCTTACTCTCTGACCGCGGCGCATGCGTCACTACTCCGGCCAGTGGGTCGCCAGCTTGTCGAGCAGTCGCGCAAGCTCAGCCCGTTCCGCATCGGTGAACTGCTGAAGTGCGGTGCCCAGAGCTTCGCGTCGTTCGCCGTGCACACCGCGCGCAAACCCGCGACCACGGTCCGTGAGGGCGATGCGGGTGCGACGTGCGTCATGAGGATCTGCCTCGCGCTCGACGAGTCCGCGCTCGGCCGCCTGTTGCACGAGCCGTGAGGCGCGGGGCTGGTCGACGCCGATCGCCTCGCCGAGTGCGCCGACGCCCAGCGGCGTTTCTGCTGCGGCAAGGGTCTCGACGAGCCGCATGAGTGCGGGGCCGCCGAAGCGTCTGCCATCGCGCGGTCCGCGACCCCGGTGGTGCGATTGCGGGCCCTCGGGAGTGTCGTGATCTGGAGTGCCGAAGGGCCCACTGTGGCCAAGCGGCCCCTGGGGCCCACCAGGGCCCCAGGGGCCTCGCGGACCCCTGCCTCGGCCCCGTACGCGTGCGAGGGCGTGCGCGATGGCGTCGATGTCGTCGGATCTGCTCACAGCGAACATCTTACATGTACCTTGACATGTACTAAAGTGAATGTCACACTACATATACATGCAACATGACAAGTAAGGAACACGATGCACAACGCATTTGAAGACGAGAATGCCGGCCACAGCGCCGGCGCCACGACACATGACCATTCCGATCTCCGCGCTCTGCGACGCTCGCTGAAAACGGCCAGCCACTTCATGCGCGAGTCTCGGCGACAGACGCTCGGCGAAGCCGGGCTGACGCTTGATGAGTGGAGATTCCTCCGCCGCCTCGAACGCAAGAACGCGAACGGCTCGGAGCAGGCTCCGCAGAACGAGTCAGTTCAGAACGACGCCGATCAGCGCGATGCCGCACCCGGCGCCGCAGACCGTCGCTCCGATCGCCCTCGCGGCATGGGGCGGCGTGGCCACGGACCCCGTCGCCACTTCGCCGTCCGCCGTCTCTTCGAGATCGGCTGGGTCGCCCGATCCGAGTCTGGCCTCACGCTGACGGAAGCCGGTCGTGCCGGTGTGGAACGCACGCGTGCGGCGCTGCAGCGAGCCGACGCTCACCTGTTCGAAGCCGTCGGCGATGCGGAATTGTCGGCTGCGGTGCGCACGCTCGACGATGTCGCGCAGCAACTCGGCTGGGAACCGGGCACACGACCGCCGCGGAGTCCGCGGATGCCGCACGGTATGCGCCGCCACCCCCGGTTTGCCCGTGCAGACCAGACGTGCGGCGACCGGCACGACCGCCACGATTCTCGCGAGGAGCGAGTCCACGAGCGCGACAGGCACTCGGAGCACCCGCACCCGCATCCGCATCATCACCACCCGCGTGCGGGATGGGAGCGCGGCCCGTGGGCGGCGCGAGGGCGTTAGGTCTTAGCGGGGAAGCGCCGCCTCGATCGCGGCGACGATCGCCGGAGCGTCAGGCTCCGTCGTGGGTCGGAACCGCGACACGGTGCCGTCGGGCGCGATGAGGAACTTCTCGAAGTTCCACTTCACGCGCCCGGCTTTGCCGTCAGCATCGGGCGTCTCACGCAGCTCTGCATAGAGCGGGTGCTTGCGGCGTCCATTCACCTTCACCTTCTCCATGAGCGGGAAGGTCACCCCGTAGTTCATCGAGCAGAACGTCTTGATCTCCTCGCCATCACCCGGCTCCTGGCCCATGAACTGATTGCACGGGAAGCCGAGCACGGTGAATCCGCGGTCGCCGTAGGTGCGCTGCAGCTCCTCGAGCTTCTCGTACTGCGGTGTGAGCCCGCACTTCGACGCGACGTTCACCACCAGCACGGCACGGTCGGCATAGTCGGCGAGCGAAGCCGGGTCGCCATCGATGGTGGTGAAAGGAATATCGCGCAGCTCCATGTGGCTCAGCCTACGCCTGAACTCTTCGGAATGCGCTGCATCGCGGTACCGTTGAAGATCGTGTGGGTCGCGACTGCGCGACTTCGACGATTGAAAGGCACGGGTACGTATGACCTCGGCTGCGCACGGCATTCCGGTTCAATTCGATGCGAGCGGGGTGAGCGGTGCCGACGCACTCAAGCAAGCCTTTCGCGAGCACCCGGCCGGCGTCTCGCTGATCACCGCGATGACCGAAGATGGCCCGGTCGGCCTCACTGCGTCGAGTGTCGCCTCGGTGGGCATCGATCCGCCCGCGATAGCATTCTCGGTGACCCGGGCGACCGGAAGTGCTGGCGGCATTCTCGGCGCCGACACGCACCTGGTGCACCTGCTCGATTCGCGCCATGCCGATGTCGCTCAGTCATTCGCGGTGTCGGGCTCTGAGCGCTTCACGGCCGAGCAGGGGTGGGATCGGCTGACCACGGGCGAACCGTATCTTCCGGCGTCTCGAGTCGCGCTTCGTTGCCGACCGCTGCACACGCTCGGGGTCGGCTCGTCCGTCGTCGTGGTGTCAGAGGTGCTGGGCGCGGTCTTCGGCGACGCAGCAGATCCGATGGTCTACCACGATCGCCGCTTCCACACGCTGCCCCCAGTCGAACACGCTTAGCCTGGAGAGACGACCGGGAGGGGCCAAGATGCCAGAGCGCGATGCCACCACGATGGGCAGCTATGTCACCGGAGGCGAGGCCTTCGAACGAGATACTCAGTACATCGAAGATCGGATCGTCGCTGACCCGGATGCGGTGCGTGCGCTGCCATCGCCACCGGCTTCGAAGATCGGGTCCCTGCATGCGGGGCTCACGACGGGCGCCGAGGCCTGGCCGGTCGAGCCGGGTCGCTACCGACTGATCGCTGCCGCGGCGTGCCCGTGGGCGAATCGCACCCTTATCGTTCGGCGCCTTCTCGGCCTCGAATCGGTCATCTCGCTCGGGCAGCCAGGCCCCGTGCACGACGCGCGATCCTGGACCTTCGATCTCGACCCCGGCGGCGTCGACCCGATTCTGGGGAGCGAGCGGCTCCAAGAGCACTACTTCCGCAGATTCCCCGGCTACCCGCGCGGGATCACCGTACCGGCGATCGTGGATATCCCGACGGGTGGAGTCGTCACGAACGACTACCCGCAGATTACGCTCGACTTCTCGACGCAGTGGCGCGAGTTCCATCGAGCCGGCGCCCCCGACCTGTTGCCGGCCGACCTGGTTGAGGACATGTGGCCGGTCATGGAGCGGGTGTTCACCGAGGTGAACAACGGCGTCTACCGATGCGGTTTCGCCGGGAGTCAGGCGGCCTACGACGCAGCGTATGCGCGACTCTGGGACGCGATGGATTGGCTCGAAGAACGTCTCTCGACTCGTCGGTACCTGATGGGTGAGACGATCACGGAGGCCGACGTGCGTCTGTTCACCACGCTCGCCCGCTTCGATCCCGTGTATCACGGGCACTTCAAGGCGAACCGCAACAAGCTCAGCGAAATGGAGCACCTGTGGGGGTATGCGCGTGATCTGTTTCAGACGCCGGGGTTCGGCGACACGATCGACTTTGCGCAGATCAAGCAGCACTACTACGCGACACACACGGACATCAATCCGACAGCCATCGTGCCTGCTGGTCCCAACCTTGCAAGCTGGCAGCAGCCCCATGGTCGGGAGCGGCTGGGCGGTGCGCCCTTCGGGAATGGCACCCCACCCGACCCCATTCGCTAGCGGGGGACCGGGATCCCGACGGTGTTGAGATTGCGCGCCTTGTCGCGCCGCTCGACCGCGACGCCGATGAGGGCGAGCGTCATGCCGATGGCGCCGAGTGCGACTCCGACCCACCCGGGGGCGAGATAGCCGAGGCCGCCGGCGATCACGACGCCGCCGAGCCATGCGCCCAGGCTGTTGCCAATGTTGAACGCGGAGTGGTTGACGGCCGCGCCGAAGAGAGCGGCTTCATCGCTCACCCGAATGAGGCGCGATTGAATCGAAGGCATCAGGATCGATGACGTCACGCCGAGCAAGAAGGTGCAGATGATCAGGCCCCACGGAGTGGTCGCGAACAGCGCGTAGGCGACGAGCACGGCGATGAACGCGGAGAACCCGAAGAGAATCGTTCGGGTCAAGTCTTTGTCGCTCGCCCAGCCGCCGGCAAGGTTGCCGATGGTCATGCCGACTCCGAGCCCGGCGAGCACCCACGGGACTGCGCCGGCGGAGAGACCGGCGACGCGAGTGGTCACCTCCGCAATGTACGAGTAGACCGCGAAGAAGCCACCGAAGCCGATCGCGCCGACGCCGATCATGATCCACAGGCGAAAATTCTTGAGCGCCGACAGCTCCTTAAGCGGGCTGCGCTCGGGGTTGCCGGGGAAGCGGGGGAGGAACGCGACGCAGAGCAGCAGGGTCGCCGTGAAGATCACCGCAACGAGCACGTACGCCCAGCGCCACCCGGCGATCTGACCGATCCAGGTAGCCAGCGGCACACCGATGACGTTCGCAACCGTGAGCCCTGAGAGCGCCAATGCGATGCCGCGACCCTGCATGCCGGGCCCCATGATGCGGGCAGCGAGCAGCGAAGCAACGCCGAAGTAGGCGCCATGCGGCAGTGCGGCGATGAAACGGGTGAGCGCCAGGGTGCCGAATGTGGGCATGAAGACCGACGCGAGCGTACCGACGATGAAGAGCGCGAGTAGCAGAAACGCCAGTTTCGTCTGGGACATGCGCGCTGCGAGCACCGCAAATGTCGGAGCGCCGACGACCACACCGAGTGCATACGCCGTGATCAGCCACCCCGCCTGCGCAATGACGGTGGTTGGGGAATCAGCGAAACCGGGGAGCAGGTCGCGCGCGATCTCGGGGAGGAAACCCATGGTTGCGAACTCGGTAACCCCGATGCCGAAGCCGCCGAGCGCAAGCGCGAACAGGGCGAACGCGCGCCGGGCTGGGGTGAGTTGCGTCATCGAATGCGGGCCTTTCGAAAGGGGTGCTCGGCTGCGTTGCCGCGGCACGGCAACCACGCAAGCTTAGTCGGTGCGCGCGACGGGACCCGCACCGACCAGGTTCACCAGCCGCGCGCGATCCACTCGGGCAGGGCGGACGCTTCGGCCGCAATCGTCGTGCTGTCGCCGTGACCCGGGCGCGCGACCGTGGCTTCGGGAAGCGTGAACAGGCGCTGCTGAATGGAATCGAGGATCTGCGGGAAGCTGGAATAGCTCCAACGCGTGGCGCCGGGGCCGCCGTGGAAGAGGGTGTCACCCGAAAACACCGTGCCGAGCGCAGGTGCGGCGAAGCACACCGAGCCCGGGGTGTGGCCGGGAGTGTGCAGCGTCAGAAGTTCGACGCCGGCGACCGCAAACTCGGCGCCGTGCGCGAGTTCGATATCGGGAAGCGTATCGCCGTAGGTATCGGCCCAGATGAAGAGATCGTCGGGATGCAGATGCAGAAGGGTGTCGAGTCGCTGCGCGAGTTCGACTGCGGCATTCACGTGGTCGTTGTGGCCGTGCGTGAGCAGAATTCCGAGCGTGTCACGATCGCCGACGGCGTCCGCGATCTGGGCGGCGTCGTGACTCGCATCGATGACGACGACCTGTTCGTCGTCGCCGACGAGCCAGACGTTGTTGTCGATGGGCACCGCTTCAGGCTCGGGGCCGCCACGGTCGACCATGATGCTGCCGTGGGTGATGATGCGCTCGATACGGACGGTGCTCACAGGTGGGGTCCTCTCGGTAGGGGGCGAAACGGCGGAAGTGGCACGCGCTACTCGGCCAGCGCGAGACGGAGTTCGGTCACCCGGATTGCGGCCTCTCGCAGGCGCTCGGGCGGCAGGGTGCCGGCATCGACTGCCGCGGTGATCCCGTCAATCGATGCGGCAACCGTGGATTCGTCGGCGCCGGCCACCAATACCAGCAGATCGTTGCCGGCGAGCACGGATTGCACGGCATTCGCTGCCGGGTCCGCATACGCGGGATCTCCCGAATTCAGGAGCATGCCGAGGTCATCGGTGACGGCGACGCCGGTGAACCCGAGCTCTTCGCGTGCGATGCGATGCCATTCCGTTGAGAGCGACGCCGGTGCGGCATCGATAGCCGTGTAGGCGAGGTGCCCGAACATCAGCAACTCGGCGCCGGCGTCGATGCCGGCACCGAATGGCATCGACTCGTTCGCCGTCCAATCGGCACGGGTCAGGTCTGTCGTCGGGATGGAACTGTGCGAATCGCCGGGTGCCGCGCCGTGCCCGGGGAAGTGTTTGAGCGTGGAGAGCACCGTGCCCTGCTCGCCACTGACGGCGGCTGCGACGCGGGGCGCCGCATCGTCGCCGGTGGCGCCGAGCGTGCGCGAGAAGATGAATGAGCTCGGGTCACCAGTGACGTCGGCGACGATGCCGAAATTGACCGTGATCCCCGACTCGGCAAGGAGCGCCGCACGCCCGGAAGCGGCAGCACGCACGTCTTCGGGTGCAGCGAACTTGAGGGTGTCAGCGCCGGGAAGGGTGTCCCAGGGCAGGCGCGTGACTTCGCCGCCCTCTTCATCGATGCCGATCAGTCGAGGCAGCGCTGGGTCGGGGGAGAGTGCGGCCGTCACGGTGCTCAGCGCAGCGGCGTCGGCAGGCACGTTGGCACCCATCAGCAGGAAGCCGCCGAGTCCGTGCGCATCAGCAAATGACCCCACGGTGGTTGGATCAGCGCTGGGTGTAGACGCCATCATGATGCTTGCAGCGCGCTGCGCCGTGCTTTCGGCGTCGACCATCTCGGTCGCACGTGCGAGTCGCAGTTCCTCAGGGCTCGGGGGAGCCGGGGTCGTGGGTGCTGACGAAGACGTCGGTGCCGGCGATGACGTCGGTGCCGGATCGCCTGCGGGTTCTGGAGCGCACCCCGTCAGGGCAACCACGGCGATCGCCACCCAGGCGATGGCGACCTGGGTGACGGAGCGTCGTGGGTTCACGTGCGAGTGACGACGGTTGGGCACGGCAGCGCCTGCAGCACCCCGTGACTGACCGACCCCAGGAGCAGTCGCGAGATGCCGCCACGCCCGCGGCTGCCCACCACGAGCATCTCGGCCTCCTCAGCCGCCTGCACGAGGGCGGCGACCGGAGCCGACTGCACGATTTCTCGACGCACGTCGAGATCCGGGTACCGCTCGGCGAGACCGGCGATGCCGATCGCGATCGCCTCTTCGGCGACGCTGCGCTGAGACTCCACGAGCTCTTCGCTCCACAGATATTCGAGGCCGGGGGTCAGCGGTGGCATCCATGCGTACACCGCCACGAGCGGAACCTCCCGGATCGAAGCCTGTGCGGCCGCGAATGCGATTGCCTTGCGTGAGGCATCGGATCCGTCGACTCCGACGACCACAGGGGCGTTCGGACGAGCTTCAGTCTTCGGAATCACCGCAACCGGGCAGTGCGACGTCGCCGCAACCTTGACCGCGCGCGTACCGAAGAACGAACCGGAGAACCGGCCGCCCTGGTGGGCACCGAGAATGACGAGGTCCGCGCGTTTCGAGGCCTCTTCGACTTCGGCGATCGGGTGCCCCACGACTGCGGTGCCCGAGATCGCCCCGGCGAAGCCGAGTGCGCGCGCGTGCTCGGTCTCCGCTTGCAGCATCTGCTCGGAAGCTGCCTGCGCCTCCGACAAGAACGCGACGCTTTCCGAGAGGAATGAGTCGTCGGCGACGTGAATCAATTCGACTGAGGCCCCGCGCTCGGTGGCGCGGGCGAGGCCCCAGGCGAGGGCGACCCTGCTCTGCTCGGATCCATCTACTCCGATGAGGTACTTCTCAGACATGATCTGTCCTTTCTCTCTCTGTCGATGTTCGGGGCGAGCAGGGCCGCGGTGCCTCAGCTCTCGAGTGCCGGCAGGTGAGCGGGATGCCCGCCTGCGAGCTGTTCGATGATGCGCACGACCTGGCAGCTGTAGCCGTACTCGTTGTCGTACCAGACGTATACGACGGCACTGTCTCCGGTGACGATGGTCGCGAGACCGTCGACGATGCCAGCGCGGTTGGAACCGACGAAGTCGGTCGAGACGATTTCGTCGGATTCGACGTAGTCGATCTGGGTGCGGAGCGCACCCGTCAGCGAAACCTGCTGCAGTGCGGCGTTGATCTCTTCACGCGTCGTCTCTGCCTCGAGCTGCAGATTCAGCACGGCCATCGACACGTCAGGGGTGGGAACGCGGATCGCGTTGCCGGTCAGCTTGCCGGCGAACTCGGGCAGCGCCTTCGCGACCGCCTTTGCCGCTCCGGTCTCGGCGAGCACCATGTTGAGCGCTGCCGAGCGGCCGCGGCGGGCCCCCTTGTGGAAGTTGTCAGTGAGGTTCTGATCGTTCGTGTAGGAGTGCACGGTCTCGACGTGCCCCCGGGCGACGCCGAAACGGTCGTTCAGTACTTTCAGCACCGGTGTGATCGCGTTGGTGGTGCACGACGCAGCGCTGAGGATGCGCTGGTCATCGGTGATCGCATCGTGGTTCACGCCGAAGACGACGTTGAGCAGGTCGCCCTTGCCCGGTGCGGTGAGCAGGACGCGGTCGATGCCGGGGTTCTCAAGGTGCTTGCCGAGGCCTTCGGCATCGCGCCAACGGCCCGTGTTGTCGACCAGAATCGCGTTCTCGATGCCGTATTGTGCGTAATCGACATTGGCGGGGTCGTCCGAGTAGATCACCTGGATGCGCACGCCGTTGGCGAGGATCACATTCTCGTCTTCGAGAACCTTGATCGTGCCGTTGAAGGGCCCGTGCACCGAGTCGCGCTTCAGCAGGTTGGCGCGCTTCTCGAGGTCGTTCTCTGCGCCGCGGCGCACGACGATCGCACGGAGGTTCAGGCCGTTGCCGCTGCCGGAGTGCTCGATGATGATGCGGGCGAGAAGACGGCCGATGCGGCCGAAGCCGTAGAGCACCACATCGGTACCCGTGCCGGGCTGCGCTCCGATGGCGGGGGCGAGGGCTTCGCGGAGGTACGCGTGCAGGTCGCCCGCGCCTGCGGCGCGGTAATCGTTGGCGAGCAGCGCGAGATCGACCGATGCGGGTCCGGGCTGGATCGCGGCGAGCGCGGAAACGATTGCCGCCGTCTCTTCGAGGGGAAGCTCGGCGTCATCGATCTTGCGGGCGAAGCTGTGCGCGCGAATGATGTCGATCGGGGAACGGCCCACGAGGCTGCGGCCGTGAATGGACATCACGACATCGTGATCGCGATAGAGCTGACCGATGAGCGGGATCATCCGCTCGGCGAGTTCCTGCTTCGCCTTCCAGGCTTCGAGGTGAGCATCAGCACGCTGGTTCATGTGAACGGAGGGTTCCTTCCCTGGGGTTACCTGAGTGGTTCGGCCTGCCCGCCGGAGACGTTGAACGTCCGATTCCAGTATCCCACGATGACGTCCGCGCGTGGCGACCGGCGCGCCACGGGGCGCATGACGCCGTGTGACGCCAAGATTTCTCGGTGTCCACGCCCGTGTCGCATGCTGGAACGGTACCGTGGGCGATCGCCCGCATCCCCAATGACATTGAGGAATCTTATGACCTTCACGAAGCGCGGCACTCTGGCCGCTTCGCTCGCAGCGCTGGCCCTCGCGGCTGCCACGGCGCTGGCCGGCTGCTCGACCTCCGCCTCCGACTCGGGTAGCTCCGACGCGGGCTCCGATACGACCGTCAAGATCGGCGTCGTCGGCGCGAGCGATCCGTACTGGCAGACCTTCATCGATGCCGCCGCCGAGGAGGGCATCACGGTCGAACTCACCGACTTCACCGACTACAACCAGCCCAACCCGGCGCTGAGCGAGGGCGAGCTCGACCTCAACCAGTTCCAGCACATCCAGTACCTCGCCGACTACAACGTGTCGAACGATGACGACCTGGTGCCGGTCGGGGCGACGGCGATCTACCCGCTCGCCATCTTCTCCACGAAGCACACGAAGCTCGACGAGGTTCCGAAGGGCGGAACCGTTGCGGTTCCCTCGGATCCCAGCAACCGCGCTCGCGCGCTGAACGTGCTGCAGTCGGCCGGCCTGATCGAACTCACCGACGGCGGCACGCTCTTCTCGACCCCGGACGACATCGATGCCGCCAAGTCGAAGGTCACGGTGACCGAGATGGATGCGTCGTTCACCGCGACCTCGCTCTCTGACGTCGACGCCGCGGTCGTCAACAACGACTTCGTCACCGATGCGGGCCTGAAGTTCTCGGACGCCCTGTACCAGGACGACCCGAGCGATGAGGGTGCGAAGTACTTCATCAACATCTTCGCGGCTCGTGCCGAAGACAAGGACAACGAGACCTTCAAGAAGCTCGTCGAGATCTACCAGACCAACGCAGACGTTCAGGCGGGCGTGCTCGAGAACTCGGGCGATTCCGCAATCCTCCTCGACACCCCGGTGTCCGAGCTCCAGGAGATCCAGGACGACGCAGAGGCGCAGATCGCGGCGAGCAAGTAAGTCGCAGCCTGACGCGCGAAGCGCATAGGATCGGGGCGTTCGGTTTTCCGAGCGCCCCGTTTCCGTCTATCCGAAGGGAGACGCGATGACCCGCGTCCAGATGATCGGCGTCTCGAAGCGCTACCCGGGCCGTGGCCCCAGCTCAGAACCGATCGTCGCCGTTGACGACGTGTCCATCGACGTCGCCTCGGGCGAGATCCATGCGATCATCGGATACTCTGGCGCCGGGAAGAGCACGCTGCTGCGCCTGGTGAATGGTCTGGAGCGTGCGACGGCGGGGCAGATCCTGGTCGGCGACGATGACATCACCGCTCTGCCCGAGTCGAAGCTTCGCGTCGCGCGAGGCAATATCGGCATGATCTTCCAACAGTTCAACCTGTTCCACTCGAAGAAGGTGGCGAAGAACGTCGAATACCCGCTCATCGTGGCCGGGGTTCCGGCAGAGGAGCGCAAGCGCCGCGTCGCCGAACTGCTGCAGTTCGTGGGTCTCGCCGACAAGGCCGGCGCTTACACGGATCAGCTCTCGGGCGGACAGAAGCAGCGCGTCGGCATCGCACGTGCACTGGCCACGAACCCGGGCGTGCTGCTGGCAGATGAGGCAACGAGCGCCCTCGACCCGCAGACCTCGCACGAGGTGCTCGCGCTGCTCAAACGCGTCAATGCGGAGTTCGGGATCACCATCATCCTCATCACCCATGAGATGGAGGTGGTGCGCGAGATCGCACATCGCGTTACGGTCATGGACAGTGGGCGCGCGGTCGAACAGGGTGATGTCTTCGACGTGTTCTCCGCACCGCAATCGCAGACGACGCAGCGCTTCGTCGCGACTGCGCTGCCGACGCAACCCGAGGCCGAACACTTGGAGGCGCTGCGCGAGCGGCACCGCGGGCGCCTCGTCTCGCTGACGTTCAGGGACGGCGATGTGGATCAGCCCGTCGTCTTCCGCACGCTCGCCGAGCGCGGCGTGGGCGTCAGCATCGTGCACGGCGGCATTACCGATGTCGGCGGCCGCAGCTTCGGCAAACTCACCCTCGAACTGATCGGCGAAGACCTGAAGGTGGAGCACGCCATCGCTGCCCTTGCCCAGGAGACGACCCTGGAGGTGCTCGCGTAATGGACAACCTCATTCAGCTGCTCGAGAGCGGCAAGTTCCTCGAGGCGACGTTTCAGACTCTGGTGTACGTCGTGTTCGCGATGCTCATCGGAGGGGTGCTCGGGCTCCTCATCGGCACGGCACTCACGGTCACGCGACAGGGCGGCATTCTGCAGAATCGCGGCGTATTCCTCGTTTTGAATCTGCTCGTCAACTTCTTCCGACCGATTCCCTTCGTGATTCTGCTGGCGGCGATTCAGCCGCTCGGCCGTGTCATCGTGGGCACGGGCATCGGCGATCGCTTCCTGATCTTCGTGCTCTCGTTCGCCGCGACCTTCGGCATCGCGCGACTCGTCGAACAGAATCTGCTCACGGTGCCTCCGGGGGTGATCGAGGCGGCACGCGCCATGGGTGCTGGGCCGGTGCGCACGATTCTGACCGTCTTGATTCCCGAGGGACTCGGTCCGTTGGTTCTGGGCTACACCTTCGCGTTCATCGCGGTCGTCGACATGACGGCGATGGCGGGCGTCATCGGCGGTGGCGGCCTCGGAAATCTGGCGCTGCAGTACGGCTATCGCCAGTTCAATCCGTGGATCACGTGGGCGGCGGTGCTCGTCATCATCGCCATCGTGCAGCTCGTGCAGCTGCTCGGCAACGTCATTGCACGAAAGCTGTTGCGCCGATGAGCGCCGAGCTGCCGACTGCGTCGGTGCTCTCCGACCTGCGCGCTGCGGCGGAGTCACTGTGGCCAGTGGAGACCGCCGAGAGCTGGGATCGTGTCGGTCTCGTATCGGGTGCCGACGACGCGCCGTTGCGGCGCGTTCTGCTCGCGGTCGACGCAACAGCGGAAACCGTGGGCGAAGCGCTCGACTGGCATGCCGACGCCCTGCTGACGCACCATCCGCTGCTGCTTCGCGGCATTCACAGTGTGGCCGAGGATACGGCGAAGGGGCGTCTGCTCGCAGACCTGATCCGTGGCGGCTGCGCGCTGTACGCGGCGCACACCAACGCTGATCAACCGGCCGGAGGCGTCTCCGCGGTCATCGCCGAACAACTCGGGCTCACGGGTGCCGTTCCCATCGTGCCGCACGCGAGCGATGCCGCGATCGGGATCGGACGCGTCGGGGATCTCGCGTCACCGCTGACACTTCGCGCCTTCGCCGAGCAGGTCGACGCGGTGATGCCCGCGACCGTCTCGGGTGTGCGGGTCGCGGGCGATCCGGAGCGCACGATTCGCCGTGTCGCACTTCTGGGCGGCGCAGGCGACAGTCTGCTCGACCACCCCCTCGTGCGTTCTGCGGACGTGTATCTGACCTCAGACCTCCGCCATCACCCGGCACAGGAGGCGAGCGAAGCCGCGACTGCCGCAGGAGGCCCGGCGCTCATCGATGTGGCCCACTGGGCAAGCGAGTCGTTGTGGCTTGAGGGTGCTGCGGCAACGCTGGGCCGGTTGCTCCCGGGAGTGGAGTTCCGGGTGAGCTCCCTGCGCACCGATCCGTGGATCTTCTCAGTGGGCGCCCACGCCGAGTGAACCGGAGGATCGCCACGCCGCGATAGGCTGAACCTCATGAAGGCCAGCCCGCGACAGCAGCGACTCCTGCTCGATCTCCAAGATCTCGATACGACGCTCGCGCGACTCCGCCGTCAGCGCAAGACGCTGCCGGAACGCGAGCAGCTCGCCGGTCTCGCCGGCGAGACGTCAGACGTGCGCACGCGGTACATGGCGGCGCAGCGCGAGCTCGATGCGCAGAACGCCGAGCTCGAACGTGTCGAGTCCGACGTCGCACTGGTGCAGCAGCGTCGCGACCGCGATCAGCAGCTGCTCGCCGCGAGCACGTCGAGTAAAGAAGCGCAGGCCCTGCAATCGGAACTCGAGACGCTGACTCGACGTCAGTCGGAACTCGAGGACCGCGAGCTCGAGCTCATGGAGGTGCAAGAGCAGGCGCGCATCGCCTTCGACGAGGCACAGGCCGTGCTCGATGGCGTCGACGCGCGCCGCACCGATATTCAGGCCGCGATCACCTCCTCCGAACAGCGCATCGATCGCGACATCGCGTCGCAGCAGGAGGAGCGCGACGGCCTCGCCGCCGAGGTGCAGCGTGACGTGCTCGGCGTCTATGAAGATCTTCGGGCCCGCATCGGCATCGGTGCTGCCCGTCTGCGCGGCAACGTGTCCGAGGCGAGCAACATGGCGCTCGCGCCCGCCGAGCTCAGCGACATCAGGTCGGCGGCCCCCGATGAGCTCGTCTTCTGCCCGGGAACCGGTGCCATTCTCGTGCGCATCGAGGAGTAACAGCCGCAGTGCTCTAAGCTGGTCTCTGGGAATGGGCCGGTGAGACGGTCGCGTCGTTCCGGAGCTTCGGCTTCTGAGCGCCGAGGAACGTCCGGGCTCCGCAGGGGAGAACGGTGGGTAACGCCCACCCGGGGCAACCCGCGAGAAAGTGCAACAGAGAGTAGACCGCCCGCACGGTTCGCCGTGCAGGTAAGGCTGAAAGGGTGGTGTAAGAGACCACCGGCGCTCGTGGTGACACGGGCGGCCAGGTAAACCTCGTTCGGAGCAAGGCCAGACAGAGGATGATGACGCGCCCCGCCGAGTCCTCGGGTAGGCCGCTAGAGGGTGTCGGCAACGGCACTCCGAGAGAGATGACCGTCACTGATCGGCTCGCCGATCATGACAGAACCCGGCGTATGATCCGACCCATTCCCCTCATCGAGCCGAAGCGCCGTGTCAGTCGCCCGACACGGTCAGCAGCTCGAACCCGTCTTCGCGAATCACCACGGTGTGCTCGAACTGCGCGGTGATGCTGCGGTCTCGCGTGGTGACCGTCCAACCGTCCTCCCACTGATCCCACTCGTGCGTGCCGAGGGTCAGCATCGGTTCGACGGTGAACACCATGCCGGGCACGATCACATCGTTGTACGCCGGCGCGGAGTCGTAGTGGGGGATGATGAGTCCGCTGTGGAACGACGTTCCGACACCGTGGCCCGTGAAGTCGCGCACCACGCCGTACCCGAAGCGTTTCGCATAGGTTTCGATGACGCGGCCGATGACGTTGACTTCGCGACCCGGCTTCGCCGCGCGAATTCCGCGCAGCATCGCCTCGTGGGTGCGCTCGATGAGCAGGTCGATCTCCTCGGATACCTCGCCGACGCGGTAGGTACGGTTCGTGTCGCCGTGCACGCCATCGAGGTACGCGGTCACATCCACGTTGACGAGGTCGCCGTCGCGCAGCACGGTATCGTCAGGGATCCCGTGGCAGATGACCTCGTTGACCGAGGTGCATGACGATGCGGGGTAGCCCCGGTACCCGAGCGTCGAGGGGTACGCGCCCTGAGCGATCACGTAGTCGTGCGCCACGCGATCCAACTCGGCCGTGGTCACGCCTGGTCGCACAGCCGCGCCCACTGCGTCGAGTGCCCCCGACGCGATGCGCCCGGCTGCTCGAATGCGATCAATTTCCGGCTCGGAGTAGGTGTTGTCGCCGACGTAGTGCGGCGGCACAGCGAGGCCGACATAGGGCGGCCGTGTGATCGCCGCGGGCACTGCGCGCGGTGCGGGGCGAGTGCCGGGTACGAGATGGCCGTGTGCGTCGAAAGGCATGCCTCTAGTCTAGGAAGTACGTTCGGCACCGCCGACCGCGAACGTCATCTGGCAGCGCGCGAGCGCAGAAGGAAGAGAACGATGAGCAAGCGAGAGTGGGGGATCGAGGATCCTTCGGAGACGTACTGGTACAACTCGCGCACCGGCGACATCGAAGAGGGGCCGCAATCGCTCTCGGTCGATCGCATCGGCCCGTTCGCCACACGCGAAGAGGCTGCGCGCGCCAACGAGATCGTCGCCGAGCGCGCTCGCGCCTGGCGTGAAGAAGAATCGGCCGACGACTGAGACGTAACACGATCGTCATGGTCGCGGGATAGTCTGAGGCCAGCGGCGCGCGCGGGCTTTCCGGGCGGCGCGCACGAGTGCAACATCCTGAGCAACGGACGGAGGAAGCGTGAGCAAGCAGCGAGATTTTGTTCTGCGCACGATCGAGGAGCGCGGTGTCAGGTTCGTTCGGCTGTGGTTCAGCGACGTCTCTGGCACGCTGAAGTCGGTCGCGCTCGCACCGGCAGAGGTCGAGGGAGCCTTCAGCGAGGGCATCGGTTTCGACGGCTCGGCCATTGAAGGCCTGACGCGCGCGTACGAATCCGATCTGCTCGCGGTTCCGGATCCCTCGACCTTCCAGTTGCTGCCCTGGCGCAGCCAGTCGGCGCCGACCGCCCGCATGTTCTGCGACATTCGCACGCCGAACGGAGAACCCGCCGTCGCGGATCCGCGCAACGTGCTCAAGCGCACGCTCGCCACCGCCGCGGAAGAGGGGTTCTCCTTCTACACGCACCCCGAGATCGAGTTCTACCTGCTGAAGTCGAAGGAATTCGATGATCGTGGGCCGGTTCCCGTGGACCGTGCGGGGTACTTCGACAACGTACCCGGCGGAACCGCGCACGATTTCCGGCGCGAGAGCGTCAACATGCTGGAAGAGCTCGGCATCTCGGTGGAGTTCAGCCACCACGAAGCCGGTCCCGGCCAGAACGAGATCGACCTGCGCTACGCCGATGCGTTGACGACCGCCGACAACATCATGACGTTCCGCACGGTCGTCAAAGAGGTCGCCATCGCGCAGGGCGTGCACGCGACCTTCATGCCGAAGCCGCTCGCGGGGCACCCGGGCTCGGGTATGCACACGCACCTCTCGTTGCTTGAGGGCGACACGAATGCGTTCTACGACCCGGGCGCCAAATACCAGATCTCGCAGACCGGTCGTCGGTTCATTGCCGGCCTGCTGCGCCACGCCCCTGAGATCACCGCGGTCACCAACCAGTACATCAACTCGTACAAGCGTCTGTGGGGCGGCGACGAAGCTCCGTCATTCGTGAGCTGGGGGCACAACAACCGCTCCGCACTCGTGCGCGTACCGATGTACAAGCCGGGTAAGGGCGACGCCGCACGCGTCGAGTATCGCGGCATGGACAGCGCAGTGAACCCGTATCTCGGATTCTCGATGCTGCTCGCCGCAGGCTTGAAGGGCATCCGCGAGGAGTACGAGCTGCCGCCCGAGGCCGAGAACAACGTCTGGGCGCTCAGCGATGGCGAGCGTCGGGCGATGGGCTTCGACCCGCTGCCGACAAGCCTGGACCACGCGCTCGCCGTGATGGAGCGATCCGAACTGGTCGCCGAGACGCTCGGGGAGCAGGTCTTCGCCTACTTCATCCGCGACAAGCGCCGCGAAGTCGCCGAGTACCGCAGCCAGGTGACGCCGTACGAGTTGTCGTCGATGCTCGACACCATCTGACGCGTAGTCTGGACGCATGGCACGGGAGCACGCGACGATCACCCTTTCCGAGATCGCACGTGCGGGGTTTCAAGACCTCGGCGAGGCCCGCGACTCGCTGACCGCGCTGGGGGTTCAGCTCGGCTACGCGCCGACTGAGTTTCTGCCGGCGTTGACGGCTGCCGCGGATCCCGACGCCGCGCTTCGCCGGGTGCGCGAGCTGGCAGATCAGCACCGGGGTGTGCTGAGCGAGATCGACTTCGACGAATTCGGGAGATTGTGTCTACTGGTGGGCGCGTCTCCGGCTCTGGGCGACTTTTTCGCACGGCACCCGAACCGCCTGGTCGAAATCTTGCGCGACGGTGGGGCGGTGATCGACGCCGAACGTGCACGGGCCGAGCTCGCCGAGGCAGTCATCGACCCCTCCGACGGTGCGGTGCGGTGCGGTGAATCGGGCTGGATCGCGCTGCGCGCACGGTATCGAGAACTCCTCGCCACACTGATGCTCTACGACCTCGACGCCGGGCGTCGAGGTGTGGCCACCGAGGTCTTCGAAGACGTCGCCGCGTCACTCTCGGGCCTCGCCGCAGCGGCCATCGATGCCTCGTTGACGGTCGCGCGCGCGACGTTCGCCACGGGTGCATCTGGCCCGGCGGTGAGCCGGGAGCGGCTCGACGCATTGCGTTTGGGCATCGTGGCGATGGGCAAGTGCGGTGCCGGTGAACTCAACGTCGTCTCGGACGTCGACGTGGTGTTCGTCGTTGACAGCGCAGACGACGATGTGCTCGGCGGCGATGCGCTGATCCGGCTCGGTACACGGCTCGCCAGTGAAGTGATGCGCGGCATCCATGACCCCGCGGTCGAGCCGCCCCTGTGGCAGCTCGACGCGAATCTGCGACCCGAGGGGCGGCACGGAGCACTCGTGCGCACGCTGAGCTCCATGCGCTCGTACTACGACCGCTGGGCCAAAGCGTGGGAGTTTCAGGCGCTGCTCAAGGCTCGTCCCCTCGCAGGCGACCTCGAGCTCGCGGGCGAGTTCGTGGCGCAGACCCGCGAGGGCGTCTGGGCGTCAGCCACTCGTGACGACTTCGTCGGGTCGGTGCAGCGGATGCGCGAACGCGTGACCGAGCACATCGCCGATACAGATCTCGACGTGCAGTTGAAGCTCGGCCCCGGAGGGCTCCGCGACATCGAGTTCAGTGCCCAGCTGCTGCAGCTTGTGCATGGTCAGTACGACGAGCGCCTCCACGTCGCCGGTACGCTGCCGGCCCTACGTGCGCTGGTCGAAGGTGGATACATCGCACGAGGAGACGGTGACCGGCTCGCCGCGGATTATCGGCAGCTGCGGGTGCTCGAGCACCGACTGCAGCTGCGCGACCTCCGCCGCACAGCGCTGATGCCCGTCGACGAGCACGGACTTCGGGTGCTCGCCCGTGCCAGCGGACTCGCGAAAAGCGCTCCGGAACTGCAGCAGCACTGGGAGCGCATCAAGCGAGAAGTGCGTGAACTGCATGTCAAGATCTTCTATGCCCCGTTGCTGAGCGCCGTTGCGGCGCTGCCGGAAGAGGAGCTCGTACTCGGCAGCGATGCAGCTCGGGCTCGCCTCACGAGCATCGGGTTCACAGACCCCGACGGAGCGATGCGACATATGGCGGCGCTGACGCGCGGCACCACTCGTCGTGCACGTATCCAGCGCAACCTCATGCCCGTTCTCCTGCAGTGGTTGGCCGAGGGTACCGACCCAGATTTCGGCCTGCTGGCGTTTCGTCGGGTCAGTGAGGCAAATCGGGAGTCGCCCTGGTATCTCCGACTGCTGCGTGACGGAACCGAGGCGGCCGAGCGCCTCATGCGTGTGCTCTCGAACTCCCGGTTTGCCGCCGACCTGCTCGAATCGGTGCCCGAGGCCGTCGCCTGGTTGGAGCGCGACGAACGCTTGCAACCGATGCCGCTGCCGCTGCTCTTCGACGAGATGCGCGCCATCGCCTCGCGCCGCGCAGGCCTCGATTCCGCAGCGACCGCGTTACGCACCGTGCACCGACGCGAAGTGCTTCGCCTGGCGCTCGGGCGCGTGGTCGGTGCCATCGACGACGCAGCCGTTGCAGCGGGTCTTGATGCCGCGCACACGGCGCTGCTCGACGCGCTGCTCCTCGCTATACGCGCCGAGGCATCACCCGGGTCTCCGCACGGCCTCGAGATCGCGCTCATCGGGATGGGGCGATACGGCGGGCGCGAGCTCGGGTTCGCATCAGACATCGACCTGGTCGCCATCTATCGGGCCGGATCGGGGACGCCGAACGACATCGCTGCCCGCGAGGCGGTTCGACTCGTCTCGGAACTCCGCCGTGCCGTCGCCGATCCGCGCTTTCCTGTCGATCTCGACTTCGACCTGCGCCCCGAGGGCAAGAACGGGCCTTTGGCGCGGAGCCTGGACGCGTCACGCGCCTACTACGAGCGATGGTCGGTGACCTGGGAAGCGCAGGCGCTCTTGCGCGCCCGCTTCGTCGCCGGCGACGCACAACTCGGCGCTGACTTCATCGCGCTCGCCGACGAGATTCGCTATCCGGCTGAATTTGGTGATGCTGAGACGCGCGAGGTGCGACGCATCAAGGCTCGTGTCGAAGCGGAGCGCCTCCCGCGCGGCGCCGATCCCAAGCGCCATCTGAAGCTGGGGCCCGGTGGGATCAGCGATGTCGAGTGGCTGGTGCAGCTGCTGCAGCTGCGTGGTGCGGCACAGCATCCTGAGCTCAGAACGGTGTCAACAGTGGGTGCGCTCCGCGCAGCCACTGAACTCGATCTCCTCACGCCTGACGATGCGGAACACTTGCTCGAATCCTGGAGATTCGCGAGCCGGGTGCGCACCGCGTTGAAGCTCTGGACCGGACGTGGCTCGGATTCGCTGCCGACCGACTGGAACGATCTCGCCGGAATCGCCGGCGTGCTCGGCCTTCCGCGCGATCGTACGTCAGAGCTTGAGGAGCAGTGGTTCGGGGTAGCCCGCCGCGCGCGTGCCGTGGTGAACCGAGAGTTCTTCGGATACGACGACGACCCGCGATTCCCGTTGCACTGATTCGACACTTCGATGCTTGGGCGACCTCCGCGGTCACGCCATGCAATATTTACACGGCGTTCACACTCAGGGCTAGCGCAATTCGTTATCGAAGTGTAACTTGATCGTTATGCAGTACTTACAAACATTCCTTGAGGCGTTGCTCGCAGAAGACGGCGCCGAGTTCGAAGACGAACTCGAGTCCTAAGTCCCTCCCACCCGATGACGATGACGTCTTCGGTACCAACGAGTGAGCCCCGCTGACCTTTTTAGGTCAGCGGGGCTCACTCGTTTCTCCGAGAGATCAGACGCCGTAGTAGAGCTCGAACTCGAACGGGTGCGGACGGAGCGCCATCGGAGCGATCTCGTTCTCGCGCTTGTACGAGATCCAGGTCTCGACGAGCTCTTCCGTGAAGACGCCGCCCTCGAGCAGGAACTGGTGGTCGGCCGACAGCGCTTCAAGCGCCTCTTCGAGCGATCCCGGAACCTGAGGGATGTTCTTGGCCTCCTCGGGGGGCAGCTCGTACAGGTCCTTGTCGATCGGATCCATCGGCTCGATACGGTTGCGGATACCGTCGAGGCCCGCCATCATCTGTGCGGCGAACGCGAGGTACGGGTTGCCGGAGGCGTCGGGGGCGCGGAACTCGATGCGCTTCGCCTTGGGGTTCGACCCGGTCAGCGGAATGCGCACTGCGGCCGAGCGGTTGCCCGCCGAGTAGGCAAGGTTCACCGGAGCCTCGTAGCCCTTGACCAGGCGACGGTAGCTGTTGATCGTCGGGTTCGTGAATGCGAGGAGCGCGGGTGCGTGGTGCAGGATGCCGCCGATGTACCAGCGGGCGATGTCGGAAAGCTGCGCGTAGCCGTTCTCATCATAGAAGAGGGGCTCGCCACCCTTCCAGAGCGACATGTGCGTGTGCATGCCCGAGCCATTGTCGCCGAAGACCGGCTTCGGCATGAAGGTCGCAGTCTTGCCCCAGAGCTCGGCCGTGTTCTTCACCACGTACTTGAACTTCAGGACATCGTCGGCGGCCTTGACGAGGGTGTCGAAGCGGTAGTTGATCTCCGCCTGGCCGGGTGCGCCCACCTCGTGGTGCGAGCGCTCCAGCTCGAGTCCGGCTTCGATGAGGCGCAGCGAGATGTCGTCACGCAGATCCGCCTGCTTGTCGACGGGGGAGACGGGGAAGTAACCGCCCTTGTCGGGGGTGGTGTTGCCGAGGTTGCCGCCTTCGATCTTGCGGGCCGAGTTCCAGTTCGCCTCTTCGGAATCGATTTCGTACATCGTGCGACGCGGCGTCGTCTCGTACCGCACGGAATCCAGAATGTAGAACTCGGCCTCAGGGGCGAAGAACGCGGTGTCGGCGATGCCGGTCGAAGCCAGGTACTGCTCGGCCTTCTTGGCGACCTGGCGGGGGTCCTTGGAGTAGATCTCGCCCGTGCGCGGGTTGAAGATGTCGCAGATCACGATCAGCGTGCGCTCGGCGCGGAACTGGTCGAGGTACGCCGTCGTGACGTCGGGGATGAGCTGCATGTCGGACTCGGCGATGCCGGCGAACCCGCGAATGGAAGAGCCATCGAACATCTGGCCGACCTCGAAGAAATCATCATCTACCGTCGCTGCGGGGATGTTGAAGTGCTGCTGCACCCCCGGCAGATCGGTGAAACGAATGTCGACGAACTTGACGTCGGTTTCCTTGATGAAGTCGATGACTTCCTGCGGGGTAGTGAACATGCTGCTCCTCGGGTGTTGTTCGGCCGGAGGCATTCGGTTCCTCAGCGCGCCGATCGTGTGGTTCCACCCTACGCGAGCATGATTTCAGAACCGTGAGTCCCATGTTTCGCGCGTGTTACGCGATGTTCATCGGCATACGCTCGGCGAACACGGCTGACGCAGGGCGGTCAGCCGCGGACGAGCACGGTTCCGGCGATCTTGTCGTGGAACGCACGCTGATCTGAGTCCCACACCAGTACAGGGATGACGAGACAGAGCAGCAGCGTGCGAACGACTGGGCGCCACAGGCCGACCCAGCCGCCGGTCAGCGGTACAACGCGCAAGCCGAGCAACCGGTGGCCGAGAGACCCGCCGATCGTTGGAATGAACACGACCTGCATCACGGCGAAGACGACCACGTTCCAGAGTTCGGGGTGCAACCCACCGATCAACAGGTACGCCGGGAGGGCGGCAAGCGCCCAATCGATCAGGATCGCAAGAACTCGACGACCGAAGCGAGCTACCGAACGCTGCCCGGTCTCCGGGAGTCCGAGTCGTTCGCCAGGCCACTCGCTGGGTTCGAGCTCTCCGAATCGCTGCGGCGACGATGCGGGCATTGGTTAGCGGGGTCGCTGTGAACGGACGCGGTTCGGATCCATGCCCTTGGGGATGCCGACCGGGGTGCTCTGGAGTGAGGTGAGTCGACTGTGCACGGCATCGACTTCTGCACGACTCATCACCGTCTTGAGCTTGACGAGTGTGCGCGACAGCTTCGGCAGCGGCACCCCGTCACCATCAGGGCCGACGTACAAATGCACAACGGCGACATTGCGGAGTGCGCGCTTCACTTTGCGCTCCTCGTCTGCGGCCATGCGCTGCGTGCGCTGTTTCGACCCCTCAGAGATGAGCACGACGCCACCGCGGCCGACGACGCGGTACACCGCATCCTGCGCGCGATTGATCGCGACCGGAACCTCGGAGCCGCGCCAGGATCGACGCAGCGCGCTCTGTACGACCGCGCCCACGGCGCCCGGGCGCCCGGAGATCTGCTCATACGCGGTGTGCTCTGCGCGACGGCCCAGCACGATCATCACCAGGAGGATGCCGACGAGTACGCCGGTGATCGGCCACAACACCCACGCGAACCAGCTGCCGGGAAGCAGCCAGGCGAGGAGCACCGCCACGAGAATCGGAGCGATGAAGCACAGCAGCAAGATCCACGGCAGATTCGTGTCGTGCACCTTCGTGGTGCGGTAAATCTCGATCATCTGCCGAATGCGGCCGTTGCGCTTCGCCTGCTCTGCTGCCATACCCTCCAGGATACCGGCAAACGGGGCGAGTGTTGACGCACTGCGAGCGGACCGACGCTCAGAAAAGCTTGACGCGCTCACACCCACCGTTCGGAACCGTAGCGCTTGACTTGTCCACGTTCGCGCATGAGTACTCGGGGCGATGGCCGATCGCGCGGCAGACTGCCACCTATGAACCAGGGCTCGACCTCGCGCACTGAGCCGGATCTGTCGCGAGGTGCTGCGCGCTTTCGGCCACACGCGCCGAACACGGCGCGTGCCGGCGCGGCGCAGGCGCTCGTGAGCAGGGCGTGGCAGTGGCTCGAATCGGCGTGGGAGCGCCGCGCGACGGGGAGGTGCGGAGTACCGAGAGGTGCCGAACGCAGGCACCGAAAATCGGGCCACGATGTGGGCTGCGCAGGGCTCGGCTTGCCGATGCACGAACTCCGACGCATGCTCCGACGGGCTGACACCGTCGAGGTCGCAGACATTCTGGGCGACGTGATCGGTCTCGCTGCCGCAGAGCTGGCGAACCCTCGACAACCATGGTCAGTCGAACGGGCGCGCGAGGCGGTCGCTGAGGCGTGCGAACGAACGTTCGAGTTCGACGATCACAAGTGGCCGCCGAGGAGCGCTGTGGTTTCGACGGAAAACGCGCTGCGCCGCGATCGATTCAGAGAACGACCGCGGCGCAGCGCGTAACGGGGCGGGCGTGAGCCCAGATGGCCTAGATTCCGAGGTTGCCCTCGAACTGTCCGGCCTCGAGCCGTTCGCGCACGAGCGACAGGAAGCGCGCCGCGTCCGCTCCATCGACGATCCGGTGATCGTACGAGAGCGCGAGGTACACGGTCGAACGCACCGAAATGGAATCACCCTCGGGGCCCGAGATGACGACCGGCTTCTTCACGACTGCGCCGGTGCCGAGAATCGCGACCTGCGGCAGGAAGACGAGCGGGGTGTCGAAGAGCGCCCCACGCGATCCCGTATTCGTGAGCGTGAAGGTGCCACCGCTGAGCTCATCAGGCGTGAGCTTGTTGTCGCGCGTGCGCGCCGCGAGGTCGGCAATTTCGCCCGAGATCTGAGCGAGATTCTTCTCGCCTGCCTCCCGCAGCACCGGTGTGAGCAGCCCGCGCTCGGTATCAACAGCGATGCTGATGTTCTCGGTGTCGGGGTAGACGATCGAGTCGCCGTCGACCGTGGCGTTGATGATCGGGTAGGTGCGAAGCGCCTCTGCCGCCGCGAGTGCGAAGAACGGCAGGAACGAAAGCTTTGAGCCGGACTTCGCCAGGAACTCGTCCTTCTTCTTCTGCCGCAGCTGGGCAATGCGCGTCACGTCGACTTCGACCACGGTCGTGAGCTGAGCAGTCGACTGCAGCGACGCCACCGCGCGCTCAGCGATCACCTTGCGGAGACGGCTCATCTTCTGCGTCGTGCCGCGCAGCTCGGACACCTCGACCGTCGGAGTCGATGCCGCAGGAGCCGCGCTTGCTGCACCTGCGGGTGCCGCGACTCGCTCTGCAGCTGCCAGCACGTCCTCCTTGCGGATTCGACCGCCAACGCCGGTGCCGGAGATGGTGCCGAGATCGACACCCTTCTCGTTCGCCAGCTTGCGGACGATCGGCGTGACGTACCCGGCGTTGCTCTCGGTTTCGGCGGGAGCGGCGTGCGACGCCGCGGGAGCCGGAGCAGCCGGAGCTGTGCTGGCCGGAGCCTCGACTGCAGGTGCAGGTGCAGGTGCAGCAGGAGCAGCGGGCGCGGCCGGTGCCGGAGCCGCAGCGGGAGCGGCTTCAGCAACCGGAGCCTGAGCAGCCGGCGCAGACGGAGCCGCTCCGCTGCCAATGCGAGCGAGTTCGGCGCCCACCTCGATGGTCTCGTCTTCCTGTACGAGGATCTCCTGAAGTACCCCAGCGATCGGCGAGGGAACTTCGGTGTCGACCTTGTCCGTCGATACCTCGAGCAAAGGCTCATCGACATCGACGGTGTCGCCGACGCTCTTCAGCCAGCGGGTGACGGTGCCCTCGGTGATGCTCTCACCGAGCGACGGCAGGGTGATGCTCTGCGAATCGCCACCAGCGGGAGCAGGTGCCGACTCGGTCGCCGTCGCTGCAGCGGGTGCCGGCTCTGCGGCAGCGGGCGTCTCGGCCGCGACCGGCTCAGGGGCCGAGGAGGCCTCGGCCGGGGAAGCTGCAGGCGCTGCTGCTGCTGCTGCAGAACCGCTTCCGTCTCCGACCTTGGCGAGCACCGCTCCCACTTCAGCGGTTTCGTCCTCTTGCACGAGAATCTCCTCGAGCACGCCCGCGACGGGCGACGGGATCTCGGTATCGACCTTGTCGGTCGAGACTTCGAGCAACGGTTCATCGACCTCGACGGTGTCGCCGACGTTCTTCAACCAGCGGGTCACCGTGCCCTCAGTCACGCTCTCGCCCAGTGCGGGGAGGACCACCGATTCACTCATCGTGCATATCTCCGTTCGTAGTAATCAGTCTGTGCGCAGCGCTTAGATGGCGTGCAGCGGCTTGCCGGCGAGCTTCAACATGGACTCGCCGATCGTCTCGTTCTGCGTCGGGTGGCCGTGCACGAAGGGGGCAACATCTTCGGGGTAGGCCTCCCAGTTCACGATCAGCTGCGCTTCGCCGACCAGCTCACCGACGCGGGCGCCGATCATGTGGACGCCGACGACGGGGCCGTCAACGACGCGCACTGCCTTAACGCTGCCCGCCGTACCGAGAATCGAGCTCTTCGCGTTGCCGGCGAGGTTGTACTCGTAGCTGACCACGCGGTCGTCGCCGAACTGCGCCTTCGCCTTCGCTTCGGTCAGGCCGACTGAAGCGATTTCCGGGTCGCAGTACGTGACCTTCGGGATGTTGACGTCTTCGACGATGACGGGGTTGAGGCCCGCGATCTCCTCTGCAACGAAGATGCCCTGCTGATAGCCGCGATGCGCGAGCTGCAGTCCGGGCACGATGTCGCCGATGGCGTACACGCCCGCGACGTTCGTCGAGAGGCGCTCGTTCGTGAGCACGAAGCCCCTGTCCATTTCGATGCCGACCTCTTCATATCCGAGGCCCTGGGTGACGGGCCCGCGGCCGACGGCGACGAGCAGGTAATCAGCCTCGACGGTGTTGCCGTCTTCGAGAGCGACCGTCACGGTGTTAGCATCCTGGGTGACCGACTGGAAGCGGACGCCGAGCTTGAAGTCGATGCCGCGCTTGCGGAAGGCGCGCTCAAGCTGCTTCGAGATGGACTCCTCCTCGTTCGGCACGAGATGGGGGAGACCCTCGATGATGGTCACCTCTGCACCGAACGACTTCCAGACGCTCGCGAATTCGACGCCGATGACGCCGCCGCCGAGAATGGCGACGCGCTTCGGGATCTCCTGCAGCTCGAGAGCCTGCTCGCTCGTGATCACGCGACCCTCGATGGCGAGGCCGGGGAGTGACCGCGAGAAGGAACCCGTCGCGAGCACCACGTTCTTGCCGATGATGCGATCTTCGCCCACTTGCACCGTGTTCGCGGCAACCAGCTTGCCCTCGCCCGCGATCACCGTGATGTTGTTGGCTTTCAGGAGGCCCTGGAGACCTTTGAACTTGCCGGCGACGAGGTTCTCGCGGAACCGAGTGACGCCCGCGATATCGACGCCCGAAACGCTGGACAGCACGCCGTACTTCTCGCCTTCGCGAGCGACATCGGCAATCTCTGCGGAGTGCAGCAGCGCCTTCGTCGGGACGCAGCCGCGGTGCAAGCACGTGCCGCCCAACTTGTCCTTCTCGATGACGGCGGCGCTGAATCCCAGCTGCGTCGCGCGGATCGCCGCGGCGTAGCCGGCGCTTCCGCCGCCCAGAACCACGATGTCAAACTGCTGATCGGCCAAGTGGGGTCTCCCTCGGAATACTCGCAATGTGAAGGGCGTCCGAAATGTGCAGGGCGCGCCTCGACCAGCCTACACCGGAGCGCCCGAGTACCATTGCGCAGGGTTTCGCTGAGGGCGTGATGATTTCGCGGCTCGTGATGCGCGCCGTTCGTAGGATTGAAGCGTGACGGAATCGATCTTTTCTGCTGATTACTCGGAACGCCGAGCTCGGGTACCGCGCGGCCTGCCCCTGGTCGTGGCGATGCAGGGCCTGAGTGATGCCGGCGGCGCCATCGCGCAGCTTGAAGAATTCCTGTGGAAGCACGGTGAACCCGAAGAACTGGTGCGGTTCAACGCCGATCTGCTGCTCGACTACCGGGCGCGACGTCCCATCATTACGTTCGATGAAGATCACTTCGTCGACTACGCCCCCGAAGAGTTGACGCTGTCCTTGTTGCACGACGAGCTCGGTGCCCCGTTCCTGCTGCTCAGCGGGTACGAGCCCGACTTCCGATGGGAGCAGTTCATCGACACGGTTCTGCTGCTCGTGCACGAGTTTGAGGTCTCGATCACCGTCTGGTCGCACGCGATCCCGATGCCCGTGCCGCACACGCGGCCGATCTCGATGACCGTCAGCGGTTCCCGCGATGATCTGATCGAAGCGCGGTCCGTGTGGAAGCCGACCACGAAGCTCTCGGCCTCGGCGTCGCATGTACTCGAATATCGCTTGCACGGGCTCGGTGAGGAGGTGGCTGGGTTTGCCTTGCTGATCCCGCACTATCTGGCGAACACGGAATACCCCGATGCGCTCTACTCCGCGCTCGACGGCATCATGGCGGCGACCGGACTTATTCTGCCCACCGACGAGGTGCGAAGGCTGGCGCGACAGTTCACCGCTCAGGTCGACACGCAGATCGCGGAAAACGAGGAGTCTGCGGAGATGGTGCGCAACTTGGAGCAGCGCTATGACGCATACATGGAAGACCAGAGCCCGCGATCGCCCTTGGTTGCGGAAGACGGTTCGATTCCGACGGCCGACCAGCTCGCAAGCGAGTTGGAGCGGTACCTGGCGGAGCATCAGCGTCGACGCCCCGAAGATGACGCCCCGGAAGCGGTGTGAAAATAGCACCCGGCGCGTCGAGTGGCAAGAACTTCCTGGGGTCCGTGCAATAATTGATGTGCAGCCCATGCAATCCGGCTCTCATTCTCGCTCGCGGGAATACGCCGGGCTTGACATGGGTTTTCATGCTGTGAGCACCTGACGGCGATTTCACCGTCAGCACAGGCCGAGATCTGAACGAGAGAGGCGGCTGCGTGGCAACTGCATCCACGACCACGACTCGAGCATCCAAAGCGGGTGCGACCCAGCAGGCAGGACAGACCGAGGAGGCCGGCGAGATGACCGAGACCACTGCGGCTCCGCGCAAGACGGCAGCAGCCAAGAAGACCACTGCTGCAGCGAAGAAGGCATCGACGGCGGCGAAGAAGCCAGCGGCGACCAAAGCGAAGCGCGCGACGAAAAAGACCGAGGACGAGATCGATCTCGACGCTCCCGAGGTCGATGAAGAAGCCGAAGCCGCCGAAGAGGAGAAGGCGGCTCCGGTGATCACCGAGCCGCTGCCGACCGGCGCGATCGTGCTGAAGGCCGGTGACGAGGAAGACGTTCCGACCATCACGACCGCGATTCCCGGTGCGACCGCTGATCCGGTGAAGGATTACCTGAAGCAGATCGGCAAGGTGGCGTTGCTGAACGCCGCTGAAGAAGTCGAGCTCGCCATGCGTATCGAGGCCGGCCTCTTCGCTGAAGAGAAGCTCTCGACGGAAAAGGGTCTGGCGAAGAAGCTTGAGCGCGAGCTCAAGTGGGTGGCGCGCGACGGCCAGCGCGCGAAGAGTCACTTGCTCGGAGCAAACCTCCGCCTCGTCGTGTCGCTTGCAAAGCGCTACACCGGCCGCGGCATGCAGTTCCTGGACCTCATTCAAGAGGGCAACTTGGGTCTGATCCGCGCGGTCGAGAAGTTCGACTACACCAAGGGCTTCAAGTTCTCGACCTATGCGACCTGGTGGATCCGTCAGGCCATCACGCGCGCAATGGCCGATCAGGCGCGCACGATCCGTATTCCGGTGCACATGGTCGAGGTCATCAACAAGCTCGCCCGTGTGCAGCGGCAGATGCTGCAGGATCTCGGTCGCGAGCCCACGCCTGAAGAGCTGAGCCGTGAGCTCGATATGACTCCTGAGAAGGTCGTCGAGGTGCAGAAGTACGGGCGCGAGCCCATTTCGCTGCACACGCCACTCGGCGAAGACGGCGACAGCGAGTTCGGTGACCTCATTGAAGACACTGAAGCGGTGGTTCCGGCCGACGCGGTGGGCTTCACGATGCTGCAGCAGCAGCTCGAACAGCTGCTCGATTCGCTCTCAGAGCGCGAGGCCGGCGTGATCCGCATGCGGTTCGGCCTGGGCGACGGTATGCCGAAGACGCTCGACCAGATCGGTGACACCTTCGGCGTCACGCGTGAGCGTATTCGCCAGATCGAATCGAAGACGATGGCGAAGCTGCGGCATCCGTCGCGCAGCCAGCAGCTCCGCGACTACCTCGACTGAGTGATTTGCGGCGTCGATCGACGCCCATGAGAAAGGGCCCCGGTGAAGATCACTTCACCGGGGCCCTTTCTGTCTCGCGAGTTACGCGTTGAGCTTATGGGTCTCGTCGTGCCAGGTCTCCGCCATCGGGCGCAGTTTTGACTCGTGCTTGTTCGCGTGATGCGCGCAGAAGAGCAATTCGCTTCCGCCCAGCAGCACCCGGACGTATGCCTGCGCACCGCAGCTATCGCAACGGTCCAGCGCACTCAGGGGACGATCTGCGGACTCAACCTCTTGGGTTCGATCCTGCTCGAGTGTCGTCATGGCATCCTCCTCTTCTTTCATCACTACGCCACCATCCAAGCACGACCTCCCGAAAATTCCCGCATTCTGTCGCCGTGGTTCGCTGACCGCGTAGCACGGGGACTCGACCTGGGCACTCGCCGGATCGCCTGACCGCCGATGTCCGTGGTGTGGCCTAGGGTAGATCCGTCATCAACCTGAGGAGATCCGAGTCGTGGCAGATTCCAGCTATTCCGCGAGACATCTCACCGTGCTCGAGGGGCTCGAAGCGGTGCGTAAGCGGCCGGGCATGTATATCGGCACCACCGATTCGCGTGGATTGATGCACTGCCTCTGGGAAATCATCGACAACTCGGTCGATGAAGCGCTGGGCGGTTTCGGCAACGCCATCGGCGTGGTGCTGCACGATGATGGCAGCGTGACCGTTGCCGACAACGGCCGCGGCGTACCCATCGATATCGAACCCAAGAGTGGGCTCAGCGGCGTCGAGCTCGTCTACACGAAGCTGCACGCGGGCGGAAAGTTCGGTGGCGGTGGCTACCAATCGTCAGGTGGCCTACACGGCGTCGGTGCGTCTGTGGTGAACGCGCTCTCCTCACGACTCGACGTCGAGGTCGACCGAGAGGGCAAGACCTGGGCGATGTCGTTCCGTCACGGTGAGCCCGGGATCTTCGCTGGCGATGGGCCTGACAGCGCTTTTACGCCCTTCGAAGAGGCGTCTGAACTCCGCGTCGTCGGCAAGGTGAAACGGGGGGTGACCGGAACGCGTGTTCGCTACTGGGCCGACCCGCAGATCTTCTTGGCGTCGGCACGATTCGAGCCGGAGTCGCTGGTCGCGCGCGCGCGGCAGACGGCGTTCCTCGTTCCGGGCCTCGCGATCGCGATCACCGATGAACGGTCAGAATCCCGAGGCGACGACGGTGTCGCTCCGGTGCATGAATTCGCGTACGAGGGTGGCATTTCGGAGTTCGTCGACTTCCTCGCGGTCGATGCTCCGCTGACCGAGACCTGGCGCGTCACCGATACGGGCACGTTCCGTGAGACCGTTCCGGTCATGGACGCGGAAACGGGTCATCTGGTTTCACGAGAGGTCGAACGCGAGTGCGAGGTCGACGTCGCACTGCGCTGGGGAACCGGGTACGACACCGAGATTCAGAGTTTCGTCAATATCATCTCGACGCCCAAGGGCGGCACGCACCTCACCGGCTTCGAGCAGGGACTGACCCGCTTCTTCCGCAAGCAGATCGAGACCAACGCTCGGAAGTTGAAAGCGGGCAGCGACAAGCCGGAGAAGGATGACATTCTGACCGGACTCACCGCGGTCGTGACCGTGCGGGTCCCCGAACCCCAGTTCGAGGGGCAGACGAAAGAGGTGCTCGGCACTGCAGCCGTGCGCGCGATCGTGACGAAAGCGATCGTTCAAGGGCTGACCGAGCGCTACGAGTCCTCGAAGAAGGCCGACAAAACCCAAACGGCAGCGCTGCTCGAGAAGATGGTCTCTGAGATGAAGGCGCGGATCGCGTTGCGCGCGCAACGCGACACCGCGCGGCGCAAGAGTTCGCTGGAGAGCTCGTCATTGCCGGCGAAACTCATCGATTGCCGCTCCAAAGAGGTCGCGGAGACGGAACTGTTCATCGTCGAGGGTGACAGCGCGCTCGGCACGGCCCGCCCGGCGCGCGACAGCGAGTTCCAGGCGCTGCTTCCGATTCGCGGCAAGATTTTGAATGTGCAGAAGGCTTCGGTCGCCGAAATGCTCAATAACACAGAGTGCGGCGCCATTATCAAGGTGCTCGGCGCAGGTTCGGGGCGCGACTTCGAACTCGAATCCGCACGCTACGGCAAGGTCATCCTGATGAGCGACGCCGACGTCGATGGTGCGCACATTCGCACACTGCTGCTCACGCTGTTCTTCCGCTACATGCGACCGATGCTCGAAGCGGGTCGCGTGTACGCTGCCGTGCCTCCGCTGCATCGCGTCATCGTGCAGAATGCCGGCCGGAAGCCCAATGATGTGATCTACACGTACAGCGAACGCGAACTCAACGCCTTGCTTGCTGATCTAAAGAAGCGCGGAAAGAAGTATCAGGAGCCGATCCAGCGGTACAAGGGTCTGGGCGAGATGGATGCCGATCAACTCGCGGAGACCACGATGGATCGAGAGCATCGTGCGCTGCGGCGCGTTCGCGTCGAAGACGCCCACTCGGCCTCGCAGATCTTCGAGTTGCTCATGGGCAACGATGTGGCACCGCGCAAGGAGTTCATCATCGAGAATGCCGATGACCTGGATCGCGAGCGCATCGACGCCTAACTCGAGCGAGGCGTTCTCTCCGAAGTTTCTGGTGTGAGGATGCATCCGGCCCCGTGCTCCCGCGTTTGCGGAGGCACGGGGCCGAAGTGTCGCCGGTGCGGCGAACGTCAGGGAGCGACGCCCACGTAGGCAGCCGAGCCATCGATGGGCTGGCCTGAGCCGTCGCGTTTGCCGAGTTCGACGGGAAGCTTGCGAGCGGTGCCATCAGAGGCCAGAGCGCGCGGCTCTCCCGTACCCACCCAAGCGCACGCGATCTGGTCTTCCCACTTGAGGAAGCGTTGAGCACGGACGCCGCCGGTGCCGCGGCCCTTTGCCGGGAACTCGGCCCAGTCAGAAACTTTCGCCGTTGCGACATCGGTGCCGGGAAGGGTGATCGAGCTGTCGGCGATGGTGACGACGCGGGCCTCGGCATCAGCCGCAACCGATCCGGCGAACACGACGCGTGCGTCGGCAGCGAGACGAATGCCCGCCATACCCGCAGCGGGCCGGCCCTGGGGGCGAACCGACCCGGCGCCGAACCTCAGCAGCTGCGCGTCGCTGGTCACGATCGCGAACTCATCAGAGTCTGCGGCGACGAATGCGCCGACCAGAGAATCACCGCTCTTCAACGCGATCACTTCGAAGCTCGGCTTGGCGGGCAGGTCGGTGAGTACGACGCGCTTGACAGTTCCCTGCAGAGTGAAGAGCCCGATGGGGGCCTCCGTGTCGAGCGGAACGATGCCGACGACGCGGAGCTTCTTATCGGTGACTCCGATGTACTCCGCAAGTTTTGCACCCGCGGAGAATGCGATGCTCGCGGCGGGAACCGACGGAAGGTCGACCGGGGTGAATCGCTGCAGTGTGCCGTCAGAGAGAATCGCCCCGAGCTCACCGCGAACCGTGCCGTCAATGCTCGCGAGCACGGCGCCATGCTTCGTGGCGCGCGGTGCCGGCCGGGTCGACTCGGGGGCTTCGGGATCACGCTCGATGCGCAGGGCCCGACCGGTGACCGAGAGCAACACGGTGCAGGGGGAGTCGGCGACCTCAAGCGAGGCCGTTGAAGCCGCCGAACGGGTCGGGCGCATGACCGCTCCGGTCAGAACGGTACGCCGCGGGGTGCCGAATGCTTCCGCTGCAGCGTCCATCTCGTCGGCGACCACGCCGCGGAGTCGCTCGTCGCTGCCAAGGATGGCCAGCAGCGACTCGATTTCTGATTGCAGCTCGTCACGCTCGGCTTCGAGCTCGACCCGCGAAAACTTCGTCAGGCGACGCAGGCGCAATTCAAGGATGTACTCGGCCTGCAACTCGGACAGGTCAAAGACCTGCATGAGTCGAGTGCGAGCGGTTTCGGCATCATCGCTTGTGCGAATGAGCTGAATGACTTCGTCGATGTCGAGGATGGCGATGAGCAGCCCCTCGACCAGGTGCAGACGTTCGCGACGCTTCCGCAAGCGGAACTCGGTGCGTCGGGTGACGACGGAGATGCGGTGATCGAGGAAGACCCGCAGCATTTCGCGGAGTCCGAGCGTCTGCGGCTGCCCTTCGACGAGCGCCACCGAGTTGATGCTGAACGAGTCTTCGAGCGGCGTGTATCGATAGAGCTGCTCGAGCACGGCTTCGGGGGAGAACCCGGTTTTCAACGTGATGACCAACCGCAGCCCATTCTTGCGATCGGTCAGGTCGGCGACATCGGAGATGCCGGAGAGTTTCTTCGCGTCGACACCCTGCTTGATCTTCTCGATCACGCGCTCGGGACCCACGAGGTAGGGCAGCTCGGTGACGACGAGCCCGGTGCGTCGTGGTCCGAGCTGCTCGACGGACGCCTTGGCGCGGGTGCGGAAGGCTCCGCGCCCGGAGCGGTAGGCGTCTTTCACGCCGTCGAGGCCGACGATCGTGCCGCCGCCAGGAAGGTCGGGACCGGGGATGAACTCCATCAGCTCGTCGACGGTCGCCTCGGGATGGTGCAACAGGTGTTTGGCGCCATCGACAACCTCGATGAGGTTGTGCGGTGCCAGGTTCGTCGCCATGCCGACCGCGATGCCGCTGGCTCCGTTGACGAGCAGGTTGGGAACCGCAGACGGCAGCACCTCGGGCTGCATGATCTGGTTGTCGTAGTTCGGCACGAAATCGACGACGTTCTCGTCGAGCGACTCCGTCATGGCGAGCGCTGCGCCCGCGAGCCGTGCTTCGGTGTATCGGGACGCGGCTGGTCCGTCATCGAGCGAACCGAAATTGCCGTGCCCGTCGATCAGCGGCAATCGGAGGGCGAATCCCTGTGCGAGACGCACCAGCGCGTCGTAGATCGACGAATCACCGTGCGGATGCAGCTTGCCCATGACCTCGCCGACCACGCGAGCGGACTTCACATGCCCCTTCTCGGGGCGCAGACCCATGTCTTGCATCATGAAGAGGATGCGGCGCTGCACCGGCTTCAACCCGTCGCGCGCGTCAGGAAGCGCGCGCGAATAGATCACCGAATAGGCGTACTCGAGGAAAGAGCCCTCCATCTCTTGCGAGATGTCGATATCTTCGATGCGTTCGCCGGCGAGCTCATGGGGTGCATCCGGTGTGCCGGCGGATGACGTGCGGGGGTCGGTCATAATGGAAATCATGCTACCGACGACGACCGACAACGGTGCGAGGCTTGCCGCGATTCTGCCAAGCGGCCTGGCGGCGATGGCCCGCGGTGCCGGGCACGCGGTGCCCGAGGAGTTGCGCATCGCGTCCGATGTCACCCTCCCGGCGATCCGCTCGTTCGTCATGATCGTGGTCGACGGTTTGGGGAGCGCGAATCTTTCAGCCACAATCGGTCATGCGCCGACCCTCGGGCGATTGCAGCGCAAACGCATTGAAACGGTGGCCCCGTCGACGACGGGAGCCGCGCTCACCACTCTGGTGACGGGAGCACTCCCGGGGCAGCATGGGCTGATCGGCTATCGAATTCGGCACCCCGAACTCGGGTTGATCACGACACTGCGTGATTGGGACGGGATCGCGGATCGTGCGGCGTGGCAACGCGTGCGACCGCTGTTCCATCTCGCCGGCGATATCGGAGCGCGCGCCTTCGCGATCGGTCGCCCGGCGCACGCGTCAGGCGGGCTGACCGAGGCGATCCTCGCCGGGGCGGAGTACGTCGGCGGGCAGCGAATCGAGGATCGCTTCTCGGCCGCATCTCAGCTGCTGCGCGGCGACGAGCCGGCAGTCGTCTACCTCTACGTCGATGAGCTCGACAAGGCGGCGCATGAATTCGGCTGGCAGAGCGACACGTGGCGGCACCGTCTCGAGCAGTTCGACGGCGCACTCGAATCGCTGCTCAGAGGGTTGCCCGGCGATGTCGGCGTCGTGGTGACCGCGGACCACGGCATGGTCGATGTCGCGGCGCATCAGCAGGTCGTGATCGGCGCCGATTCACCGCTGCTCTCCGGGGTCGAGGACATCGGCGGGGAGCCGCGCTTTCGCGCTTTGTATCTCAGCGATGGCGCCGATGCAGAGGAGGTCGCTCTTCGCTGGCAAGAGGCCGAAGGTGGACGTGCGTGGATCTTCACGCGTGATGAGGCCGTGCGATCCGGAGCGTTCGGCAATATCGCACCGGAGGTCGCTCCGCGTCTCGGCGATGTGATGGTCGCCGCACGCAAACAGATCGCCTACTACTCGCATCTCGACGACCCGAGATCGCTCTCGATGGTGGGGCAGCACGGATCATTCACCGATGAGGAACGCGGAGTGCCGCTCGCGCTTGCCGGCGCGCTCGCCGGAACAGGATTCGCGAACGCCGTGGCCGCGGTAGCTCGAGCGCGAGTCGGGGCCTGAGCGGCCATCCACTCAGCGTCTACTGCGCCGGATCTTCGTCGCTGCGGGTGCCGAACAGGATGTCGTCCCAACTCGGAATCGACGCCCGACCTTTCTTCGCAGGGCGCTCGGACTCGCAGGACGAAGCCGGTTCGTTCGGGCGCATCGAGCTCGGTCGCTCCTGGATTTCAGGGGTGCCCGAATTACGCTGGGGTGCCTGATCGCGCGTCGAGCCGGGGGCCGACACCCCGGCGTTGCCCCAGATGCTGCGAGGGGACGCAGCGCGCTCTGAGACTTCCGGAAGCGAGACGGGTGCGGTCGCGTCGTTCGTCGAGTCGTCGTCCTTGTGTTCCACGGGAGACGGTGTAACCGCCGGTCCAGAATCTGCGAGAGCGTCCAGATCAAGCTCCTGAGGCTGCAGCGCGGCATCGCGTTTGACCTGGTCCCGCTCCCCGCGCCGCTTTCGAAGCGCATCGAGCAGATCTGCAGTCTGGCTGAGATCCGCCGGTGCTGCGGCGTCTGATGAGATTGCGCGCTGATCGATCTCCTTGCGGCGCTCGTACTCGGCATTCGAATCTGCGGGCGGCGTGGCGTCGGTGTCCGCTTCGGGATCCGACTCGGTCCCGATGCCGGAAGCGTCGGCAGAGAAATCTTCGCCGGTATCTTCTGCGAACGTATTCGCCTCGAAGCGGCCGCTACGTTCCCCACCGTCGACTGCGCGCAGCTTCGGAATCAATCGATCGCCGACTTCGCCCTGCTTCGACAGGTTCACCGCGTCCGGATTGATCGGCGCGAGAATGTTCTTGCGATGATCGAACGTCCACACCGCGCGATGTGCAACGTCATGCGAGATGAACTCGAGACTGACCATCCACCCCCGCTCCTCATCGCGCCACGAACTCCACTCGCTCGTGTCCGACGCGAGCCCGATGAGTCGCTCGGCGATGACCGCACCGAAACGCTCATCCGCCTCGTCAAGCGCATCGGTGCGCACCGGCACAGCGTGCGCACGCTCAAGGATGTAGCGACGTTCGGCGAGTACTGGCTCCTCGTAGCGTTCGACGTCGGCCTCGTCGAGCCCGGTCTCCGCAATCACCTCGGCGCGTGACTTCCCGGAGCGGATGAGCGCCTGGATTTCACGTGGCCCGACTTTTCCGGGCTCACGCTCGCGACGCGACAAGTGACGAAGCTCGCTCAGCGCGGCCTCGTCTACCAGGAAGCGGAACTCGTCGCCGGCGTCGTTCGCGACGATCAGCGACCGGTCATCTCGGCGCACAAAGCGCAGTTCGTCCATCGGCGCATCTCCTTCGTGAGTCGCGAACCAGAGTGACATAGAGTGTTGGCGATTCTGCGCATTGACGCGGGCGCGTGGCGATATGCCTGCGCGGAGGGTGTGCGCGACTTCGCGCTCAGAGAACTCTGAGCGGAACAGTTTGCGCCAGACGAGGTTCGTGCGGCAGACTATGGCCGCTCGAAGGATAAGGTGCCGATAGACCGGCACGGGAATGCAGGAGAGAATGGCCACCGATTACGACGCCCCGCGCAAGACCGAAGAAGACGCCGATTCGATCGAGGCGTTGAAAGAGCGTGGACCAGCCAAGGGCGCCTCGGGCCTCGATTCAGAGGATGCCGACAACCCCAGCTTCGATCTGGGAGGCAACGACCTCTCCGACGTCGAACTCGATGTCGTCGTGCTGCCGCAGCAGGATGACGAGTTCACCTGCGTGAGCTGCTTCCTAGTGCGTCACCGTTCACAGATCGACCACGAGACCGATCTCGGTCCGATCTGTCGGGAGTGCGCAGCGTAATTCCCGCTGAAATGACTGTGGCTGCGTGCCGCCCGGAATCGGGCGAACACGCAGCCACAGTCGTAGTGCGTGAGATTCAGGCCTCGTGCGCGTCGCTTCGCGTCGACGCGATCGCCGCGGAGAGCTTCTGCGGGTGTCGGGTCGTCAGAATCCAGAACGGCGCCGGGTCGTTCGCATCCGTGACCTCGATCCGCACACCCCGATGAATCCATCCGCGCAAGAGCAGGTAGTTCCGCGCGTCGGCTCCCGGTCCGATCGCCGCTTTCAGTGCCTCGGCTCCGAGAAGTTCGACGGCTCCGAGGTGATGGAGCGGGATCCGCGCACGCCCGGCGACGAGTGAATCGTCAGCGACCTCGATCGATGGGCTGAGCAGCAAGAACGTGAACGCAAGAATGACGTACACGATGATGCCCGTCGGAATCGCCCACTGCGCATTGATCGGAGTCAACACCAGGGCTACCGCCGGGATCACCAGGATGAGTGAAATGAACAGGCTCGGGCCGGGAAGCAGCCGTTCCCGGTAGGAGGAAGTCGTCGGCGCGGAGGCATCACGGGTCATGCTGCCATTATCTCGCGGACCGAGCTGGGAGCGGTCGATCCAGCGCATGCGCGGCCCGATCAGATACGCTGAGCGGGTGAGTGATGTTGTTGAGGTGCCGATTGTCGCCGAGTTCGCCCCCACGTATGCCCATCCCGGAGATGCGGGAGCAGATCTCAGGGCCGCGGAGTCAGTCGTGCTCGAACCGGGCGAGCGAGCGCTCATCGGAACTGGTGTCTCAATCGCCCTTCCCGATGGGTACGTCGCGTTCGTCGTTCCGCGCAGCGGCTTGGCGGCGAAACACGGCATCACCGTGGTGAATTCGCCCGGCACCGTCGATGCGGGCTATCGCGGAGAACTCAAGGTCACGTTGCTGAACACGGATCGCTCGGCTGCGTTTGCCGTGGAGGTGGGGGATCGCATTGCCCAGGTCATCATCATGCCCGTGAGCCGTGCGGTGTTCACTCCGGTGCCGGAGCTTCCGGAGAGCGTCCGCGGCACCGGCGGCTTCGGCTCGACCGGCGTACAGAACTGAAGACAGACAGTCGGCGCATGAGCGCCGCAATCGGCCGATACCGGCCGCAGGAGGAGACGCAATCATGAGTGATGCACAGACGCCCGAGTCTGACGAGCTCGACCCGAACGCCGCTGACGCGTTGGAGGTGCGCGACGCAGAGCTTGCCGCGCCCGACGACAGCAAGTCTGCGCCCACGGATCGCGAAACGGCGGGTCCGTTCGATGTCAGCGAAGTCCCTGCCATGCGTCCGTATGTCGACCTGGGCGGCATCAAGGTTGCGCCTCGTGAGGGGTTGCAGTTGCGCCTCGAGGTCGATGAGCGTGCGAATCGTGTCGTCGCCGTGTCACTGGAGTACGCGGAGTCGCTGCTGCAGGTGCAGGCATTCGCCGCACCGAAGACGACCGGCCTCTGGCACGGGGTGCGCTCAGAACTCGCCCATCAGATGACCACTCAGGGCGGCACCGCGACGGAAGAGGAGGGTGTGCTGGGAACGGAGCTGTTCGTGCAGACCCCCGCGCCTGATGAGCAAGCAGGCACTCGTGCAGCGCGCTTCATCGCCGTCGATGGACCGCGGTGGATGCTCCGCGGCGTCATCATGGGCAAGGCCGCTGTCGATGCAGGTGCGCGTGAACGGGTCTTCGACCTGTTCCGTGAGCTTGTCGTGGTGCGCGGTGATCAGCCCATGCCGCCGAGCGAACTGCTGCCGCTGAAGGTACCCGCCGGAGTGCAAGGCGAACGCCAGGCACCCGAAGGCGGAACGCTCGCAGTGTGACCGGCCCCGAAGGTTCTGCAGAACCGGAACGCAGCGCGCCTGAGGGCGCACAGCCGGAATCTGAGCGGACTCCGCTGATCCCGCCTCCTGCGACCGAACCCGTGTCGGCGACGCGTGAGTTCGGAGGCGCGCTGGGGCGCACCGTGCGCGCCGGAATGTCTGGAGAGGCGCTTTCGGGTCGTGGCGTCCTCGAAGCGATTGGAGGGTGGCGGGGTATCGCCGAAACCCTCGTGCCCGGCCTGCTCTTTCTCGTGCTCTTCACGCTCACCCGCGACGCGAGACTGTCGGCGATTGCGCCGGCCGCTCTCGTCGTCGTGCTCATCGTGATTCGACTGCTGCGGCGCGAACCGCTTGTGTCGGTCTTCTCTGGGGCGGCCGGCGTCGCAGTTGCCGTCGCGGCAACGATTTTCACGGGGCGAGGAGCCGACTACTACGTTCCGGGCTTCATCACGAATATCGTCTGGTCTCTGGGCCTGCTCCTGTCGGCGGCGGTCGGATGGCCGCTCATCGGACTCGCTCTCGGAGCACTGCGCGGCGATCTGACCGGCTGGCGCCGGGTGCGGGCGCTGAAGCGCATCGCGACGTGGCTCACCCTGCTCTGGGCGGCGCTGTTCGTGGCGCGACTCGCCGTGCAGCTCCCGCTCTACTTCGCCGCGCGTGGCGACGACGGGGGAGTGGCGACCGATGCGCTCGGGATCGCTCGCCTGGTCATGGGGGTGCCGCTCTTCGCCCTGGTGGTGGTCTTCACGTGGATGGTGCTCAATCGCCTGCCCCGATCATCTGATGATCCAAGCGGAGAATCTGAGGAGAACACTGGGCAAAACGCCCCGTCGGCGTGACAATGGTGGTGTCGGTTCGGGTATAGAATTATCTCGACATCGAGACACATTGGAGGAGCTCAATGGGAGCCGTCAACAGCTTCGACGCGAAGAGCACCCTCGCCGTCGGCGAGAACGAATACGGAATCTATCGCATCGATCAGGTCCCTGGCCACGAGCGGCTGCCGTACAGCCTGAAGGTGCTGCTGGAGAACCTGCTCCGCACGGAAGACGGCGCGAACGTCACCCGTGAGCACATCGAAGCCCTGGGCAATTGGGATCCTTCGGCGCAGCCCGATACGGAGATTCAGTTCACCCCCGCGCGCGTCATCATGCAGGACTTCACTGGCGTGCCCTGCGTCGTCGATCTCGCGACGATGCGCGAGGCCGTTGTCGACCTGGGTGGCACCCCTGACAAGATCAACCCGCTGGCGCCCGCCGAGATGGTCATCGACCACTCGGTCATTTCCGATGTGTACGGCACTCCCGGTGCGGCAGCGCGCAACGTCGAGATCGAGTACCAGCGCAATGGCGAGCGTTACCAGTTCCTTCGCTGGGGCCAGGGCGCGTTCGACGAGTTCAAGGTCGTTCCGCCCGGAACCGGTATCGTGCACCAGGTCAACATCGAGTACCTCGCTCGTGTGACGTTCACCCGCGACATCGACGGCGAAACCTTCGCATACCCCGATACCTGCGTGGGCACCGACTCGCACACCACGATGGAGAACGGCCTCGGTGTGCTCGGTTGGGGTGTTGGTGGTATCGAGGCCGAGGCGGCCATGCTGGGTCAGCCCATCTCGATGCTGATTCCCCGAGTGGTCGGCTTTAAGCTCTCCGGCCAGATCCCCGCGGGCGTCACCGCCACCGACGTGGTGCTCACGATCACCCAGATGCTGCGCAAGCACGGTGTGGTCGGCAAGTTCGTCGAGTTCTACGGCGAGGGTGTCGGATCGGTTCCGCTTGCGAACCGCGCGACGATCGGCAACATGAGCCCCGAATTCGGCTCGACCGCGGCGATGTTCCCCGTCGACGATGTGACGCTCGATTACCTGCGTCTGACCGGCCGCTCAGAAGAGCAGCTCGAACTCATCAAGGCCTACACGCAGGCGCAGGGCATGTGGCACGACGCGTCGCGCGAGCCCGAGTTCAGCGAGTACCTCGAGCTCGATCTGGGTACCGTGGTCTCGTCGATCGCCGGCCCGAAGCGCCCGCAGGATCGCATCGAGCTGTGGCACTCGAAGTCGCAGTTCGAGACGGACCTCAAGAATTACGCCCAGGCGGCCAACCCCGCCAAGGTGAAAGACGCGCAGGGGCGGGAGTTCGAGATCGACCACGGCGCGGTGACGCTTGCGTCTATCACCTCGTGCACCAACACCTCGAACCCTTCGGTGATGCTCGCTGCGGGCGTGCTCGCTCGCAATGCGGCAGCGCGCGGTCTCCAGGCGAAGCCGTGGGTCAAGACGACGCTGGCTCCCGGGTCGAAGGTCGTCACCGACTACTACGAGAAGTCAGGCCTGAAGGTTGACCTCGAGAAGCTCGGCTTCTACACCGTCGGCTACGGCTGCGTCACCTGCATCGGCAACTCGGGTCCGTTGAACCAGGAGATCTCCGACGCCGTCAACGATCACGATCTCGCGGTGACCGCGGTGCTCTCTGGCAACCGCAACTTCGAAGGTCGCATCAACCCCGATATCAAGATGAACTACCTCGCCAGCCCGCCGCTGGTGATCGCGTACTCGCTTGCCGGAACGATGGACTTCGACTTCGAGACCCAGGCCCTCGGCCAGGACTCCGAGGGCAACGACGTGTTCCTCCGCGACATCTGGCCTGACCCCGTCGAGGTGCAGAAGATCGCCGACGAGTCGATCGACTCCGACATGTTCACGCAGAAGTACGCCACGGTATTCGATGGTGACGAGCACTGGACCTCGTTGCCGACCCCCGATGGCAACACGTTCGCGTGGGATGAGAAGTCGACCTACGTGCGCAAGGCGCCCTACTTCGACGGCATGGAGCTCACGCCGTCACCGGTCACCGATATCTCGGGCGCACGTGTGCTCGCGAAGCTCGGCGACTCCGTGACGACCGACCACATCAGCCCTGCGGGCAGCTTCAAGGCCGAGACGCCGGCGGGTCAGTACCTCGTCGAAAACGGCATCGCACCGAAGGACTTCAACACTTACGGCTCGCGCCGCGGCAATCACGAGGTCATGATCCGCGGCACGTTCGCGAACATCCGTCTCCGCAACCAGCTCCTGGCTTCGGAGAACGACGGTGCAGGCGTCGAGGGCGGCTTCACGCGCGACTTCACGCAGGCCGATGCGCCGAAGTCGTACATCTATGATGCATCGCAGAACTACCAGAACGCGGGTATTCCGCTGGTGGTGCTCGGCGGCAAGGAGTACGGTTCGGGCTCGTCGCGCGACTGGGCGGCGAAGGGTACCCGACTGCTGGGCGTGAAGGCAGTCATTACCGAGAGCTTCGAGCGTATCCACCGCTCGAACCTCATCGGCATGGGCGTGCTTCCGCTGCAGTTCCCCGAAGGGCAGAGCGCCGATGACCTCGGTCTTGACGGCACCGAGACCTTCGACATCTCGGGCATCACTGCGCTCAACGATGGCGAGACGCCACGCACGGTCGCTGTGACGGCAACCAAGGCCGACGGTTCGCAGATCGCCTTCGACGCGGTGGTTCGCATCGACACCCCGGGCGAAGCGGATTACTACCGCAACGGTGGCATCCTGCAGTACGTGCTGCGTTCGCTGGTCTAGCCGCTGCGTGCATTGCGCGGGCCCGGTCGCTTCGGCGATCCGGGCCCGCGCTCGTTTACGGCGCTACTAGACTGATCAGATTCGCGGTTCTCATGCGGCGAAACGGAACGGAGGCCAAGTTCATGGCGATCCTGGATCGAATCTCAGGGCCTCGAGATCTCGACGCGCTCACACTGGATGAGTGCCAAGACCTTGCCGCGGAAATCCGTGAATTCCTCATCGCTGCCGTCTCGCGAACCGGAGGTCATCTCGGGCCGAACCTGGGGGTCGTCGAGCTGACGATTGCACTGCACCGCGTGTTTCAGTCGCCGCGTGACCCCATCGTGTTCGACACCGGTCATCAGAGTTATGTGCACAAGCTCTTGACCGGGCGGAAAGACTTTTCCGGACTCCGCAGTCGTGGGGGCTTGGCCGGGTATCCTCAGCGCACAGAATCCGAGCACGACATCGTCGAGAGCTCGCACGCGTCAAGCTCGCTGAGCTGGGCAGATGGAATCTCTCGAGCCTTCGCGCGCCGCGCCCAATCTGACCCCACCCAGCTGCATCGGCACGTCGTCGCCGTGGTGGGTGACGGCGCGCTCACCGGCGGGATGACCTGGGAAGCACTGAACAACATCACCGACGACAACGACCGGAACCTCGTCTTGGTCGTCAACGACAATGGGCGTTCATACGCGCCGACGATCGGCGGCATGGCACGCTTCCTGAATTCCGTGCGCTCGAAAGACGCCTACCGCGACCTCCAAGAGGGCAGCGAGAAGCTGTTTTCACGTCTCGGCGCTCCCGGTCGCACGGTCTACCGCGCGGCACGAGGAGCGATGCGCGGTATGGTCAGTCGGGCATCGGACAACCAAGACCTCTACTCGAATCTCGACATCAAGTATCTCGGCCCCGTTGACGGCCACGACCTCGCCGCGGTGGAAGAAGTACTGCAGCAGGCCAAGGGATACGGTCGCCCGACTCTGGTCCATGTGATCACCGAGAAGGGGCGCGGATACGCTCCGGCGGAGAACGATCTCGCTGACCAGTTCCACGCGATCGGGCAGATCGATCCGGGCAGCGGCGAGCCCGTCGAACCAGCGCATGGACGCAGTTGGACGTCGGTCTTCCGCGATCGGATCATCGAGCTCGCCGCAGACGATGACCGCATCGTCGGGATCACCGCTGCGATGCTGGCGCCGACGGGACTGGACGGCCTCGCCGCAGCGTATCCCGGCCGCGTGATCGACGTCGGCATCGCCGAGCAGCACGCAGTCACCAGTGCCGCCGGGCTCGCCTACGGCGGGATGCACCCGGTCGTCGCGGTCTACGCGACGTTCATGAATCGTGCGTTCGACCAGCTGCTCATGGACGTGGCCCTGCATCGAGCCGGCGTGACGTTCGTGCTGGACCGCGCCGGAATCACGGGGCCCGATGGGGCGAGCCATAACGGCGTGTGGGATCTCGCAACCCTGCAGGTCGTGCCGGGCATTCGGATCGCTGCGCCTCGCGATGCAGCGCGCCTGGACGAACTCCTGGCCGAGGCCGTGCGCGTCGACGACGCACCCACCGTGCTTCGGTACCCCAAAGGCGCAGTCGGTGACGACATCAGCGCGCTTCGACGTACCGTCGACGGTGTCGATGTGCTCCGAGATGCGGTGCGTTCGTCGAGCCACTCTGAGCACAGCGCTGGCGGCGACGTGCTGTTCGTTCCCGTCGGGCCGCTCGCCGAGGTCGCGTTGGAAGCGGCTGACGTGCTTGAGCACGACGGAATCACTGCCTCAGTGATCGATCCGCGATGGGTGGTGCCCGTCCCCGCATCAGTGATCGACGCAGCGCGGAACCATCGACTGGTCATCACCCTGGAAGACGGCATTCGCGTCGGTGGAATCGGCACCCGTATTCGTCAAGCACTTCGAGATGCGGGCGTCGACACCGCGGTGAGCGAGCTGGGAACGCCGGATGCGTTTCCCGACCATGCTTCGCGCGCCGAATTGCTCCACGATGCCGGATTGACGGCTTCGCAGATCGCTGCGAATGTCGTACAGCAGGTGCAGGGCACCCGTATTCCGGTCGCGCGCCCCGAGACGGGAACCGTCCCCGAGAACTGAGAGGAGCGGGGCGCCCTCGTTGAACCTGAGGACGCCCCGCCCGCCAGCCGCGCTACGACCGGTGTGCCCCGGCAATACGCGGATCGTGGAACGTGCCGCCGAACGCTCGCTCGCTTGCCCCTGACCGATCCAGGTAGGGTGTCGCCCCGCCGGCCTGGAATGGCCAGCCTGCGCCAAAGATCAGACACAGATCGATGTCTTCCGCCGCCGCGACCACGCCCTCGTCGAGCATGATCCTGATCTCGTTCGCCAGTTCGTCCTCGACACGGCGCAGGATCTCATCTTCACCGACGGCGTGCTTGCCGAAGACGCCGGTCTTCTTGGCGGCCTTTGACAGCTCCTCGACCTTGCCGAGCTTCGTCTTCACCAGGGGCGTCTCGACCTCGGCGAGACGGTGCAGATTCTCTGACGCGTAGAACCGGTCGGGGAACGCATGGACCATCGTGTCCTGCACGTGTGCCGCGACCTTCCATCCGACGAGATCGATGAGTTCGAACGGCCCCATCGGCAGTCCGATCGGTGCGAGCGCGCGTTCCACGATGGGGAGCGGGGTTCCCTCATCGAGAGCACGTGCGGCTTCGCCCATGACCTTCGCCAACAGACGGTTGACCACGAAGCCGGGGCGATCCGCGGTGATGACCGCGTTCTTCCCCAGCTTGCGAGCCGTGACCATTGCCGTGGAGAGTGACGCGTCGTCCGTTGCGGGAGTGCGCACCACCTCGATGAGCGGCATCACGGCGACCGGGTTGAAGAAGTGGAACCCGACGAGTCGCTCAGGGTGAGCGAGATTCGCGCCGATCTCTTCGACTGATAGGGAAGAGGTGTTCGTTGCGAGCACGGCAGTCTCGGAAATGATCGGCTCGATCTCCGCGAATACCTGCTGCTTAACACCCAGCTCCTCGAACACCGCTTCGATGACCCAATCACAGTCCGAGAACTGCGTCTTATCGGTCGTGCCGCGCACAAGTTCGGTGATCTGATTGGCATCGTCCGCGCTCAGGCGCCCCTTGTCGCGCAGCTTCGCGATCTCGCCGCGGATGTACTCCAGACCCTTGTCGACGCGTGACTGGTCAAGGTCGGTGATCAGTACCGGCACCCGCAGTTTCCGGGCGAAGAGCAGTGCGAATTGGCTCGCCATGAGCCCGGCACCGATCACGCCGACCTTGAGTACCGGCTTGGCGAGCGCCTTATCGGGCGCGCCGGCGGGGCGCTTCGCACGCTTCTGCACCAGATCAAAGGCATAGATCGAAGCTGCAAACTGGTCGCCGGAGATCAACTCGGCGAGTGCATCGTCTTCACATTCGAATCCACGCTTCAGGTCATTGTCTTTTGCGGCACTCAGCAGATCGAGCGCGACGTACGGCGCCCGGGTTGCGGTGCCCAGTCGCGCTTTCAACGTGTCGCGTGCGATCTTGATCGCGGCGGGCCACTTGGTCAGGCGCTCCAGCTTGCCCGGCACGTGCGGTCGCTGCACGGAGATGGATCCTCCCAGCACCCCGTCGGCCCAGGCCAGGGAGCGCTCGAGGAAACTTGCGGCCCCGAACATCGCGTCGAAGAGACCCATTTCGAGTGCCTGCTGTGGCTTCAACATCCGATTGTTCTTGAGCGGGTTCGAGACGATGACCTCGAGTGCCTGCTCGATACCGATGAGGTTCGGAACAATGGTCGCTCCGCCCCACCCCGGAATGATGCCCAGGAACACCTCGGGGAAAGCGAGCGCAGCAGCTGAAGAATCGAGAGTGCGGTAGGTGCAATGGAGGGCGATCTCCATCGCGCCACCGAGGGCGAGGCCGTTCACGAATGCGAATGAGGGAACTCCGAGCTCGCCGAACTTGCCGAGCACGAAGTGGCCGTACTGCGCCATGAGTCGGGCATTCTGCTCGGTCGCGAGCGTGGATACCTTCGAAAGATCGGCTCCCGCGGCGAAGATGAACGGCTTGCCCGTCACCGCGACGGCAACGATCTCACCGGCGGCCGCGCGGCGTCGCAGATCGTCGAGCACAATCGCGAGTGACTGGAGGGTGCGCGGTCCGAGAGTGTTCGGTCGGGTATGGTCTCGTCCGTTGTCGAGCGTGATCAGCGCGAGTGTGCCGCCGGACGGCAGGGGGACATCGCGCACGAACGACTCCGTGATGACCTCGTCGTCAGACGCTTCGATCAGCGGAGTGAAATCGATGCTGCTGTAGTCGGTCATTGCGCTACTTGCCCTTCTTGCCGTCGAAATGCGGATTTTCCCAAATCGCCGTGCCGCCCTGTCCGAGGCCGACGCACATCGCGGTCACGCCGTATCGCACGTCGGGCCGCTGCGCGAACTGGCGCGCGAGCTGCGTCATCAGACGGACGCCCGATGCAGCGAGCGGATGCCCGATGGCGATCGCGCCGCCCCAGGGGTTGACGCGCGGGTCGTCGTCGGAAATGCCGAAATGGTCGGTGAATGACAGCACCTGGACGGCGAACGCCTCATTGAGTTCGAAGAGGCCGATGTCGTCGATGGTAAGGCCGGCGCGGCGCAGCGCTTTCTCCGTCGACGGCACCGGGCCGAGGCCCATGACTTCGGGCTCGACACCAGCGAAGCCGAAGCCGACGAGTCGCATCTTTGCACCGAGGCCGAGTTCGCGGGCGGTGTCGGCGCCGGCGAGCAACGAGACGGTTGCGCCGTCGGTCAACGGGGACGCGTTGCCCGCGGTGACGCGACCATGCGGGCGGAACGGGGTCTTCAGCGTTGCGAGGCCCTCCATCGTCGTCTCCGGTCGGCGCCCCTGATCTTCGGTTGCGAGACCCCAGCCGGTTTCCGAGCGAGTCGCCACCGGAATCAGGTCGGCCTGGATATCGCCGCGGTCGTAGGCGGCCTGCACTTTCTGCTGGCTCAGCATGCCAAAACGATCCGCGCGCTCCTTGGTCAATGCCGGGAAGCGGTCGTGCAGTCGTTCCGCGGTGATGCCCATGTTCAGTGCATCCGGGCTCACCAGTTTCTCGGCAACAAAGCGAGGATTCGGATCTGCGTCGAGTCCGATGGGGTGCTTGCCCATGTGCTCGACTCCGCCGGCAAACGCGAGGTCGTACTGACCCGATCCGATCGCGGCGCCCATGAACGACGCAACCGTAAGTGCGCCGGCGCACATGCGGTCAAGTGCGAACCCGGGCACCGTGACGGGGATGCCCGCAAGCATCGATACTGTGCGGCCGAGCGTGAGCCCCTGGTCGCCTTGCTGGGTCGTCGCGGCGATGCCCACGTCGTCGATGCGCTCGAGCGGTAGCTCGGGGTTGCGCTCGATCAGCCCTTGCAGCGCCTTGACTGCCAGGTCATCGGCACGAGTCCCTGCGTAGATTCCCTTGTCGCCGGCACGCCCGAACGGGGTGCGGACACCGTCCACGAACACAACTTCTCTCATTGCGGCCACTTCGCCTCCATCAGCATTGGTGATCTGCGTTTCCTCCATCCTAGAGAGACGGAGTCTCACGCGTCACGACCTGGCGCCGAGAATGCTGAAAATCTGCGGGAATCACCGCACAGTGTTATGGGAGATCTACAATTACGCCGGCAATAATTGGTGCGGTTATGCCAACCTGCCAGGGGCGCGCTCCGAGCTCCGTGAGACGGAGTGCGATGCTTTCCGCAGAGCGGTCGGCGGGCGGCTGGAACACGACCCGGCGAAGCGTGTCGGGGGTGAGCAGGTTCTCCAGAGGAATCGAGCGCGCCTCGGCTTCGGCCTCGATTGCTGGTCGGGCGGCCTCGAGTCGTGCGGCAGCTTCGGGATGACGCTGCGCCCACGCGCGGTGATGCGGGATCGCCTCGGGATCGCGCTGCTTCGGCCCCGGCAAGTCCGTGGTCGTCTTCCCGCGCAGGATCGCTGCCCACCAGCGCTCGAGCTCGCTGCGGCTGGCACGCCCGCGGAATGTCTGCAGGCGCGCGAGGTCGCCGCTCGACCGAGGATTGGCGGCCGCGGCAGCGACGATCGAGGCGTCCGGGATCAGTCGACCGGGTGCCACGTCGCGTTCGCGAGCGAGTGCGTCGCGGGCGTTCCAGAGCTCCCGGGCGAGTGCCAGGGCACGCGCAGATTTGAGGAGGTGGCCGCCGGAGAGCTTGCGCCACGGTTCTGCGGGGCGCGGCTTCTCGGGTTTGGTGCGCGCCGCTTCGAATTCCTCGATCGCGAACTCTGCTTTCTGCTGTCCGTCAAGATCCGCCGCGATGGCGTCGCGCAGGTCAGGCAGGAGCGCAACGTCGAGCGCCGCGTACTCCAGCCAGGATTCTGGGAGTGGACGCTGCGACCAGTCCGCGGCGGAGTGCGCTTTTTCGAGTGTGATGCCGAGCTTGAGTTCAACGATCGCCCCGAGGCCAACGCGTTCGTACCCGAGGAGTCGCGCAGCCAGCTCGGTGTCGAAGATGCGTTGCGGCACGAGCCCGATCGAAGCCAGGCAGGGGAGATCCTGAGTCGCCGCGTGGAAGATCCATTCCTCCGCCGCGAGGGCGTGCTGCAGCGGCGCAAAATCTGGAATGTCGATGGGGTCGATCAGGAACGTGCCTGCACCACGACGAAACACCTGCACCAGGTAGGCCTCGGACCCGTAGGTGAAGCCCGACGCGCGCTCGGCGTCAACGCCGACTGGTCCGGTTCCGCCGGCGAGGGCGTCAGCGGCGCGCTCGAGCCCTTCGGAGTCGCTGACCATGGTCCAGTGGGTATCGAGCTCCGACTGGGAGACCGTCATGCGTTATGCCCCTTCCGCGGCTTGGCGCGAGCGTCGCGCCGCGATGGAGTCTATGCCCTCCGCGTGGGGGAGTCCGGCCAAGAGGCACAAGAGCTCCGACCATGCCTGGGCGTGGACCCCGAAGTCGTTGCCGATCGGCGTCCACGACGCGCGCAGTTCGATCTGGGCGGATTCTCCACGCGCCTCCAGGGCGCCGTAACTGCTCGAGAGCGTCTTCGTGGCGGTAGCGGAAAGGTAGGTGTACTGGGCGCCGCGAGAGTCCAGCGCATCGACGAGCCAGGACCAGGCGACATCGGAGATGAACGGGTCGACGCCGATCTCCAGTTCGAGCGGCGCCTGGGCGAAGCAAACGATGCGGAATTGGCCGCCCCATTCGTCGAAAGCGTCGGGGTCGTGCATGAGCACGATGCGCCCGGCTCCATACGGAGAATCGGTGGCCGTACTCGATGCAGGGCCGTGCTCCGACGTGCGCGACACCCCTGCGGCGAGCGCGATCGAGTGCGGCGCGATGCGCTCGGGCGCCGCGATCTCTTGAGAGACCAGTTCGCCGCGCAAGCGCGCGGAACGGAGCTGCTCTGCAGCCGTGTCGAAGTCGACGGGGGCGCCACCGATGCGTGCCATCACACTGGTGACACTAGAGTTTGCTGTGAACTTCGGGTCGATGCCACGCCGGGATCGGCGAAGCGAAGGAGGAGGCCGTCACCATGGTGGATTCTGAGTCGCGACGGGGCCGGGCGGTCGGGCTCGGGGTGCTGGGCGCGCTTGCGGGAACGGTGCTCGCCGGAGCTGCGGGCGCCGTGCTCGGTGGGGTCGCCCTCGCACGACGCGCCGTGACCCCGGCTGCCGCGCCCGAGTCGCCAGTCGAAGTCGTCTCGGTCGATGCCGCGGGGCTCGATGGCACGACTCGGCCGCAAGGGGGCGCGCCCACGGTGCGGCTTTGCGGAACCGATGCCGACCTGCCGGGGCGATACTCGTACCTGTTCCAGGGCGTGGAGGGTCACGCGCGCGTCGGCGAGGTCGTGGCGCATCTCGGCGGTGACGTCGTGCGCGAGCTCATCGCAGTCGATCGGGGTGAACTGCTCCCCGGCGTGCTGGGGCGCATCACGGGCTGGTGGTACTCGGAACCCGAAGAACTCGGAATGCGCACCGAGCACATCACCTACGCGACGGAACTCGGCGATGCCGATGCCTGGATCGTGCACCCGCGCTGGCCCCGGAAACGTCGGTGGGCGATCCACGTGCACGGCCGCGGCGCGTTACCTGGCGAGACGCTGCGCGGCGTGTCTGCGCTCGCGCAGAGCGGGGTTACGAATCTGATCATCAGTTACCGGAATGATCCCGGTGCGCCGCAAGGCTTGCGCGGTCGGTACGGAGTCGGCTTCTCCGAGAGTCGGGACGTCGATGCGGCCGTCGCGGAGGCCGTGCGTCGCGGGGCGGAACGCGTGACCCTGGTCGGTTGGTCCATGGGGGGCACCGCCTGCCTGGTGGCGGCCACTCGCGGTCCGCACCGCGGCGTCATCGACGGTCTGATTCTCGATTCTCCAGCCGTTGATTGGAACGCGCTCCTCCGCTATCACGCTGCGGCAGCCTCGGTGCCTGAGGCGATTGCCGGTATCGGTGTGGGCATGCTCTCGCGCGGGTGGGTCGGCGCTGGTGAGAACGGCGGGCTCCCGATCGCGCAATTGCGCCCCGAAACTTTCGCCCGCGATCTCCGCATTCCGGTGCTGATACACGCAAGCCGCGGTGACACGTTCGTTCCGTCTGATGGCGCGGAGCGTCTTGCCGATCTGCGACCGGATTTGGTGCACTTGCGCCTGATGCAGCGAGCGGAGCACGTGAAGCTGTGGAATATGGACCAGGAAGGGTGGGAGCGTACGACGCGCGTCTTCGCACGCGCGTTGCCGCATCCTCCCTGGCGCGGATAAGCACGGTCACGCGGGTACACTGGCTCCGATGGTCTCAGACACCCAGCACAACGCCGCCCGGCTCGTCGACCGGCGACCCACGATCTCCGGTACCGAACTCGTCGCGACCCTGGTGCCTCCGCCCCAGTTCGATCGTGCCTCTTTCGATTCGTACCGGCCGGATCCCGACTACCCCTCCCAGGACGAAGCCCGCGAGCTGCTGCGCGCGTTCGCCGCGCCCGCACCAACGGTGTCTCGCGGAGGGTTCTTCGGATTCGGGAAAAAGAAGTCGGCTGACTCAGCCGCTCCTGCGACGACGAAGCCGGGCATCTACCTCGATGGCGGTTTCGGCGTCGGCAAGACCCACCTGCTCGCGGCCACGTGGCACGCCACGGCCGGTCGCAAGTACTTCGGCACCTTCATCGAATACACCGCGCTGGTCGGTGCGCTGGGCTACAGCGGCGCCGTCGGTGTGCTGCAGGGAGCCCGGCTGATCTGCATCGATGAGTTCGAACTCGACGATCCGGGCGACACCATGCTCATGACGCGTCTCATCGGTGACCTCACCGCGACCGGCACCAAGTTCGTCGCCACCTCGAACACGCCGCCCAACGCGCTCGGCGAGGGGCGGTTCGCAGCTGCCGACTTCATGCGCGAGATTCAAGCGATGTCCGATCGCTTCGTGACGATTCGTATCGACGGCGTCGATTACCGTCAGCGCGACCTCGAGAGCGACGCCATCGCATTGACTGATGACGAGTATCGCTTCGTGCTGGCGGATGTGGCCTCCGCGCACGAGCGCATGACCGACGATGATTTCTCCGAATTGATCGAGCATTTGGCCACCGTGCACCCGTCGAGCTACAGCGGGCTGCTGTCGGGCGTGCACTGCATCGGCCTGCGGAATGTGCATGAGCTCACCGATCAGTCATCGGCACTCAGATTCGTCGCGTTCATCGACCGTGTGTACGACGCGCAGATTCCCATTCGCGCGACCGGCGCGCAGCTCACGACGATTTTTGGCGGCGGCATGCTCGACGGCGGGTATCGCAAGAAGTACCTGCGCTGCATGTCGCGCTTGAACGCACTGACGGCCAGCGAAGTTTCTCAGTAGCGCCATCCGCACCGTCGAATCAGGAGACGATATGAACGGGACCCCGTCGAACAGAGGGTGGGCGCGAGCGCTCGGTGAATTCGGTCGTTCGTTTCTGACGGCGTTTCTCAAGTCTTCGGGCCGGCAGAATTCCGATCAGCGTTCGGGTTCAGGTCTGAGACCATCTGCACAGGATCGCCGCAACCGACCGGCAACTGCGACGGCCTCGCACGACGAGCGTCTGAGCCCGGGGCGCGAGGGCCAAACGGCAACGCGCGAGCTCACCGCGTCGGAGACACGTCTCTTGCGGCCGAGCTACGAGCCGAACCCTGACGGTGATCCTGACCCCGGCGAGGTCATCTGGACCTGGGTGCCCTACGTCGAGAATGATGGTCGCGGCAAAGATCGACCGGTGCTCATCATCGCGCGCATCGACGACGAGACCACTGCGGGGTGCTACCTGAGTACCAAGCAGCACCGTGGCTTCGTTTCAGTCGGCACCGGCGGCTGGGACAGTCAGGGGCGCGAGAGCTTCCTCTCACCCGAACGCGTACTCCGTGTCACGAACGATGGGATGCGCCGCGAAGGGCACGTGCTTGACCGGAGCCGCTTTGTCGATGCAGTCGCCGCGGTCGTGCGCGAACACGGGATCCGTGGGTGAGCCTGAGCGGTTGATACTCCGTTCCCTCATGCACCGTTCCGGGCGCCGCCTCGCTGTGCGAACGCTCGCGGCTCAGCCGCGCACCGTGCAGAACAGGTGCCCGACCGGATCGCGGTAGACGCGGAACGTCTCGTGGTCGGCCGCGAAGCGCGCCCCAATTTCGAGGAGTGCACGGTGCGCTTCATCGAGGTTGTCGACACGAATGTCGAGGTGCGCCTGTTGCGCGCCGTCATCGCCCGGCCAGTTTGGCGGCACATAACCGGGGGACTCCTGGAACGCGAGTGTCGTGGCGAGCCCATGGATCTCGAGGTCGACCCAGTCGTCGCCGTCAGCCACCACCGTGCCCCCAAAGATACGCTGATAGAACTCTGCCAGAGCGGCAGGTTCGGGGCAGTCAAATACGAAACTGTGTAACTTCGCGATCGGGCTCATGCGGGTCTCCGTTCTCAGCGGTGCGTGTGCCACCAGTCTGCGCGGAGCTGCTGCACGCTGCAATCACTTGCGCAGGATGCCCGTCACGTCTTCGGAGGTGGGGCGACGTCGGGGGAACGGCGAGCTTCGATGATGCACTGGGGACGAGCGCCCGGTTCGTGGCGTTCGGTGACCGAGAGCACGCTGAAGCCCGCTTCGTGCAGCACACGAGAAAACTGCCCGGAGGGCCAGCGATACGCCCGGATAACCGCGTGCTCGAAGGTTTCGAGATGCGACCAGGCAAACAGGCCGACAAGCAAGCTCCCGCCAGGGCGCAGCACGCGGCGGAACTCCGCAAGCACCGCAGCAAGCTCTTCGGGGCGGGTATGGATCACCGAGTACCAGGCGAGGACGCCGTCCAGGCTCGCATCGGCACACCCGGTCTGCTCGAGGGATGCTTGGCGGAATCGAGCGTCCGGAAAACGGCTTTCGGCGATGGCCAGGAACTCGGGGGAGTGATCGATGCCTTCGACATCGACTCGGTGCTGACGCAGCTCCTCAGTCCAGTGCCCCGGGCCGCAGCCGGCGTCGAGCACGGGCCCGGAACGTGCGAGGGCCCAAGCGCGGATATGCGCGCGGTCATCGGGATGAGCAGTCGCGACGTCCGCGAAGTGCTCCGCGTATTCGACGGCGCGCTGGTCATAGGCCCGGCGCACCGCGATGGGGGTTGGGTCTAAGGCTCGCATTGTTCCAGCGTATGCCGAAGCGCTGCAGTGCCTGGACATGTGGGTCTTCCCTCAGCAGATGCCATGGAGTCATAATGAGAGAAGATGCGCCGCGACCGGCCGGTGCGCTGACGAAAAGGACGAACGAATGGGCATCGAAGATCTGAGCAAGAAGGCCTCCGACCTCGCCGGCAAGGCCGGTGAAGTGGTGAACGAGAATGCTGAGAAGCTGCAGGATGCGCTGAAGAGTGATCAGGCCGAGGAAATCAGCGACAAGGTGCTTGACGGCGTCGCCGGTTTCGCCGACAAGATCACCGGCGGCAAGTTCAGCGACAAGATCACTGAAGTTCGCGACAACATCGACGGCGCGATCGGTAACGAGTAGTTTTTCGCGGCACTGCCGCAATTTCGGCCCCCGACTGCGTGAGCGCTCGGGGGTCGAAGTGTGTTTGGCAGCGCGTTCGCGATTCTCGTGAGGTCACGGAACGCAAAAAGCCCCGGGGAAACCGGGGCTTTTCTTCTGTGCGCGATACTGGGATCGAACCAGCGTGAGAATCTGGGGCGAACGCAGCGCGTTCGCGATTCTCGCGAGGTCACGGAATGCAAAAAGCCCCGGAGAAACCGGGGCTTTTCTTCTGTGCGCGATACTGGGATCGAACCAGTGACCTCTTCCGTGTCAGGGAAGCGCGCTACCGCTGCGCCAATCGCGCCTGTACAGGCTATGAAATTATAGACGAGGTGGCGACGGGATTCGAACCCGTGTATACGGCTTTGCAGGCCGCTGCCTCGCCTCTCGGCCACGCCACCGTAGTGGTTGTTACCACAAGCGGCCGAGCAAGCTCGGCCACTGGAGCGGATGACGAGACTCGAACTCGCGACCCTCACCTTGGCAAGGTGATGCGCTACCAACTGCGCTACATCCGCATTTCCGCCGCGTTTCCGCGACCTGATTAACTATAGGGAAGCCTGAGCGGGGGTGCAAATCAGGCTCACCATCCCGGGCGCGCCGCACGAAATATTGGCGTGATTTCGCCGTTTTTGGAAGTTTTCGCATGCGTGTCGGTGGCCCCGGATACTGTGGATGCATGTCCGAAAGCGCGGGGTCGGTGGTGAAGCGATGGGTGGGCTTCACGGTCTTCCTGCTCGTCGTCGCGCTCGTGGCATTCGTCATGATGCATCGGCAGGAGCTCAAAGATCGCTTCGCTGCACTCGGGTTTGAGAGCAGCCCGAAGGTGGCAGAACTCTCGGAGTCGCTGCAGCTGACCGACGAGGGCCTGCGCATCTTCACCGCGACGCACCCGACCATCGACGGGAGCCAGCACTTCAATGAGCAATGCGCCGAAGTCGACCACTCCGAGCAGGGTCACGTGCTCGGGTGTTACGCGGGCGACCGAATCCATTTGTTCGACGTCACTGATGAGCGCGTGAGCGGCATCGTCGAGGTCACCGCGGCTCACGAGCTGCTGCACGCCGTGTGGTCGCGCATGGGGGAGGGCGATCGCACCCTCATGACGGCGAAGCTGCGTGAGGTCTACGATGACCTGGTTCCCGCGCACCCCGAACTCGCGGAGCGTATGTCGGTGTACGAGCATCTGTCAGATACCGCGTTCGCAAACGAACTGCATTCGGTCTTCGGTACCGAGGTGCGCGACCTTCCGCCCTGGCTCGAAGAGCACTACGCGCAGTGGTTCAAGCAGCGATCAGACCTGATCGACGGGTTCGACACGTACCACACGGTGTTTCAGGAGTTGCAGCAGCAAGCCGATCACTTGCAGTCCGAAATGACGGCGCTGCGCGCCGATGTGGAGTCGCGCAAGCAATCGTACGGTCAGGCGGTGGAAGTCTTCAACGCTGACGCGAGCGCATTCTCGGCCGATGTTGCGGCCGGCACGTATGCGGAAGACCCCGACGCGCAGACTGCGGTCTCCGGCGCACTCACCGAGCGTCGCGCGGCCCTCGACACGGAACTTGCCGATCTGCAGGGCGACATCGACCGATACAACGGGCTCCGCCATGATCTGCAGCAGCTCAGCGAGGTGAGCGCCGAACTGGATGAACAACTCAACAGTGACCTCGCGCCGATCACGACACGCCCGACCGAATAGCCCCGATTCCGCGAAATACTGCGCCTCGAGACTGGTGGGGCAGAGTGCGCCTGCGATCCGTGTATGATCGATCAGGTTGGCACCGCGCAGTTTCGCTCGTGAAACTCAAGTGCAGACGGGCGATTGGCGCAGTTGGTAGCGCGCTTCCTTCACACGGAAGAGGTCATCAGTTCGAGTCTGGTATCGCCCACCACACCAGCATCAGGCCCGCAGCGCATACGCGTTGTGGGCCTGATGCGTTTCACCCCATTGCGTTCTTCCGGCGAATCTGGGACAGTTGACCCACATTCTCGAAGAGGAGGATCGATGGGCGTTCCTGTGCATCAGCGTCGAGCCGCGCTCGTCGATGCCGCATTGCGGGTGCTCAGCCGAGAGGGGCTCGCGGCGACATCCACTCGCGCGATCGTTGAGGAGGCGGGCATGAGCCTTGCGAGCCTCCACTACGCGTTCGACTCCCGCGATGCACTGCTCGAGGCGGTCGTCGAGAGAGTCGTCAGAGACGAACGCGAAGCGGTGCACGCGGTGCTCGCGAGCGGGGGAGACTCGCAACGCGATGACGCAGCCTCAGGCGCCACTGGCGACGCTGTGCTGCAGCAACTCGTCCGCAACGGCATGGAGCGCTACGTGCAGACCGTGGTGCAGCATCCCGGACGCGAACACGGCATGCTCGAGTTGACGCTCGATGCGTCGCGGCATGATGACTCCCGGGCGCTCGTGCGCTCGCAGTACGACAGCTACCGGTCGCTCGTCGCCGATCTGCTCGTCGAGGCCGGGCAGATCTCGGGAACCCGGTGGCGGGTTCCCGTGGATGAGATCGCGACCGTCGTGGTCGCGTTGACCGACGGCCTGACCATCGCGCACATCGTCGACGGTGTCACGCCCGTACTCGCGCTGGATACCGTGGTCGCGGCGATCCTCGTGCACGCGGAATCGCGGTCACTGTGAGTCGTGAGCGCGGCCGGGCACCCGCGACCGAGGTGCCGTCGTCGGTTGAGGTGGAAGCGGTTACGACACCCTCACGCCGGGTCTCGGCCCCGTGGATCGCTGCATTCTCGGTTGCGTGGCTGGGCGTGTGGATGGCCCAGCTCGCGCCGATGCAACTGCTCCTCCCGACGCAAGTCGAACGATTGGTGCGGGCCGACGGTTGGGTCGGGAGCGTCGTCGCCTTCGGCACGGTGAGCGGGATCTCTGCCGTCTGCGCGATCATCGCGTATCCGCTGGCGGGGGCGCTTTCCGACCGCACGACGTCGCGGTGGGGGCGACGTCGACCCTGGGTCGCCGGGGGAGCCCTGCTGTTCGGCTGCAGCCTGGTGGCTCTCGGGCTGCAGGAGTCGTTCTGGGGCGTCGCAGTCTGCTGGTCACTCGCAATTTCCGGGTTCTGCGCGCTGACAGCTGCGCTGACCGCGATGATCGCGGACCAGGTGCCCGTGTCTCAGCGCGGCCTCGTCTCCGGGTTCGTTTCGGCGCCGCAGGGCGTCGGGGTGGTGCTCGGACTGCTGCTGGTGACCGTGGTGCTGACGGGCATCAGCGCCGGGTACATCGGCCTCGCGGTGGCGCTCTGCGTGCTGGTGCTCCCAGCACTGCGGCTGCCGGATCCGCCGCTCGACCGCCGTCACCGCGCGCCCTGGAGCGCCGTTGCCGTCGCTCGCGGGTTCTGGATCAGCCCGCGTCGCTTCCCCGACTTCGGTTGGACGCTGCTGTCGCGCATTCTGGTGAATACGGGCAATGCACTCGGCACGGGCCTCCTGCTGTACTTCCTGATGTTCGGGCTCCACCGGGCACACGCTGACGACGACCTGCTCGTCCTGTCGCTCATGTACACCGCCATGACCGTCGTGGCCTCCCTCGTATGCGGCAGGCTCTCGGATCGTCTCGGCCGGCGCAAGGTGTTCGTTGCTGTCTCGGCCGGTTTGCAGGCGGTCGGCGGACTGCTGCTTGCGGTGTGGCCGGGCTATTCGCTCGCGCTGGTGGCCGCAGTACTGCTCGGTCTCGGGTACGGGTGCTTCCTTGCCGTCGATCAGGCGCTTGCGACGCAGGTGCTTCCTGACGCCGCGACCCGCGGCAAAGATCTCGGCATCATGAACATTGCGAACGCCGTGCCGCAGGCGCTCGCACCACTGCTCGGGGCGATCGTCGTGAGCGCTACCGGAGGATTTCTCGCACTGTTTCTCGTCAGCGGCGTGTGCTCGCTGCTCGGCGCTTGGAGCGTGCACTACGTGAGGAGTGTTCGATGATCGATCTGACAGCGCCACGAGGGGACCCCTGGGCGAACCCTGCGGCGTACTGGCCGCGCATCGATGCGGCGACGAGCGAGCTCGATCCGCCATTCGGCGTGCTGCACCGGGGTGCCCTCGCGCATAATGCTCACGATCTGCTGCGGCGAGCGCAGGGGACGCCGATACGTGTCGCGAGCAAGTCGTTGCGGGTGCGGGCCGTGCTCGAATCGGTGCTCGCGATTCCCGGGTTTGCGGGAGTGCTCGCATACACCCTGCCTGAGGCGCTCTGGCTCGCGGATGCCGGGTTCGACGACATCGTGGTCGCTTACCCCACATCGGATCGCGGGGCGATCGCGGCGCTCGCGACCGACGAGCGGCGGGCCGCCGCGATCACCCTGATGGTCGATGATGTGTCTCAGCTGGACTGTATCGACAGCGTGCTGCCGCCAGCGCAGCGCGAGACCGTTCGGGTGGCGTTGGAGCTCGACGCCTCGCTGCACTCGCCGGTGCTGGGGCACGTCGGGGTCTTCCGATCCCCGGTAGGGTCGCCGGCGGCTCTCGCGAGCCTGGCCTCGGCGGCTGCGGGGCGTGCGGGGTTTCGGGTGGTCGGCATCATGGCGTACGAGGCGCAGGTCGCGGGCGTTCCCAATGCGGGTCCGGGCAGGATCGCGATTCGCGCCATGCAGCGCGCGTCAATAGCTGAACTCGCCGAACGGCGAGCGGAGGCGGTCGCCCTGGTGCGGTCGGTCGTCCGAGCACACGGCAACGACCTCGAATTCGTGAACGGGGGCGGCACGGGGTCGATTGAATCCACTCGGCTCGATGATTCCGTCACGGAAATCGCGGCGGGGTCCGGTCTCTTCGGCCCAGGTCTGTTCGATCACTACGAACAGTTCGCGCCGGCTCCCGCGGTGGGTTTCGCGCTCTCCGTGGTGCGCCGCCCCGCTCCAGCGGTCGCGACGGTGCTCGGCGGTGGGTGGATTGCGTCGGGACCACCGACGGCCAATCGCCAACCGCTCCCGGTGTGGCCTCCAGGGCTGAGCACGTTGCCGCGCGAGGCCGCAGGCGAGGTGCAGACTCCGCTGCGCGGCGCCGCCGCGCGCGGCCTCGAGGTCGGCGATCGGGTGTGGCTGCGACACGCGAAATCGGGGGAGGTCTCAGAACATCTGAATGTGCTGCACGTCGTCGATGGAGATCAGGTGATCGATTCGGTACCCACCTATCGCGGCGAAGGGAAGGCGTTCCTGTGACTGACTCGAAATCGTCGTCGGATCCGAAACTCGACCGCCTGCGAACTCGTCGCGGTCGCATCGTCGAGAACTGGGGGCGCAGCGCCCGTGCTCAGCCCATACGGATTCTGGCACCGACATCCGCCCAAGAGCTCTCTGACATCGTGCGTCGTGCAGCGGCAGACGGTGAGACCCTGAAAGCGATCGGCGCCGGGCATTCGTTCAGCGACATTGCGATGACGGATGGCGTGCTCGTCGATGTCGCAGCGCTCTCCGGGCTGATCGCACACGATCCGGAGTCGAGGCGCGTCACCATCGGTGCCGGCACACGCTTGCGACAACTCCCGATGATCCTGCGTCCTCTCGGATTGGCCGTCCAGAATCTCGGCGACATTGACACGCAGACGATCGCCGGCGCCGTCTCGACCGGTACTCACGGTACGGGGATCGGCTTCGGCGGCATCGCGACGCAGATCACTGCGGTGACGCTGGTCGACGGCACCGGGGAGATTCGCAGGATCGCGACCGATACGCACCCCGAATGGCTTCCGGCCGTGCAACTGGGACTCGGCGCACTCGGCGTGCTCGTCGCCGTCGAACTGCAGTGCGTCCCGACGTTTCTGCTGCACGCCGTCGAGCGCTCCGAACCGTTCGCAGTCATCGACGAGCTGCTCGACCGTGCGCGCGCGATTGACCACGTCGAAGCGTACTGGTGGCCGCACACGGACCGATTGTCGACCAAGTCGAACGCGCGCCTCACCCCAGACGCGGCATTTGCCGCGCCGCACCCGGTGCGGGGCTGGCTGGAGGACGAACTGCTCGGAACGGCGGCGCACTGGGCGATCTGCAGCGTCGGCACCGTGGCGGGGTTTGCCACACCCGCGATCAACCGATTCGCCGCTGCGGTCTACGGCAGGCGCTCGTTCACCGACGACTCCCACGCGGTGTTCACCAGCCCGCGACGCGTACGCTTCCGTGAGATGGAGTACGCCATTCCTGCGGAAGCTCTGCCCGAGGCACTCCGCGAGGTGCGCGCGCTGATCGAACGACGACGGTGGCGGGTATCGTTCCCGATCGAGGTGCGCTTCGCCGCAGCAGACGACCTGTGGCTCTCGACCGCATACGGTCGCGAGAGCGCGTACATCGCGGTGCACCGGTACTGGCGAGAGAATCCGGAGCCCTACTTCTCAGCAGTCGAATCGATCTTGCGCGGCTACGACGGCCGCCCGCACTGGGGCAAGATGCACGGTCGTAGGCGGGCTGATCTCAAGTCTGCGTACCCTCGATTCGACGACTTCCTCGCCGCCCGCGACGTCTTCGACCCCGAGCGAACGTTCGCGAACGACTACACCCGCCGCGTGCTCGGGCGCTGACCGGCGCAAGTAGGCTGAGAGGCATGCTTCCTCCGGCCATCACCGCGCTCGACGTGATTCCCGGCGTCTTCGCCTTGACGCATGCCGCCATCGGACTCACTGCGATCCTGTCGCTCGCCAAGTTCGAAACGCAGCTGACGTGGCCGAAGATGATCGCCTGGATCGTGTTCATCGCCGTCGTTCCGCTGGTCGGCGCGATCGTATGGTTCACCGCAGGTCGACCGCGGTTCCGCTCTGCATCAGGTGTCGACGCGGCGGAGGACTCAGCGCCGCACGTCGGGGGAACGCAGTAGGATCGTACGGTGATCGGCGCAGTGCCGATCCTGCGCGACCGCAACGGTGTGCGCAGCATTTCCGACACCCACAGTGCAGGAGTTCACCCGTGGCCGATGGCTTCTCCCGGTTCCCCGATCGTTCGATCGTCGCGATGCGCGTCAATGGCGAGTTGCGCGACCTTGCGACGGAGCTGACGGAGACGGACACGGCTGAGCCGATCTCGATCGAGTCGGCCGACGGTCTCAACATTCTGCGCCACTCGGCGGCCCACGTGCTCGCGCAGGCGGTGCAGCGCATCAACCCCGAGGCACGCCTCGGCATTGGCCCGCCCATCACCGACGGGTTCTACTACGACTTCGACCCGAAGACGCCGTTCACGCCTGAAGACTTGAAAGCGATCTCCGCTGAGATGCAGAAGATCGTCAAGCAGGGGCAGCGCTTCGTGCGTCGCGTCGTCACCGAAGACGAAGCGCGCGCCGAGCTCGCGAACGAGCCGTACAAGCTCGAACTGATCGGGCTGAAGGGCGGCTCGGCGGGTGACGAGAACAGCGAGAGCGTCGAGGTCGGCGGCGCCGAGCTTACGATCTACGACAACGTCGACCCGAAGACCGGCGAGCTGTGCTGGAAAGATCTTTGCCGCGGCCCGCACGTGCCCAACACGCGCCTGCTCGGCAACGGATGGGCGCTCATGCGCTCGGCAGGCGCCTACTGGCGCGGCAGCGAGAAGAACCCGATGCTGCAGCGCATCTACGGCACCGCCTGGCCGACCAAAGACGAGTTGCGCGCCTACCAGACGCGCCTCGAAGAGGCTGCGAAGCGCGATCATCGCAAGCTGGGCGTCGAACTCGATCTCTTCAGCTTCCCCGACGAAATCGGGTCGGGCCTCGCGGTCTTCCACCCGAAGGGCGGCATCATCCGCCACGAGATCGAAACGTTCATGCGTGAAGAGCTGCTGAAGAACGGCTACGAGGTCGTGAACAGCCCCCACATCACAAAGGGCTCGCTCTTCGAGACCAGCCAGCACCTGAACTGGTACAAGGACGGGATGTTCCCGGCGATGCACCTCGACGAGGTCGAAGACGCCGAGGGCAACGTCATCAAGCAGGGCCAGGACTACTACCTGAAGCCGATGAACTGCCCGTTCCACAACCTCATCTTCCGCTCCCGGGCGCGCAGTTATCGCGAACTGCCGCTGCGTCTCGCCGAGTTCGGCACGGTGTACCGGTACGAGAAGAGCGGCACGCTGTCGGGCCTCACCCGCGTGCGCGGCCTCACTCAAGACGATGCGCACATCTACGTCACCGACGATCAGGTGAAGGGCGAGATCAAGCAGCAGCTCGAGTTCGTGTTCGCGACGCTTCGTGCGTACGGTCTCGATGACTTCTATCTCGAGCTGTCGACGCGGGATCCCGAGAAGTCGGTCGGCTCCGACGAACAGTGGGAGATCGCGACAGAGACCTTGCGCGAGGTCGGAGAAGAGTCGGGGCTCGAGCTCGTCGCTGACCCCGGTGGCGCGGCCTTCTACGGCCCGAAGATCTCCGTGCAGGCCCGAGACGCGATCGGCCGCACCTGGCAGCTCTCGACGGTGCAGCTCGACTTCAACCAGCCCGAGCTGTTCGAGCTCGAGTACCAGGCGGCCGACGGCACGCGTAAGCAGCCGATCATGATTCACCGCGCCCTGCTCGGCTCGGTGGAGCGCTTCTTCGCGATCCTGCTCGAGCACTACGCCGGCGCGTTCCCCGTCTGGCTTTCGCCGACCCAGGTCGTGGGCATCCCCGTGGCCGAGCAGTACGGCGAGTACCTCGACGGTGTCATCGCGCAGCTCCGTGAGCACGGCGTGCGCGCCGAGGTCGATCACGGCGACGACCGCATGCCGAAGAAGATCCGCACGCACACGAAGGCCAAGATCCCCTTCCAGCTCATCGCCGGAGAAGAGGACCGCGCGGCGGGTGCCGTCAGCTTCCGCTTCCGCGACGGCACCCAGATGAACGGCGTGCCGGTCGCGGAGGCGATCGCGCGCATCACCGGCGCGATTCGTTCGCACGAGCAGGTCTCCACCGCATGGTCGGAGTAGGCGACCGCGCCGACG